>JBBQHP010000008.1:0-154654 GCA_038324085.1 Burkholderiales bacterium
CGACCATTCAGGGCCGCCCATGAGCCCTCCAGAAGCTTCGGAAACCGACTTCAGCACTGGATCGGTGTCTCGCCGCAAGAAAACGCAGCGCGCCTCGCACGGGTCGGCTTGCCAACACTTAAGTCCGACAGGCTCCTAGAACAGGAAGTAGCGCTGCGCCATCGGCAGCGTATGCGCCGGCTCGCAAGTCAGCAGCACGCCATCGGCCCGGACCTCATAGGTCTGCGCGTTCACTTCCATTCGCGGCATGGCGTCATTCAGTGGCAGATCGCGCTTCGTGAGATTGCGGGTTCCCTTCACCGCGACCAGGCGCTTGTTGAGCGCCAGTTGCGTGCCGATACCGGACTCTAGCGCCGCCCCGGACACGAAGGTCACCGACGTGGCCGCACAAGCCCCGCCGAAGGCGCCGAACATCGGGCGATAGTGCACCGGTTGCGGGGTCGGAATCGACGCGTTCGGGTCGCCCATCGCGGCGGCCGCGATCATCCCGCCCTTGAGAATCAGACTCGGCTTCACGCCGAAGAACGCCGGCCGCCACAGCACCAGGTCGGCCAGTTTGCCGACCTCGATCGAGCCGACTTCGTGCGCTATCCCGTGTGCCAGCGCCGGATTGATCGTGTACTTTGCGATGTAGCGTTTGACGCGGAAGTTGTCGTTGCCGGCACCGTCACCGGGCAATGCGCCGCGCTGCGTGCGCATCTTGTGCGCCGTCTGCCAGGTGCGCATGATGACCTCGCCCACGCGACCCATGGCCTGCGAATCGGAGGACATCATGCTGATGGCGCCAAGGTCGTGGAGGATGTCCTCGGCGGCGATGGTCTGGGGCCGGATGCGCGATTCGGCGAACGCGACGTCCTCCGGGATCGAAGAGTCGAGGTGATGGCAGACCATGAGCATGTCGAGATGCTCTTCGAGCGTGTTCACGGTGAAGGGCCGCGTCGGATTGGTCGATGACGGCAGCACGTTGGCTTCCTGCACCACCCGGATGATATCGGGCGCATGGCCACCACCCGCGCCTTCGGTATGGAAGGTGTGGATGGTGCGGCCCTTGAACGCCGCGATGGATGCCTCGACGAAACCCGATTCGTTCAGGGTATCGGTGTGGATGGCCACCTGCACGTCCATCTCGTCCGCCACCGCGAGGCAATTGTCGATCGCGGCCGGGGTGGTGCCCCAGTCTTCGTGCAGTTTCAGGCCGAGGGCGCCCGCGGCGACCTGTTCGCGCAGAGGCCCCGGCAGACTCACGTTGCCCTTGCCGTAGAACCCGAGGTTCATCGGAAATCCGTCCGCCGATTGCAGCATGCGGTGCATGTGCCAGATGCCGGGCGTGCACGTGGTGGCGAAGGTTCCGGTTGCCGGTCCGGTTCCGCCGCCGAGCATGGTGGTGACGCCGGACATCAGCGCCTCTTCGATCTGCTGCGGGCAGATGAAATGGATGTGCGCGTCGATGCCGCCGGCCGTGACGATCATGCCCTCGCCGGCGATGACTTCCGTACCCCCGCCGATGGCGATGGTGACGCCGGGTTGCACGTCGGGGTTGCCAGCCTTGCCGATCGCCGCGATGCGCCCGTGCTTGATGCCGATGTCCGCCTTGACGATGCCGGTGTGGTCGACGATCAGCGCATTGGTGATCACGGTGTCGGCCACCTGCGCGTCGAGCCTCTGGCTTTGTCCCATGCCGTCGCGGATCACCTTGCCGCCGCCGAACTTCACTTCCTCGCCGGGTATCGTGTGATCCCGCTCCACCTCGATCCACAGATCGGTGTCCGCCAGACGGACACGGTCCCCGGTGGTGGGGCCATACATGCTGGCGTAGCCGGCGCGATCAATTTTCAGCGTCATGGGAGCTTACCCTGCACCTTGCCCTGGAAGCCGTAGACCGCGCGATCCCCCGCGAAGGCCACGAGTTCGACTTCCCGCCCCTGCCCGGGCTCGAAGCGCACCGCGGTCCCCGCCGGAATGTTGAGGCGGAATCCGCGCGCCTTGGCGCGATCGAAGGCCAGGGCCTCGTTGGTTTCGAAGAAGTGATAGTGGGAGCCGACCTGCACCGGCCGATCGCCGGTATTGGTGACCGCAATCGTCACGGTGGCTCGCCCGACATTGAGTTCGATGTCGCCGGCCGCCGTCCTGATCTCGCCCGGAATCATGCTCATGATATCGGCTGATGCACGGTCACGAGCTTGGTGCCATCGGGGAAAGTCGCTTCCACCTGGATGTCCGGGATCATCTCGGGCACGCCCTCCATCACGTCCGCCCGCGTGAGCAACGTGGCGCCGTAGCTCATGAGTTCCGCCACCGACCGCCCATCGCGTGCCCCTTCCATC
Organism: Burkholderiales bacterium; assembly: GCA_038324085.1. Classification (GTDB taxonomy): domain Bacteria; phylum Pseudomonadota; class Gammaproteobacteria; order Burkholderiales. The sequence continues at coordinate 2,325 of JBBQHP010000008.1, forward strand.
ACGGCTGCGGAGATGAAGGCCGTCGCCTCCGGATAGTTGAGCTTGAGGCCTCTAGCCTTGCGGCGTTCGGCCACCAGCGCGGCCGTGAAGATCAGCAGCTTGTCTTTTTCCCTCGGCGTCAGTTCCATCGCCCCGTTCCAGTGATGCGTTTACACGGCGAGGTAACCCCGCACGTTCTCGCGTTCCATCTCCTCGCCCGGCCCGCTCTTGACGACCAGACCCCGGTTGAGCACCACGTACCGATCGGCGAGCGCGCGCGCGAAATCGTAGTACTGCTCGACCAGCAGGATGGCAATGTCGCCGCGTTCGCGCAAGAGGCGGATAACGCGCTCGATGTCCTTGATGATGGACGGCTGGATCCCTTCGGTCGGTTCGTCGAGGATGATGAGCTTGGGATCCGCCACCAGCGCGCGCGCGATGGCGAGCTGCTGCTGCTGCCCGCCGGAAAGATCGCCGCCGCGCCGGCCGAGCATTTCCTTCAGCACCGGAAAGAGCTCGAACACCTCGCCCGGAATGTTGCGCGCCGCGCCTGACGACTTCGTCGCCATGCCCATGCGGATGTTCTCCTCGACCGTCAGGCGGGCGAAGATCTCCCGACCCTGCGGGACGTAGGCGATCCCGGCTGCAGCGCGCTGGTGGGGGCTCGCACGAGTGATGTCCCGCCCTTCGAAGTGCACGTGGCCGCTCGCCACCGGGAGCACTCCCATGAGGCACTTGAGCAGCGTGGTCTTGCCCACTCCATTGCGGCCGAGCAACGCCGTGCATTCGCCCTTGGCGGCCTCGAAGGAAATCCCCCGCAGCGTGTGGCTGCCGCCGTAGTACTGGTTGATGTCGACGACCTTCAGCATGTCAGGCTTTCACGAACGAGGGCAGGCGCGCGTAGCGTCCCATCCTAGCGACCCAGATAGACTTCGATGACACGCGAATCAGTCTGGACTTCGTCCATGGTTCCTTCGGCGAGGACCGAGCCCTCGTGCAGCACCGTTACCTTGCTGCCGACCGCGATGCTCGCGACGAAATCCATGTCGTGCTCCACGACCATCAGCGAATGCTTGCCGCGCAACTCGTTCAGCAGCTCGCCGGTGCGCTCCGTCTCGGCGTCGGTCATGCCGGCGACCGGCTCGTCGAGCAGCAGCAGCTTGGGTTCCTGCATCAGCAGCATGCCGATCTCGAGCCATTGCTTCTGACCGTGCGAGAGCAGTCCCGCCGGACGGAATGCCTCGTCCTCGAGGCGGATCAGCGCCAGCGTCGCACCGATGGCGTCGACCTGGGCACCGGTCAACTTCGCAAACAACGTCTGGCGCACGCGCTTGTCCATCTTCATTGCGAGCTCGAGGTTCTCGAACACCGTGTGGCTCTCGAAAACCGTGGGGCGCTGGAACTTGCGGCCGATGCCGGCATGAGCGATCTCGGGCTCGGTGAGGCGCGTCAGATCCATGGTCTGGCCGAAGAATGCGGTGCCGGAGTCGGGACGGGTCTTGCCCGTGATGACATCCATCATGGTGGTCTTGCCGGCGCCGTTCGGACCGATCACGCAGCGCAGTTCGCCGACATCGATGTCGAGGGTCAGCTTGTTGAGTGCACGAAATCCGTCGAACGATACCGTGATGTCCTCAAGGTACAGGATCGCACGATGCGACAGATCGACGTCGGCGCCCGCGACGTGGCCGTGACCGGTACCGGATGAGACGCCACCACCGCCCGTGGGGTCGCCCGACTCCACTGTATCGTTCACCTGGCGCCTCCTGCCGCGGGGTCGGCTACGGCGGACGCCGCCGCGCGCCGCATCCAGAGCTTGCGCATCAGACCCACGATGCCCTGTGGCAGGAACAACGTGGCGAGCACGAAGATCGCACCGAGCACGAACAGCCAGTACTGCGGCAGCACGGATGTGAACCACGTCTTCAGCCCGTTGACGACGCCGGCCCCCACGATCGGACCGATCAGCGTGCCGCGGCCGCCGGTCGCGACCCAGATGACCATCTCGATGGAGTTAGCAGGTGACATTTCGCTCGGGTTGATGATACCGACCTGGGGCACATAGAGCGCGCCGGCGATGCCGCACAGCACCGCGGAGAACGTCCACACGAACAGCTTGAACCACAGCGGATCGTAGCCCACGAACATGAGGCGACTCTCGGCGTCGCGGATACCCGTCAGCACGCGCCCGAGCTTCGACTGGGTGATCGAACGCGCCAGCAGCAATGCCCCGATCAGCGTCGCCAGCGTGATCAGGTACAGCACTGCCTTGGTCTGCGGCGTGGTGATGGTGAAGCCGAGGATGCGCTTGAAATCGGTGAAGCCGTTGTTGCCACCGAAGCCGGTGTTGTTGCGGAAGAACAGCAGCATGGCCGCGAACGTCACGGCCTGCGTGATGATCGAGAAATAGACGCCCTTGATGCGTGAACGGAACGCGAAGAAGCCGAAGACGAACGCGAGCAGCCCCGGCACCAGCACCACCAGCAGCATGCTGTACCAGAAATGATCGGTGAACGACCAGTACCAGGGGTAGGCCTTCCAGTCCAGGAACACCATGAAATCCGGCAGGTCGGACTTGTACACGCCGTCGTGACCGATGGCCCGCATCAGGTACATGCCGTGCGCGTAGCCCCCGAGGGCAAAGAACAGCCCATGGCCGAGGCTCAGGATGCCGGTATAGCCCCAGACCAGATCGAGCGCGAGCGCCGCGATCGCGAAGCACATGAACTTGCCCAGCAGCGCGATGGTGAAACTGGAGACGTACAGCGGGCTGGTCTCGGGCGCGAGGAGATTGAGCAGCGGCAGCAGCGCGAGTATCGCGGCGACGCTCAGGACGCCGATCCAGACGATCGGCGGGAACAGCGCGGCACGGGCGGGAGGATGCGGCATCAGTCCGCGCTCCTGCCCTTCAGAGCGAACAGGCCCTGGGGACGCTTCTGGATGAACAGCACGATCAGCACGAGTATGGCGATCTTGCCCAGCACGGCCCCCGCGTAGGGTTCCAGGAACTTGTTCAATTCGCCCAGGCCGAATGCCGCGATCACGGTTCCGGCGAGTTGCCCGACGCCGCCCAGCACGACGACCATGAACGAATCCACGATATAGCTCTGTCCGAGATCCGGACCGACGTTGCCCAGCTGCGACAGCGCCACTCCACCCAGGCCGGCGATGCCCGAGCCGAGGCCGAAGGTGAGCATGTCGACCCGACCCGTGGGAACGCCAACGCAATCGGCCATGCGCCGGTTCTGCGTGACCGCGCGGACGAACAACCCCAGACGCGTCTTGTTGAGCAAGGCCCAGACGATCACCACGACGAAGATCGCGAAACCGATGATGACGATCCGGTTGTAGGTGAGCACCAGACCGCCCAGCACGCTCACCCCCCCCGACATCCAGCTCGGGTTCGCGACCTCCACGTTCTGCGCGCCGAACAGGGTGCGTACGGTCTGCATCAGCACCAGACTGATGCCCCAGGTCGCGAGCAGGGTCTCGAGCGGTCGGCCGTACAGCCACCGGATCACCGTCCGCTCGAGGATCATGCCGACACCCGCCGCGATCAGGAAGGCGGTGGGTACCGCGGCCACCACGTACCAGTCGATCTGGGCAGGGAACCAGCGTCTGAAGGCGAGCTGCACCACGTAGGTGGAATAGGCGCCGACCATGAGCAACTCGCCATGAGCCATGTTGATGATGCCCATCAAGCCGAACGTGATGGCGAGACCTAGGGCGGCCAGCAGCAGCACGCTCGCCAGGCTTACTCCGTAGAACAGGTTGCCCGCCCATTCGACGATCAGCAAATGACGATCGATGCGCGCGAGCGTATCGACCACGGCGGCGCGGACACCGGCATCGGGCTCGGCGAAGGTGCCGTCCTGGCGCGGAGCGATCATGGCCGCCAGCACCGGACGCACGGATGCATTGGTCGTGTCGGCGAGGGTCTCGACCGCCTGCCTGCGCTTCGTCGCGTCTTCGCTCTTCAGGTTGACGGTCGCCACCGCCATGCCGAGGAGGTCGCGCACCGTCGGGTCGGTCTCCTTCCCGAGGGCCTTGGCGAGCAGCGGCAACTGCGCAGGACCGGCATTCTGCTGCAGTTCCTGGGCGGCTCTGAGCCGCACTTTCGGATCGATGGAGAACAACCGCAGGCCTGCGAGCGCGCTTTCGAGTTCGCGCCGGAGCCTGTTGTTGACCGTGATGGCCTCGGCGTCCTCCGGCAAGTCGAGCTTGTCGCCGGTGAGGGGATCGGAGGCCTTGTCGTCTTCATCGAGGACAAGTACGCGGCCACTCGGCTCGACATACAGTCGTTGTTCGTTGAGGGCATTGAGGATCGCGAAGGCTTCAGGGCTCGCGAGGGCGCCCAGCTTCACGATCGCTTCGACCCGGGCATCGGCATCTTCGCCCCCTAGGGGCTTTACCAGTGCGGCGTCGAGCGCAGCATGCGCGTCGAGACAGGCACCGAGCAGCAACGCGAACGAGATCAGGATGCGGCGCATCGGACCGGAGAGCAATCGAAAGGGAAGGAAGCGGCCGGCATAGCGGCCGCCAATGGGTACTGATCGATGATGCGGAAGCGGCCGCCGGCCGGAGCCGGCGGCGGTACCGCCTTACATGCCTTCCGGAACGTCTTTCTTCTTGTCGTTACCCGCAATGTACGGGCTCCACGGCTGGGCGCGGATCGGACCCTTCGTCTTCCACACGACATTGAACTGGCCGTCCGCCTGGATCTCGCCGATGAATACCGGCTTGTGCAGGTGGTGATTCTTCTCGTCCATCTTGATGGTGAAACCGTCGGGCGCCTTGAAGCTCTGGCCACCGACCGCTGCGATGACCTTGTCGACATCGGTGGTCTTGGCCTTCTCGACCGCCTGCTTCCACATGTGGATGCCGATGTAGGTTGCTTCCATCGGATCGTTGGTCACGACCGTGTCGGCATTGGGCAGACCCTTGGCCTTGGCGTATGCCTTCCACTTCTTGATGAAGGCAGCGTTGACGGGGTTCTTGATCGATTGGAAGTAGTTCCAAGCGGCCAGGTGCCCGACGAGCGGCTTGGTGTCGACACCGCGCAGTTCTTCTTCACCCACCGAGAATGCGACCACCGGAACATCGGTCGCCTTGAGCCCGGCGTTGCCGTGTTCCTTGTATAAAGGCACGTTGGAATCGCCGTTGATGGTGGACACCACCGCGGTCTTGCCACCGGCCGCGAACTTCTTGATGTTGGCCACGATGGTCTGGTAGTCGCTATGGCCGAACGGCGTGTAGACCTCGTCGATGTCCTTGTCGTCGACGCCCTTGGACTTCAGGAACGCGCGCAGGATCTTGTTGGTGGTGCGCGGATAGACATAGTCGGTGCCCAGCAGGACCCAGCGCTTGGCCCCGCCACCATCCTTGGACATCAGATATTCCACTGCCGGAATGGCTTGCTGGTTCGGCGCCGCGCCGGTGTAGAACACGTTCTTCTCGAGCTCTTCACCCTCGTATTGCACCGGGTAGAACAGCAGCCCGTTCAACTCCTTGAACACCGGCAGGACCGATTTGCGCGAAACCGAAGTCCAGCAGCCGAACACCACGGCCACCTTGTCCTGCGAGAGCAGGCCACGGGCCTTTTCGGCGAACAGCGGCCAGTTGGACGCCGGATCCACGACGACCGCTTCGAGCTGCTTGCCCATCACGCCGCCGGAGGCGTTGATCTCGTCGATGGTCATGAGCGCCACGTCCTTCAACGACGTCTCGGAGATGGCCATCGTGCCCGACAGCGAGTGGAGGATGCCGACCTTGATGGTGTCGGCGGCCGACGCGGAACCGGCGATCCATCCGGCGGCGAGCGAGGCGCCGATCAGCGTCTTGAGGAACTGCTTGCGATTCATTGATGGTCCCCTTGCAGTGTGAGCGTGAATGTGAGAACGACGAAGGCGAGCCAATCCGCCTCGACGCGACATTTCGCAGAAACCATGCCCAGCATCCGGCGCGAGGTGCATTCGCCATGCCAAACATGACGTTAGCAAGCGACAGTGGCGGTGACGCGAGAGCCCGTCGTGCATTGCGGGTGCATGTCCACCCCCGTTGCGCACCACGTCGGTGCTTCAAAACGATCTGCGCGCACTGTTCCGATGCGTTTGACCCGGCCCTCGCACCATGGCGGTCAGAATCGATGGCAACATGAAGCACTCCGATGCACACCTCTGATCGCATTCCCGTCACGGTTCTCACCGGCTTCCTCGGCAGCGGCAAGACCACATTGCTCAACCACCTCCTCACCGATCCCCATCGCCAGCGTCTGGCGGTAATCGAGAACGAGTACGGGGCGGTGAACATCGACAACGCCATTCTCGTGCACGACCCGACGACCGAAATCATCGAGACCGAGAACGGTTGTCTGTGCTGCACGGTGCGCGGCGATCTGCAGAAGGCGCTCACCGACCTGGCCCTGCGGCGCGACGCCGGCGCGCTTGCCTTCGACCGGGTCGTCATCGAGACCACCGGCCTGGCTCAGCCGGCACCGGTGGTGCAGACCCTGCTCCTCGACCCGGCGATCGGCGCGCACTATCGGCTCGACGGCGTGGTGACACTGGTCGACGCGAAGTACGGCGGAAACCAGCTCGACACCCACGTGGAAGCGCAGGAGCAGGTGGGATTCGCGGATCGGCTGATCATCACCAAGCCCGATCTGGTGCTCGATGGCGAGCGCGCGGCACTCGAGTCACGGCTGAAGGACATGAACCCGCGGGCCGCGATCAGGACCGCCCGCTTCGGCGATGCCCCCATCGAATGGGTCATGGAGGTCGGTGGCTTCGATGCCGGCACGGCCCTCGAGCTCCACCCCGGTTTTCCGCGCTATGCGCGTGCGACCGGGCACACCAGCGGCGTGGAATCGTTCGTCTGGCGTGGCGAGCGCCCGTTCGATCGCGAGCGATTCGATTTTCTGCTGCAGATGATCAGCCAGTGGTATGGCCCGGACCTGCTGCGCTACAAGGGTGTCCTCGAATTCGAGGACGACCCGGCGCGCTGGGTGTTCCAGGGTGTCCATCGACAGCAGACGCTGACCCGGGACCGATTATGGGCCAGCGGCGAACCTCGCGGCAGCGTTCTGGTCTTCATAGGTATCGGGGTGCCGCGCGCCATGCTCGGTGGAGGTCTGGACAAATGTCTCGCTGGTGCTGCAGTGTGACGGCGAAGCCCCCAGGAACCTGCAACAACACGCCGTACAGGCAAACAAGATGATCGTCTACGACCTGATCTGTGATGTGGAGCACCGCTTCGAGGCCTGGTTCGCCTCCGCCGACGATTTCGAGAGCCAGGTCGACACGCCGATGCTGATCTGCCCGGTCTGCGGCAGCGAAGCCATCGCACGGATCCCCTCGGGTATCCACATGTCCCGGCATGGCCGAGGCGAGCAGGGGCACCAGCCCGCCGTGGACGAGCAGCCGGAACACCTGGCTGCGTTCCCGCCCCCGCAGATCCTGTGGCAGGCGCTGCGCCAGTTGATCGACAGCACCGAGAATGTGGGACGCGAGTTTCCCGAGCAAGCACGCCGCATCCATTATGGCGAGTCCCCCCGGCGCTCGATCCGCGGCCAGGCCTCGCGCGAGGAAGCCGAAGAATTGCGCGACGAAGGCATCGAAGTGCTGAGTCTGCCGGTACCGCCGAGCGAAGAGTTGAACTGAAAGCGCGTGGCGGCTGGCGCGGACTCGATCGAGCGGAAGACTGCGACAGCAGGGCCGATTTCCGGCAGACCGCGCACCGGGGACTGGCGCGGCTCCCTCATGCCACTGATTATCCTGCGATTGTCTGTGGCGCCGGCCAGGGCCGGAAAAATCCGCTTGCACTCTCGCCGGAAGCTGTATGAAACTACAGCTGTTCATCCGGACAGTCCTGTCCGGATCCTTGCCAGGAGGCCGCCATGGAAAACGCCAGGATCCTCGCCATCCTCGATGCACTGACGAATGGGGTCGATCCGCTCAGCGGGGAACCTTTCCCCCGCGACAGCGCGTATCAGCATCCCGACGTGGTGCGAGCATTGTTCCACGCGCTGCGGGCTGTCGAAGGCCGGATCGAGCCGCCCTACGCAGCCTCGACACCCTCCTCGACGGCATCTTCCACGTCACCCGCAGCTCCGCCCCTGCCGTCTGCGGCGCCCTCTGCCGGGAAGAAGAAAAGCGTCCGTCCCCCGGCTGCCAACGCCGGGAAGCCCTGGCCACCCGAAGAAGACGAACGTCTCGGGGCGGCCTTCGATGCCGGCACGACAGTGGAAATGCTGGCTCGAGCGCACGACCGTTCCCGATTCGCCATCGAGACCCGCCTCGCCAAGCTCGGGCGCGCTCCCGCACCCGAGGGCATGCGCTATCCCTTGAAGAACGGCGACACGCCCAAGGTTTCCGACGCTGCCGACCTTCGCTACGCCGCCTGATCATGGAATCCCTCACCCCCCGGCAGGAAGAAATCCTTCAACTCATCCGCGACACGCTCGAAGCCACGGGATTTCCCCCCACCCGCGCTGAAATCGCGCGAGCCCTGGGCTTTGCCTCGGCCAATGCCGCCGAGGATCACCTGCGGGCGCTGGCGCGCAAGGGCGCCATCGAATTGACCGAAGGCGTGGCGCGCGGCATCCGCCTCGCCGAACCGCCCGGACTGGCCGTCATCGGCCGCGTGGCCGCGGGACGGCCGATACTCGCCGAACAGCACGTGCAAGCCCGCTACCAGATGGATCCCGCCTTGTTCAGTCCGCGCGCGGACTATCTGCTCAAGGTGCGGGGCATGAGCATGCGCGATGCCGGCATTCTCGAAGGTGACCTGCTCGCGGTTCACCGCACCAACGAAGCGCGCAGCGGTCAGATCATCGTGGCGCGCCTGGAAAGCGAGGTCACCGTGAAGCGTCTGCGCCGCCAGGGGTCGATCGTGGAACTGCTGCCCGAGAATCCCGAATTCGAACCCATCATCGTTGACCTGAAGCACGAACCCTTCGAAATCGAGGGGCTGGCCGTGGGTCTGATCCGCAACGGGCGGATCACGTGAGCGACCCGGCGAGCCGGCGCAGAACCATCGCCGGACAGGCGAATTCCGATCGGACGCCAGCCTCCGATCCTGAATGCAGCAGACAACCCGTAGTGAATGCAGGCAGACCATTGGATAGATCCAGAGTTGAGGAGGACAAGCTATGAGCATCGTCGCCGAACCGTTCCTGCACACCCACAGCACCTTCCGTACGCGCTCGAGTCGCCAGTTACGCATGGCCGCCGAGCGACTGCTGTGGACTTATCTACGCGAAGGTCGCTTCCCGGGTGGGCGCTTCCGGCGCCAGTATCTGATCGACACCTGGCTCGCCGACTTTGCCTGCCCCGAAGCGAAACTCGTGATCGAGATCGAGAGCGATCTGACGCCCGCACTGGCGCTGCATGCCCTCTCCCGTCGCAGCTTCCTCGAGTCAAAGGGATTCCGGGTGCTCCGCTTCTCCGATCGTGACGTGCTGATCGATACCCGCGCCGTGCTCGGAGCCATTCGCGGAGCGCTGGCTGCGAAGAGTTCCTGACCGTCGGGACAGCAGGATAATCGACGCGAAGGCTCGCCCCGTGGAGAGGACGCAGCGCAAGGAGGATCCGGGGCACGCCCTCTGAGATCCCCGGGCGCTGAGGTTGCAAGAATCCGGTCGTGCAACCTTGCTTCTCGGCCCCGCGCTACTCCGTATATATCCGTGGTGCACGGCCTGTGCGGGTTTCCCGGCGTTGCAGCGAGTCATCTGATCGTCGAATCGCCCCGAGCCATGAGCGTTGTTACCGAGCCTACCCTCGACGCCCTGCTCCAGGGCACCCATATCTGGCGCGGCGACAGCCAGGCCGAGGTGGCCGTGCCAAGCGTGCCCACCGGCCATGGTGCGCTCGACGCATTGCTGCCCGGCGGGGGCTGGCCGCGGGCCGCACTGGTCGAGCTGCTGGTACCACGCCAGGGAATCGGTGAATTGTCGCTGCTGATACCCATGCTGGCGCGCTTGTCCGGCACCGGACAATGGATCGCTTTGATCGCCCCGCCGCACATTCCCTATGCGCCCGCACTCGCCACTGCGGGCATCGACCTGGCGCGCCTGCTGATCGTGCATCCAGGCAACGGCGGCGACACCCTCTGGGCGATGGAACAGACGCTCGGTTCGGGCAGTTGCAGCGCCGTGATCGGCTGGCCCTCATTCGTGAACGAACGCGGTCTGCGGCGCCTCCAGCTCGCAGCCGAGACCGGACGCGCGCTCGGCGTGTATTTCTCCTCGGGTCAGTCGACCAGCAGTTCGCTCGCGGCGCTGCGCCTGCAACTCACGCCTGCGGCAGAACGATTGCGCGTGCATGTGCTGAAAGTGCGGGGTAGCGGTCTCGGTGCCACGCTCATGCTCGATACCAGGCCCAAAGCCCCCTCGCTCCGTTCGTCTTCGCTTCCTTCATCTGCGCCCCTCCCGGCCGCTGCCCTTCCCTCGGGCAACGCCTCGCTTCCCTCATCCTCATCCTTGCTCCCGGAGGGAGAAGGGGATGTATTTCTTTTGCCTCCCGGGAGAGAAATCAAGGAGGAAGGCGGCTTTGCGCGCAGTGCGCAGAGCGCAACGATCGACCCGCCGTGCGTCTGATCCCGGCCCCCCGCCATGCTCTGGCTCGCACTCGAATTGCCCCGCCTGTCCCTCGAAGTGTTCCGACGCGGCATCGACGCCGCAGCACCCACGGCCATCTCCACGGGCGGCAATCGACCAGCCGTGCTGCTCGCCGATGCAGCAGCCGCCCACGCCGGCATACGGCCCGACATGCTGCTGTCTGCGGCTTATGCGCTGCTGCCCGGGCTGAACGTCCTGCCCCGCGACCCGATTCTCGAGTTGCAGGCCCTCGAAGGGCTCGCCTTGTGGGGTGAACAGTTCACCCCCACGCTGTGCCTTGCTGCACCGGCGGCACTGCTGCTCGAGATCAGCGGTTCACTCAAACTCTTCGGCGGGCTCGGCGCCTTGACCCACCTCGTGCGCACCGGGCTCGAGGAACTCGGTTTCGCTGCGAACCTCACCTGCGCGCCCACACCCGCAGGCGCGCTGATGCTCGCCCGCAACGGTCTCGACACGTTCGTCACCGAGCTCGAAGCGATGCGCACCCGCCTCGCGCAATTGCCCGTCGAGGGTCTGGACACCGATCCCGCCACTGTCGCGGCCCTCGCGCGGCTGGGTCTGCGGAGCGTCGGAGAAGTCCTGCGCCTGCCGCGCGACGGCCTGGCGCGCAGGTTCGGCCGCGCACTCGTGGATCATCTGGACCAGGCTTTCGGCCATCGCCCTGATCCGCGAGCCCCGTTCGTGCCTCCACCACGCTTCTCGAGCCGGCTCGTCTTGCCCGCACCGGTACCGGAGATGGAGCAACTGCTGTTCGGACTGAAACGGCTCACGCTCGAGTTTGCGGGATTTCTCGCGGCACGCCAGGCGGGTGTAACGCGTTTCACCGTTGCACTCGAGCACGAAGATCACCCGCCCACGCGGGTGCGCGTGGAGTTGTCCATGCCGAGTCGCGACAGCGCCCATCTCATCTTGCTGCTGCGCGAACGGCTGCCGCGCATCACGTTGCCGCAACCGGTCGAAGCGTTCGCTCTCGTGGCCGAGGAGACCATGCAACTCGTGCCGGGCAATTTCTCCTTCTTCAGCGAGCGCGGCCACGCCGTCGAAGACCGGGCCGCGCTGGTGGAGCGGCTGCGTGCGCGGCTCGGACGCGAGGCCGTGCACGGCCTCATCCTGGTGCCCGAGCATCGACCGGAATTGGCGTGGCGCGAATCCGAGCCGGGGACGCCGCAGGCAAGCCCGCCGTCAGCGCCGCGCCCGCTGTGGCTGCTGGAAGCCCCCCGCGCGCTGCTCATGGACGATCGCGGGCCGCGCCTGGATGGCCCGCTTCGGATTGGATCGGGACCCGAACGCATCGAAAGCGGCTGGTGGGACGACGGGGATGTACGCCGCGACTATTTCGTCGCGACAAATCCGGAAGGCGCACGGTTCTGGGTCTATCGCGAGCACGCGACCCGTGGTGACGAGAGTGGAAAAACGGCAGGTGTCACGTGGTTCCTGCATGGCGTCTTCGCATGAAGACACTTCGCCCGACCTGCGCGCGCTCAGATGGTGCTGCCCAGCAGTTTGAGGATCTCCGCGCGCTTCGCTTCTTCCTCGACTTGCTGCGGATCGGCCACGGACCGCTCACCGGTATCGCGCAGTGCTTCGCGCAACAGTTCGCGGAACAGGTCGCGATGCTCATCCATCAGCTCGAGGATGGCGAGCTTGATGAGGCTCTTCAATTGTTCTTCGGTCATGGCTTCAGGGTGCGCACGCCCGCGGGGCAGCACCATTGTGTCACAGCAGGGCGCGCCTGATACACAGTGAAAACCGTCTTCGCAGAACTTCACTGCCTGAGCAATTTCAGTTTCCTGCGCGGTGCCTCGCATGCGCAGGAACTGGTGGTTCGCGCCAAGGCGCTCGGCTATGCCGCGCTCGCCCTCACCGACGAATGCTCGCTCGCCGGCGTGGTGCGAGCACACGAAGCAGCGAAAGAACATGGCTTGCATCTCATCATCGGCACGGAGATCCAACTCGTCGATGGACCGAAACTCGTGTTGCTTGCAACGGATCGCGAAAGCTACGGCAATCTCTGCGCACTGATCACACGCGGACGCCGTAACGCGGGCAAGGGCACCTATCGACTCACCCGTGCCGATCTCGACGACGGCGTACCGGGATGTCTCGCGTTGCTGATCGGCGAGACGGTGGACGAATGCGCCGGGACGCCCGCGGCTTCGATTCCCGCCGCCCCCGACGAAGAGCAAAGTGGAAGCGGAAGTACTCACCCTTCACCCTCCGGGAGCAGGGCTGGGGACGAGGGCAGCGCAGCGCTACCCCGCGGGGGGGTCGGGGATGCAGAAACGGTATCCGCGGCACCCTTCGTACCCGAAACCTCGCGCAGGAACGCCGACTGGCTCCACCGCCGGTTCGCAGATCGCGCGTGGATCGCGGTCGAATTGCACCATGGGCCGCACGACGCGGACCATCTCCTGCGCATGCAGGCGCTCGCGCGCTCGAGCGGACTGCCGCTGGTGGCGAGCAACGATGTGCACATGCACGCGCGCGGACGACGCGCGCTGCAGGATGTGCTCACGGCTGCGCGCATTGGCACCTCGGTGGCGCAAGCCGGTCGCGCGTTGTTCCCCAACGCGGAACGCCATCTGCGACCGATCGCGAAGCTCGCCCGTCTGTACCCGGCGCAATGGCTGGCCGCATCGGTGGCGATTGCTCGTCGCTGCACTTTCTCGCTCGACGAACTGCGCTACGAGTATCCGGAGGAGGTGGTGGCGTCGGGACAAACCCCGACGAGCTGGCTGCGCAAGCTGGTGGAAGACGGACTGCGCTGGCGCTACCGGAGCGACCCGGCACCGGCATCGGTGCGCACGCTCATCGAGCACGAACTGGCCCTCATCGCCGAACTGCGCTACGAGGCCTATTTCCTCACCGTGTATGACATCGTCCACTTCGCACGCTCGCAAGGCATCCTGTGTCAGGGGCGCGGCTCGGCGGCGAACTCGGCGGTCTGCTATGCGCTCGGGATCACCGAAGTGGATCCGGCGCGCGGAACGTTGCTGTTCGAACGCTTCATCTCGAAGGAACGCAACGAACCGCCGGACATCGACGTGGATTTCGAGCACCAGCGCCGCGAGGAAGTGATCCAGTACATCTACGCGAAATACGGCCGCCATCGCGCCGCGCTCGCGGCCACCGTGATCAGCTACCGCGCGAAAAGCGCGTTCCGCGACGTGGGCAAGGCCCTCGGGCTCGATCTGGCGCAAGTGAACCGCATCGCGCAGAACCTCGCCTTCTGGGACCGGGGCGGTGAGGTCCCGGAGCGGCTGCGCGAGTCCGGCTTCGATCCCGAGTCGCGGATGATGCGGCGCCTGCTCGCGCTCACTCAGCAATTGATCGGTTTTCCGCGCCACCTGTCGCAGCACGTGGGTGGCTTCGTGATCTCGCGCGGGCCGCTCGATCGCATGGTCCCGATCGAGAATGCCGCGATGGATGCACGGACGGTGATCCAGTGGGACAAGGACGACCTCGACACGCTCGGTCTGCTAAAGGTCGACGTACTGGCGCTCGGCATGCTCTCCGCGATCCGGCGGGCGCTCGCCATGGCAGGCGCATGGCGCGGAGCACCGATCACCATGCAGGACATACCAGCGGAGGATCCGGCCGTCTACGCGATGCTGCAGCGTGCCGACAGCGTAGGCGTATTCCAGATCGAGTCGCGCGCCCAGATGTCGATGCTGCCGCGATTGAAACCGCAATGCTTCTACGATCTCGTGATCGAAGTCGCGATCGTGCGCCCCGGTCCGATCCAGGGCGGCATGGTGCACCCCTATCTACGGCGACGGCAGGGGGTGGAAGCCGTCACCTATCCGAGCGAGAAAGTACGCGGCGTGCTCGAGCGCACGCTGGGCATACCCATCTTCCAGGAACAGGTGATGCAACTCGCCGTGGTGGCCGCGGGCTTCACGCCGGGCGAGGCGGACGGGCTGCGCCGCTCCATGGCCGCATGGCGGCGCAAGGGCGGACTGGAACACTACGAACGCAAACTGATCGACGGCATGTGCGAGCGCGGCTATACGGAGCAATTCGCGCAGCAGATCTACCAGCAGATCCGGGGCTTCGGCGAATACGGGTTTCCCGAATCGCATTCGGCAAGCTTCGCGCTGCTGGTCTACGACTCGGCGTGGCTGAAGCACCATCATCCCGCGGCGTTCTGCGCCGGGCTGCTCAACAGCCAGCCGATGGGTTTCTATTCGCCCTCGCAACTGGTGCAGGACGCGCAGCGGCACGGCGTCGAAGTGCTGCCGGTGGATGTGCTGGTGAGCCAGTGGGATTGTGAACTCGAACTCGCCAGTTCCGCTCCGGCGCTCCCCGGGGTCGATGCGGCAAAGAGCGCGTCGAGCGCGCCAACCCCGGTGCTTCCCTCGTGGCAGGCGACAGTGGCAACAGATGAGGCGACGACATCCCTGCCCGCCGTTCGCCTCGGCCTGCGCATGATCGCGGGCTTCCCTCAGGCTGCCGCCGAGCGGCTGATCGCGGCTCGCCGGGAGCCGTTCGCCGATTTCGAGCAACTCGCCCTGCAGGCGCAGTTGAATCGCCACGATCTCGAATGCCTTGCCCGCGCCGATGCGCTGGCAAGGCTCACAGGTCATCGGCGGGAAGCGCTGTGGCAAGTGGCGGGCATCGAAGCGCGCCCGCCAGTGCTCAGGGACGCACCGATACACGAGCAGCAGCCGCTGCTGCCCGAACCGACCGAAGGCGAGACGATCGTGGCCGACTATTCGAGCCTGGGACTCACGCTCGGCAGGCATCCGCTGGCATTGCTGCGACCCCATCTCGACCGCCTGCGCATGTTCACCGCGACCCGCCTGCTCACGGCGCGCCACGGCCAACTGGTCCGCGCGGCGGGACTGGTCACCTGTCGCCAACGACCCGGCACCGCGAGCGGCGTGATCTTCGTCACGCTCGAGGACGAGACCGGCAGCATCAATGTCGTGGTGTGGCGCGACCTGAGCGAACGGCAACGCCGTCCGCTGCTCGGGGCCCGGCTTCTGGGCGTGCATGGTGTCCTGGAGCGTGATCGCACCGGCGACGTCACGCATCTCATCGCGGGCAAGCTCGTGGATCTGTCGCATCTGCTCGGTCGGCTCACGACCCACTCGCGCGACTTTCATTGACGCCGCCAGGCGGCAGCGGTAGCGTGCCGGCGCAATAACAACAACAAGAAAAAAATCATAAACCGACTTGTCACCCGTGAGCGATATCCTCCCCATCATCGCCTTCGGATTCGTGCTGGGCATGCGCCACGCCACGGATGCCGATCATGTCATCGCCGTGGCAACCATCGTGAGCCGCGAAGCGAGCATCCGCGGCGCGGCCCTGATCGGCGCCACCTGGGGCATCGGCCATACTCTCACCATCCTGGCCGTGGGCGGCGTCATCATCGCGCTCCATGTTGCCATACCACCCCGCGTAGGCCTGATGATGGAATTCGCGGTGGCCGTGATGCTGGTCCTGCTCGGTCTCGTCGCATTGACCGACATGCCGACGCGCCTGCGCCGCAGGCGCACGGCGCCCGGAAATCGCGG
The DNA here is from genome assembly GCA_038324085.1 of Burkholderiales bacterium. Taxonomy (GTDB): domain Bacteria; phylum Pseudomonadota; class Gammaproteobacteria; order Burkholderiales. The sequence goes on from JBBQHP010000008.1 coordinate 18,441, forward strand.
ACCGGTACGCTACCAGCCCACCGGACCGATCCAGGCACACACCGTGGTTGGACTCGAGGTGCGCGCCCATTCCCACGCGCACGTGCATGCGCATGGCGACTACCTGCATCGCCATCGCCATGGTCACGGAGCGGACGCGCATGGTCACGCCGAAGACGCCACGCCGCAGGCGTTCCTCGATCGCGCGTTCGGTGGACTGACCGTGTATCACTGGGTGAGACCGCTCGTCGTCGGCGTGGTGCACGGACTCGCCGGATCGGCGGCGGTGGCCTTGCTGGTCCTGACGGAGATCCATGATCCCCTCTGGGGGATTGCCTACCTCGCCCTGTTCGGTGTCGGCACCGTGGCCGGCATGATGGCCGTGACCGCGGCGATCGCCCTGCCCTTCGCCTTCAGCGCGAAGCAGTTGCCCAAATTCAATTCCCTGTTGCGACTGCTCTGTGGCGCCCTCAGCATCGGCTTCGGCCTCTACCTGATGTGGCGGATCGGCCTGGTCGACGGCTTGTTCTCGAACCACCCGGACTGGCATCCGCACTGAGCGACGGGCAAAGTCGTATGAACGTCTTGAAAAACGTGTGACAACGTGTGGAAAACAAAGCACTTTCCGTTGACGCTTGACGAGCGTGCCCCTAAAGTCGCGCCATGACCGCAAACGTGGACAAATCCGGGGCTGTATTGCCGAAGTACCCCATCAAGGGGGTCGCGACATTCACGCTGCTGGTCGCACTGTCCGCTTTCGCGGCGTATGTCGGGCTGCGTGAATTCCGTTCGTCTGCACCGGCGGCGCCCGTGGCGAATGCGGCCTTCATGGCTGACCCACAACTGCCTTCGCTGACGCCGGAAGAAGAAGCCTACGCTGCAGCGCTCTGGCCCATTCACAGCGCAGTAAAGCAGGCCGCGATTCGCATGACGTTCGCCGGATTGAACTACAAGACCGGCGACCAGGATGCCAAGGCGCTACAGGCCAAGGTCCAGCCATTGATTCCGGTATTCGAATCTGCGGCCCGCGACACGGCGCGCCTCGCGCCCCCGCCGACGCTGGCGGATGCTCATGCCAGCTACCGGGCGGCGATCGATGCGTACGCGGCCGCCTCCCGGGAAATGTTAAAGATCGTCGCGGACGGAAGCGAAGACCATCTGCTCATTGCTCACCGGGGCAGCGAGCAGGCAGGCGTCACGCTCCTCAAGCTCTCCGATGTGCTCTGGCCGGGAGAGTACAAGCCGAATTGAGTCCTATCAGCGGCGGGTGCCGGACGACGAACAGCACCCGACGCCGCGTGAGCGCAGTGCAGTTCGTCCATAGCAAGAACAACGTCAACACGAGGGAGAGAGCAAATGAAAATCTTGAAGAGTGTGATGATCGGTGCCGCGGCCGCGGGAATGTTCGCACCGCTCGCGTCGCAGGCGCAGCAGTACTCGGTCTGGCTGGTCGAGAACAGCCGCTTCATGGGTGTTCCCTACGGGGCGTTCATGCCGGACCGCGCCTTCGTGCCGGGCAGCACGAACAAGTTCAACAACATCAACACGGTCGACCTGCCAGTCAATGTCGGGGTCATCAAGGGGATGGTCAACGGCAAGATGGAGGTCGTGCTTTCGGACTCCGGCTGGAAGCAGGAGGACTATCACAAGATGACGGGCACTCAGCATTGGGCGCCCTTGCCCGATCAGCTGAAGATGCTGGGCATCTCCGCGGACCAGGTGACTCGCATCGTGGTCGGTCACGGTCACTGGGATCATGCCGGCGGCCTGAGCGATTTCCCGAACGCGAAGGTCTACATCCAGAAGAAGGAACTGGAAGGCATCGAGTGGGCATTGAACTATCCGAACGAGCGGATCAGCGCCAGCAACGTGTCGCCGGGCGGTTGCTACCGGACGCCGGCCTGCGGTTATCCGCCGAAGACGATGGATGAGCTCTACGGCAAGATTCTTACGGGCCACGCAGTGATCGTGGATGGCGAAATGGATGTTCTGCCGGGGATCAAGATCCACCCCGCATATCACTCGCATACCGCGGGCTCGCAACTGCTGGAAGTGCGCACCGGCACTTCGGTGGGTACGCTGGTGTTCGGCAGCGACACCTATTCGTCCTGGCAGGGTATTCGCGACTGGATGATGGCCAATCCGCAGAGCTCGGCCGACACCGCGCAACAGTTCCTTGCCTACGAGCAGTGCTACAAGCTCACCAACAACAACATGAACAACTGCATTGCCGCGCACGAACCGACTTCCTACACGAAGGACTATCCCATCACGTCCAATTCGTGGGAGGGCATCAACGGCTCGCGCATGGCGGAGATCACGCTGGCTCCGGGCGAGAAGTCGAAGAAGAAGTGACCGACACGCTGCGATAGATTTTCGGTCGCTCGAGTAACGCGAGGAGCCGGATTCCCGGCTCCTCGCGGTATTTCTAGGTCTCAGCTACGCACGTGCATCGCGGTATCGTCTCCTTCTGCGCCCTGCTGTGCGCACTGTTCGCATCCGAGCCCGTCATCGCTCACGATCCGAGCGCCTACGGCGGCCTGTTCCGATCGCGCGACTACGGCAACTCGTGGCTCAATGCCGACGTCGGTCTTTTTCTCGGCGCAGTGCTATCCCTCGCGATCGATCCGGTAGCGCCCGATCATCTGCTGCTCGGCACCGACACGGGGTTGCTCAGATCTCGCAACGGGGGGCGGAACTGGGCGCGCGAAGTCCCCGGCGAGTTGTTCGGCGCCGTGTTCTCGGTCACCTTCCTGCCAGGCGGCAAAGCAAGCCTGTGCAGTACGCCAGCGGCGGTGTTCCGTTTCTCCGAAGATCGCTGGGAACGGGCGAGCGCTCCCGCCGATGCAGTTCCCTCGCGAGTCATCGTCTTCGGGGCAGCACCGGGACGCGCCTATCTGGTCGGCCGGCGCGAGCTGTTCCAGAGCGAGGACGACGGTCGAACCTGGGTGCGGATTCGGCCAGACCTGCCGGAACACGCGCAGTTCACCGAACTCGTGCTGGCCAGAACCGCCGACGAGCTCCTGATCGCGATCATCGACGGCAGGGTCATGACGAGCATCGACCAGGGCAGGCACTGGAGCGCACGGACGAGCGGACTGACGAGCCCCGGTGCCGAAGGACTCTCCCTGGATCCTTTGGTACCTGGTCGCGTCTGGGTCGGGAGCGCAGATCGGGTATACGTGGCCGACACGACCACGTTTCAATGGCGTGCCGTGGGAGCTCCATTGCCCGACGCGGGCACGAGCATACGCGGCATCGCGGCACGGCCCGATGGCCAGGGAATCATTGCCGCTACCCATCGTGGACTCTACCGCAGTTCGAACGGTGGGAAGGGCTGGGCACTGGTGGAGGACAATCTGCCCGTTCACCTGGACTCGCGACCGCTGGTGAACGACCCGTCGCGCGCCGGCACGTTCTACGCCGGTTTCTCGCTCATGCCCTACGCCGAGATCTGGCGCATTTCCATCGAGGGCGGCAACCTTCTCGCACGCGTGGACCCGGTCAGCATTGCCGGGGGAATCGCCTTCCTGATGGCGGTCGCACTGGTAGGCGTGCTTGCAACGCGATGGCTGCTGCGTCGCGCTTCTTCGAGACTGGCACAAGTGATGGAAAGACAAGAATGAGGCAAGTAAAAGCGATACCGGCAGGATTCGGCATCCGCGCGTTCGTGATCATCCTGGCGCTGCTGGTCGTGTTCGGAGGTATCGGACTGCTGCTATGGCATCGTGCCTCGCCGCGCACGATCGCCACGGTCGAATACCCGATGCTCGAGTCCAATGACGTACCGACCATGATCGCCGCGAGTCCGGACGGAGCCGTCTGGTTCACGATCGATTCTGCCGCCGCGGTCGGTCGGATCCAGGACGGCAAAATGCTGCGCCTTCCAAAACCTGCGAGGAACCTGGAACCCATCGGGCTCGCCGTTGCACCCGATGGCGCCGCCTGGTACACGGACGGGCCCGCGAAAGTCGTGTCGCGCATGTCGCCCTCAGGGGACATAACGTCGGTCGACATCGATACCCCGATCGCGCGGCTGGGTCAGATCGCCCTGGCCCCGAACGGAGCAGCCTGGTTTGCCGAACCGAACGCTTTTAGCGTGACGCGCTTGAAGGATGGCGTGCTGAAACGCCACCTCGTGGACTCGGCGCGCCCGGGTCTCCTGGGGATAGCGGTTGCAGCGGATGGAACCGTCTGGGCAACAGATCAAGGCGCCGACCAGATCGTGCGTATCGGCGTCGACGGGGTCATGCGTACCTACGAAGTGCCGACACGAGGCAGTTCGCCGTCGGACATCGCCGTGGACGCGAAGGGCACCGTATGGTTCCTCGAGTTCCGTGGGAACAAGCTGGGCCGCCTTCAGGACGGCAAGTTCGAGGAGTTCTCGTTCGGTGAACAGAACGTGGGGCCGACCGGGATCGCAGTCGCTCCGGACGGCAGCATCTGGTTCTGCGAGCTGCGCACGGGCGGCCTCGGCCGGTTTCGCGATGGCAAGATCGAGGTTTTCAAGTTGAAGCGTGAGAACGCGCGACCTTACAGCGTCTCGGTCGACCGCGCGGGTAACGTCTGGTACGCGGACATCACCGGTTGGGTCGGCAAGTTTGCGGCAGGCGATGCCAAGCGCTGAGCCTCGTCGCGGCCCCGGCACCCCATTCGTAACGTGACCTCCCGCGTTGCGCGCGGGACCACGGAAATTCGATTTCGCCGTCGTCCCCGCTCACCGTCACGGGTCTGTGGTCAGGTGAGCGTCCGCCACGCCTGGAGCGTGAGGACGACGCCAACCCCGACAATGAGCAGCGAAGTGCCGATCTGGATTCGAATTGCCCACGGCCCGGCGAGCCAGTCAAGGATCTTGCGCCCGACCTTGGCGGCCACGACACCGACCAGCACCAGCGTCATCGCGAATCCGATGCTGAACACCAGCACCGTGGACAGCCCGAGCATGACCTTGCCTTGAGCGAGCGCGTTGAGCAGGATCGCCAACGCCGCGGGGTCCGGGAGCAATCCCCCGGCGACACCCAGGCCGATCAGAATCCACAGGCTGGGACGATTATTGTCGCGTGTCACGAGCCCGAGGTCGTGCGTGTGCTTGAATCCCCAGCCATGACTGTGCGCGGCGCCACTCTCGTGATCGTGATGGTGGCCATGGTCATGATCGTGATGATGCTGGCCATGACCGTGGGCATTGTTCTGGTGCAGCCTGACGGAGGCCTGCTCGAGCATCGAGACGGAGCCACTCGTGGCTGCATAACGCAACGGTCCATTCCCTCCCTGGGCGCTGCGGGCCGTTGAACGTAGTTGCGCAATCAGTTCACGCTGGGTCCAGAGAGTCCACAGACCGATGGCAATGATCAGTAGCCCGGTGGCCACGGCAAGGTACTGCTCGACCTGCTGTGGCATGAGGCCGGGCAGGCCCAGCGAAGCCATCACACCGACGATGACGATTCCACTCGTGTGCGACAAAGTCACGAAAATACCGAGAATCACGGCGTCCATGGGCCGCCCGCGAGCCCCGACGATGTAGGCGGCAGCGACGGTCTTGCCATGCCCCGGGGTCGCGGCATGCATGGCCCCGAGCCAGAAGCTCGACACCAGGTAGAACAACACGTCGGACATGGCGTCCGTACCTCCCCTGCTTGGACGAATCGCCCGGATTCTGCCCGAGGCGCAATGCAGTGCCTAGCCAAGTCGCGAGCCTGCGGCTAGATTGACGCCTTTCGCGGAGGAGTGTGGCGTGCCGTTCGATTTCGACGAAGTGGTAGACCGCTCCGGGCGATGGAGCCTGAAATGGGAGCGCTATCCTGGACGCGACGTGATTCCGATGTGGGTCGCGGATATGGACTTCCGGTGTCCTGCTGCGATCACGAGTGTGCTGCAAGCCCAGGTGGAGCACGGAATCTTCGGTTACGTGGAGCCCGGCCCCGAACTGGTCGAGGCAATCGTCCAGCGCTTGCGCGCGAGCTATGGATGGGAGACCCACCCGGATTGGTACGTGTGGCTGCCGGGACTGGTCTCCGGACTCAACGTAGCCTGTCGCGCCGTAGGGTCAGCGGGCGATGATGTGCTCACGGGAACGCCCGTCTATCCGCCCTTCCTGAGCGCGCCGGGCAATTCGGACCGGCACTGCGTTCGGGTGCCGCTGTCACTCGATTCCGGGGGCTGGCGTTTCGACCCCGCGGTGCTCGAAGCCGCCGTCACGCCACGCAGCCGGCTGCTGCTGTTGTGCAATCCGCACAACCCGGTCGGGCGTGCATTCTCGCGAGAAGAACTGACGGCGCTCGCGACGGTGGCGCTGCGACACGATCTTGCGATCTGTAGTGACGAGATCCATTGCGGACTCGTTCTCGATTCCGATCGAATCCACCTACCACTGGCCGCGCTGGATCCCGACGTCGCAGACCGGACGATCACGTTGATGGCCGCCTCCAAGACCTTCAACCTGCCTGCCCTCGGGAGCGCCTTCGCAATCGTGCCCAACGTGGCATTGCGAGCGAGCTTGCGCAAGGTCATGGCCGGACTGGTTCATCGACCGCTCGGCATCGGGCTGTGGGCAACGCTGGCAGCCTACCGTGACGGCGAGCCATGGCGCCTCGAGCTCATCGAATACCTGCGGAGCAATCGGGATCACGTGGCGCGGTGGATAGCCCGTATGCCGGGTCTGTCGACGACACACGTCGAGGCCTCGTACTTGTCCTGGATCGATTGCCGCGGCGCCGGGCTTGATGATCCCGCAACGTTCTTCGAAAATGCGGGCGTCGGCCTCTACGACGGCGCGGCGTTCGGCGCGCCAGGTTGGGTGCGACTCAATTTCGCGACCCGGCGCTCGCTGCTGCATGAGGCGCTCCTGCGCATGGAGCGCGCCCTCGAGGCCAGGGCCTGATCAGAACCTGGCGCTTACCGTCACGCGCGCCGAGAACGGCTCGACGGGATGGAAATGGATTCCGTCGACGCCGGTACGCGTACCTGCGGCCCCCGCGCAAGCAGGATCGGCATAGGAACCGCCAGCCAGTTCACTGCGCAGGCACGAGGAATAGAGATAGTCGATGTCACTTTGCTTGCGATTGAAGATGTTCAGCAGATCGAGCCGAACCTGCCACGTCTTGTCGATGCGATAGCCGACGCGGACGTTGGTAAGGTTGGTCGATTGCGATCTCACTGAATCGTCTTCGATCAGCGGGCGTGGCCCGAAGTAGCGTGTCTGCACCGAAGCGAACCACTTTTCCTTCGGGTCGTACGTGACGCCCAAGGAAGCGACGCGCTGGATAGACCCCGGAATGTAGTTGCCCTCGGGCGCATCGTCGCGAAATCGCGATTTGGACAATGAGAGTTGCAGGTCGACCAGCCAACCCGACTGGGTGACGTAGCTGCTGCTCCACTCGACACCGTTGCGTTTGCTCGGACGACTCGGCTCGGTACTGCCGGCGTCGCCCACGAACAGCAGTTCGGAATCGAGCTTCAGCTGCCACAGAGAGAAAGAACTTTGAAGTCCCGGAATGATCTCGGTGCGCACGCCGACTTCGGACCCACGCGATTTCACCAACGGCGTAACACGGTCCGCGGCGCCCCCGGTCTTGGGATCGACGCTGATCGTCGCGCCCCGCGCGTCATTGCTGTGAAAGCCTTGGCCGTAGTTCACGAAGAACTCGGTGCTTTTCCAGGGACCGAAGATGAGATTCAACTTCGGTGAGAGCGTGCTGTCGTCGAGTTTTCCGGAATTCCGCGCAAGGCTGCTGTTCACGTCGAAGCGGTAGAAGTCAGCGCGAATGCCTGCCACGGTGCGGAACCATGTCAACCATTGCGTCGTATTCTCACCGTAGACGCCGACGCTGGATTGCTTCACAGCATCGTTGCGGGTCGTTCCGACTCTGCCCTGCGCAACGGTATCGAACAAGGCTACCTGATCGATATCGTCGAATCGACCCTGGAGGCCGATCCGGTTCAGCGTATCGAAGCTGCCGAGCTTGCCGACGAAACTCACCCGTGGATGCAACCCGATGACGGTTCGACGATCGGCCTGCTCGAATTGGTCGCCCTGATCGCTGTCGAGAAAATACGTGAAATCGGAAAACAGGTTGAGGCTGTAGCGGATTAGGTAGGCATCCACCTCCCAGCGACCGCCCTTGAAGTCGGCATAACGCGCAGCGGACAGCGAGTAGCGCGAAGACCTGCCGCCCGTGGTCGGGTCGAGGCTCCCGAAGCGATCGATCTCGCCCCGGTCGACCGCTCTCGCCGCGATCTGGTCGGTCGAATCCCATTTGCCGTCGTAGGCCATCGCGGAAATGTTGAATCCGTCCGCGTGGCTGCCGCCGACATAGCGCAGCACGCCATTCAGTTTGCGATAGTCCTGTGGCTTGTCCCAGGGACCGTCTGCACCGACGAATTCCAGGCCATAGACCAAGTGTCCGCCCGCGATATCGGGCGCACCCGTTAGTAGCGCCCGTTTGTAGTTGAAGCTTCCGATAGTCAACTCGGCCGTGTTGCCGGGAAGATCGTTTGCATAGTGCAGGGACGCCGAGCCCGCCGACGAAAAATCGCCGTTCTCCGCGTAGTACGGGCCCTTGCGGTAATCGATGCGGGACACGAGTTCCGGAATCAGGAAGGACAGGTCGGTATATCCCTGACCATGCGCATGGGTGGGCATGTTGACTGGCATGCCTGCCACACTCACTGCGAAATCGGTACCGTGGTCGAGGTTGAAACCACGCAGGAAATACTGGTTGGCCTTGCCGTCGCCGCTGTGCTGCGTGACGATCACCCCGGGAACGAATTCGAGCACCTCACCGGCCCGCAGGATGGGTCGAGTCTCGATTCGATGAGCAGTCACGGCACCAGCGCTGGCCGAATCGGTAGTGCCTACCGCAGTGTCATAGTGGCCGGTGACGTCCACGGGCGGCGCATCGATCTCATGCGCTTCGCCCGCAAACGCGAACAGAAATGTCGCTACGATTCCTATGGACCGCGCGCAAGCACGTGATTCCAGCATCCGGGTCTCCCTGTTCTTTTCGCGGCACAGGCCCCGTCTGCTATGCCACGCCGAATCGACGCCCTGCCGAGTATCGATCTCTTTTATGAAGTAAGATTTCTTCGTGTTTCGTAAGATAAATCGATGTCGCGTGCGCCGTCAATCACTGCGGCAGGTGCGAGCCGCTTCCCGATTCGGCTACCATTCGCGCTCCGCATGTATGTGAAACGGCTATGCAGCGAATCACGATCTCACTGAGCGACGCGCTCGCCAACGATTTCGACGCCTGGATGCAACGCCGTCGATACGGCAATCGCTCGGAGGCAGTGCGTGACATGGTCCGAGCGGCCCTGGAAACGGACCGTCTCGCGGAACCTGACGGGCACTGGTGCGTCGCCGCGCTTTCGTACGTCTATGACCATCACGCGCGGGATCTGGCGGAGCGGCTTACCGCACTGCAGCACGAACATCACGACTTGGTGCTGTCATCGATGCACGTTCATCTGGACCACCAGAGCTGCCTCGAGACGGTGATGCTGCGCGGCCGGGTGAACGACGTGCGCAGCTTTGCCGATTCGCTCATTGCCGAGCCCGGTGTGCGGCACGGGCGCGTGAACGTCGTGCCGGTCGAGGTCGACTCGGGTCACCACCACTATCATCTCCACGCCCACCCTCACACCTGAACCACAATGTCGCAAACTCCTTTGCTGTTCACGCCGTTCGATCTACGTGGCATCAAGCTCAAGAATCGGGTCGTCATTTCTCCCATGTGCCAGTATTGCGCCGTCGACGGACTGGCCGACGACTGGCATTTCGTACATCTCGCCCGCTTCGCCCTCGGGGGCGCAGCGCTCGTATTCACCGAGGCTGCGGCAATCGAACGCGATGGTCGTATCACCCACGGCGATCTCGGAATCTGGTCCGACGCTCATGTCGAACCGCTGAATCGCATCGTCGGGTTCTTGAAACAGCACGGAGCTGTTCCGGCGATTCAGCTTGCGCACGCGGGACGCAAGGCATCCATGCAGCGACCCTGGCACGGTAACGGTCCGATGGACGATTCGGATCGTGCGCGCGGTGAAGACGTCTGGGCGATTGCCGCACCCAGCGCAATACCGATGGATACAGGCTGGCTCCTGCCGCATGCGCTCAGCCTCGACGAGATCGCGCGCCTGCGACAAAGCTGGAAGGACGCCACGCACCGTGCCCTGGACGCGGGTTTCGAAGTGCTCGAGGTGCACGGCGCCCACGGCTATTTGCTGCATGAGTTTCTGTCACCGCTGTCCAACAAGCGGGAAGACCATTACGGCGGCAGTTTCGAAAATCGCATCCGTTTCGCCCTGGAAATCGTCGAGGACGTGCGCTCGGTTTGGCCGGACGACAAGCCGCTGTTCTTCCGGGTTTCGTCAGTCGATGGGATCGACGGTGGCTGGACGCTCGAGGATTCGATCGCGCTGGCGAAGCGGCTCAAACCACTCGGGGTCGATGTGATGGACTGTTCTTCCGGTGGACTGATGGGCTCCGCCACGGCCGCTCGCGTGAAGCGCTATCCGGGATTCCAGGTGCCTTACGCCGCAGCGATTCGACGCGAAGCCCGGATCGCCGCGATGACCGTGGGATTGATTCTCGAGCCGCTTCAGGCCGAGCAGATACTGCAATCCGGCGATGCCGATCTCATCGCGATCGGGCGCGAGGCGCTGCGCAATCCGAACTGGCCATTGCACGCGGAGGAAGCGCTGGGCGTCGACAATCAATACGCATCCTGGCCAACGCAAACGGGCTGGTGGCTCGACAAGCGCAAGAAGAGCCTCACGCCGACGACCCAGGCGCAGCGCTGAAACGCGCGCTAGAGGGCCGTCTCATTCCCGCTGAATCGAGCGGGTTTCCAGCGCAGCCTTGCGAAGTCGGTTTTCGCGCTCCGCGATTTTCTGGCGGAGCTTGGGCATGGCCGCGAGTGCAGCCTTCTCGCCCTCCAGGATTGCGATATTGCGACTCTCGAAGCTGGCTGCTCTCATCTCGTGCGTGTCGGGTGCGATGACTACGTCGGCCCCCAGCAGTTCCTGCGCCGCGATCGCGCGGCCCATGATGAGGAAAGTCTGCAGCAAGACGTCAAGGGTTCCGGTCAGGTTCGATGCCAGAGGATCCTTCGAGATATCCACCGCAATCACGATATCTGCGCCCATATTCCGCGCCGCGCGCACCGGGACCGGACTGGTGAGCCCCCCGTCGACATACTCGCGCCCGTTGATCGTCACTGGCTGAAACACCCCGGGAACGCTGCTGGAGGCGCGCACCGCCATGCCGGCATTGCCGCGGCGAAAAACGATCTCTTCACCGGATTTCAGGTCGGTGGCAACGACGCCGACCTCTCTGTCGAGCTGCTCGAGGAGCCGATTCTTTACCACGCCATTGACATAGTTCTGCAGCGATTCACCACGGAGGAACCCGCGGTTTGGCACGATCCAGTCACTGACTGATTTTTCGTCCAGATCGAGCGCAAGGCGTTGCAGTTCGAACCCGTCGAATCCGGCAGCATACAAGACGGCAACGACGCTGCCGGCGCTCGTCCCGACTACGATGTCCGGGGTCACACCCTGGGCCTCCAGCATTTTGATCACGCCCACGTGGGCAAAGCCACGCGCAGCGCCACCGCCTAGCACCAGAGCGATTTTCGGCGGAGGAATCACGATCTCCGGCGGAGATAACGGTGGCGATGGCTGCTGTAATACCGCAGCCGCAGGCGCCGACGGTCCCGAACTGCGTTCCGACGTGGCGCAAGCGCCAAGTCCGACGATGATGGTCGCAATGAAGGCGACTATCGATACAGCGGGGAGCCCACGAACCTTCATGAATTGTGTCCACCGGAAATCCGGGATCGCCATGTTAGTGGACATTGAAGCAGCTTCAACTAAAAAGGCCGCTGGAAGCGGCCCTTTCGATCGGGTGCGCGGCAAAGCGAGGGTCAGGGCTCGTGGCCACCCATCTGGCTCTGCGTGTAGTTCTGGATACCGACCATCTTGATGAGTTCTAGCTGGGTCTCCAGGAAATCGATGTGCTCCTCCTCGGATTCGAGAATGTTCTCGAACAATTCCCGCGAGACATAATCGCCTGTCGTTTCGCAGTCGGCGATGGCAGCCTTCAGATCGGGATGTCCTTTCATCTCGAGTTGCAGATCGCACTTGAGGCATTCTTCGAGATGCTCGCCAATCAGCAACTTGCCGAGATCCTGCAAATTGGGCAGACCTTCCAGAAACAGGATGCGCTCGATCAGCGAGTCGGCATGCTTCATCTCGTCGATGGACTCGTGGTGCTCGTAGTCACCAAGTTTGTCGAGGCCCCAGTTCTTCAGCATCCTCGAATGCAGAAAATACTGATTGATCGCAGTGAGCTCATTCATCAGCACCTTGTTGAGATGCTGGAGGATCTTTTTGTCGCCTTTCATGCGCCGCTCCTGACATTGGGGACAGTCGATTGGCGCCGAGTATAGGCGAACGTCCAGATCCCGATCGTCGAATTTTCCGATGCCGCGGAACGAGAATGGGAACGAAAACGGCTCAAGCTGCGTCGAGCTGTGGAAGCTGCGCGCCGCCCCGGATTTCATCGAGCAGTTGCTTGGCGAATGGCGCACAGCGCCCGCAATTCGACGCCACTCCGAGTTCTTGGCGCAACTCGCGCATGGTCAATGCGCCGTCGCCGACCGCTTCGCGAATCTGCGTATCGGTGACTCCGTGGCACATGCAAACGTACATGGTCGCGACGCTCCTCAGTGATACCGAGAAGACTACTTTGGAATGAGAATGATTGTCAATCGTGGTCGTATCGATTGCGCGCTTCCCGGACCGGGGTCGCGGCAGTCCAGACCCAACCGCCGCGGTGTGAGTGCTCAAGTCTTGCCTGGCTTCGGCTTCTCGTCCTCTGACCTGCGCGGGCACGCTTTGCAGTGATTGATCGGCACCAGACTTCGCACGAGGTGTTCTGCGAGGCAGCTGGCAGACCGCCGACAACACGCCACTACGCGAACCCCGTCGGCCTGGGCCTGGCGGCGGAAGCTCTTCATGACGTTGTGGCCGATGAAATCGGTGAAGAGTATGAGCACGTCGAGGTTTCTGGGCAGCACAGGCAGTCGCTTCTGATGGTTCGCACAGCGTCCGGAAACGTGGTGAATGATGGTAATTCCAAGGTCCGCCAGGCGGTCTGGGATATTGCCCAGTCGGTCTGCTCCCACGAGCATTGCGTTCATTTTTGGCTCCGCGGCGCGCCGCGCCAGTATTGAAAACTCGAAAGCGAAATCGGCAGGAATCGTGTATAAATGATAATGAGTCGTATTCGTCAACGCAATATTCATGAGTCCGCTCCGCAATCGATTGTCGGGGTGACGCCAGCCCGATCAAAAGATGATGAACTCGAGCTCGGAACAGGTTGCTTGCCGAGCGCTGATAGCTGCAACAATCCCAACCCACTCGCATCTTGTCCATGACCGTGAATTCACTCGCCGTTTTCGTCAGACGTTCGATGTTCGCCCTCTGCGCCGTGTTGATGTACTCGGGCGCGGCCCAGGCGGCCGACAGCCTACAAGTCGTGCTCCATCTACTCGACTACGTGGCGGTGGAGTATCCGCAGTTCGTGAAAGACGGCACGGTTACCAACGCCGCGGAGTACGCCGAACAGTTGGAATTTTCTGAGAACGCGCGCGCGCAGCTCGAAAAGCTGCCCGACAATCCGCGCCGGACAGAATTGGTGGCGCAATCGGTCGTCCTCGTCAACGCGATCAAAATGAAAGGCGATGGGAGCAATGTTGCCACCTCCGCAAACGCGCTCAAGCGCGCCCTCATCGAAGCCTACGGGTTGGATGTGACACCCCGCCAGATCGCGCCGCAGGCAGAGTCGGCAGCATTGTTCGAGACGCAATGCGCGGCCTGCCATGGAGCCTCCGGGCGCGGTGATGGGCCTGCTGCCGCGTCCCTCGACCCACATCCGACGAATTTCCACGATGCATCACGCCAATCGCGACGCAGCGTGTACGGGCTCTACGGCACCATCTCCATGGGCGTCGAGGGTACCAGCATGGCGCCCTTCTCGGCGCTGACCGACGCACAACGATGGGGACTCGCTTTCTACATAAGCAACCTCTTGTCCGATGTTGCGCAGCGATCGGCCGGAGAATCGCTCTGGAACGCCGGAAAGGGGCGCCAGACATTCAGGTCGGTATCGAATCTCGTGCTCGCGACGCCTCAGGAGGCCACTGCTCAAGACGGGGGCGACGGAGCTGCGATCCTCGCCTATCTTCGGGCCAGTCCACAGATCCTGTCCGGCGAGCGTCCGTCACCGATCGACTATTGCGTCGAAGCGCTGGCGGAGAGCGTCGAGGCTTATCGCGCGGGCGATGCAAAGCGTGCCTATGACCTCTCGGTCAGTGCCTATCTCGAAGGGTTCGAACTGGTCGAAGCAAACCTCGACAGCATTGATCGATCGCTGCGGCCACGCATAGAAGCGGCAATGCTCGACTTCCGCAACCTGCTCAAGACTTCGGCCCCGGTGTCTGAGGTGGAAGCGCGCCATGCCACCATCGATCAGTTGCTTCGCGACGCGAAGCAACGCTTGTCGGGCGGCGAGGTTTCGGCCCAGGCCCAGTTCGTCTCGTCGTTGATCATCATCGTTCGCGAAGGACTCGAAGCGATACTGGTGCTCGCCGGCATGGCCGCATACCTTCGGCGCACCGGCCGCGCGGAGGGCATCCGCTGGTTGCACGGCGGCTGGATCGGAGCCTTGGGTCTTGGGATACTCACCTGGTGGATCGCTGCCGTCCTGATCGAGGTCAGCGGCGCGCAACGCGAAGTTACCGAGGGCGTTACCGCCCTGCTCGCATCAGCCGTACTCCTCTATGTAGGCTTCTGGCTGCATTCGAAGAGTGCAGGTCAGCGCTGGAGCGCTTTCATCAAGTCACAGGTCTCCGGGGCGATCGGCCAAGGAACCTTGTGGGGTCTGGCGGCGATTTCCTTTCTCGCCGTGTACCGTGAGGTATTCGAGACGGTGCTCTTCTACCAGGCCCTGGTTGCGCAAGGTGCCACCGCCGCCGTCCTGTCCGGATTCGTCGTCGGGTGCGGGATTCTGCTAGCGCTCGCGCTGCTGATCATTCGCTTCAGCGCGAAGCTGCCGCTCGGATTATTTTTCGGGGTCAGTTCGGTGCTCCTAGCGCTGATGGCAGTCGTGTTTGCCGGCCAGGGAATTGCCGCATTGCAGGCGGCGGGAAAACTCGCAAGCAACCCCGTCCGTTTCCCCGCTATGCCGTTGCTCGGAATCTATCCCAATGCGCAGGGGCTGGTCCTCCAGTTGCTGCTGATCGTGTTCATATTTGGCGCCTACTTCTACACGACGCGCACTGCCCAGAAAGCGGCATGACCGATACGGCGAATGAACTGTGGCGGGGTAAGTTGAGGCTCACGGCCCGCCACGTGCGGAGATTCGCGCCTGCGGCGCCTGCCACTCAGAATGTGATCGCGGCATTGACGCCGACGAAGTAAGCCCGGCCCGGTGAAGGCTCGTAATAGCGGCCTCCCGCCCCATTGACGATGACGGACCCGACGTACGCGGTGTCGAGCAAGTTGTCGATCCGGAAGAACTCACTCAGCCGGACTTTACCGAATGTCTGGCCAAACCCGATGCGGTAGTTGTAGACGCTGTACGCTTTCGCGAACTCGGTGTTGGTATCGTTCACGAACACCCGGTCGGAGCGCCGTGCCTCGACCGCCGTATTCATCCACTCCGCTCGCCAACCCAGTTCGCCGTACAGGCTATAGGCGGGAATGCCTGAGATTGCGTTGCCGGCAGCCACCGGAATCTGATTGCCCGCCGTGCACGGCGGCGTTGGCGGGCAAGTGGTAAATGACGAATTGAACGTCGCGTCTATGTAAGTCACCGCCCCGTAGCCGTAGAAACCACCGGTGATGCGCGTGTCCGCCGCGAGTTCGAAACCGGTTCGCGTCGTAGGGCCAGCATTCTGGAAAACCGACCGTCCGCCCTGGTTGAGCTGGACGGTGAGTTCGTTGTCGGCCGTTACCCTGAACACGGCGGCGTTGACCCGCGTGTCGCGACCGAGCACGGTCTTCACACCTGCCTCGTAGTTCCGAGTCCGGTTCGCCTGAATTGTCGAGTTGAGACCGGCTCCCGCTGCCGTGGTCGTGCTGTAGGCCAATTCGGCAAAGGTTGGAGTTTCAAATCCTCGTCCGTAGCTCGCATAGATATGGATCGTCGGGGTCAACTTGAACAACGCGCCGGCCACCGGACTGAACTGATCAAACTCACGGCTACCGCTGTCGTCCGGATTGCCTGGTGCGACGAAATAGTCCGCGCTCCTGAATTTGACGCTGCTGTAGCGCATGCCGCCCGAAAGGACCCAGCGGTCCGAGAGCAGCCATTCCGCTTGGGCGTACTGGTCGAAATTGAAGACGGTGTTGTCCTCGTCTCGCCGCAGGGTACCCTGGACCCCGATGGCCGTGGGGGCCCCCACCGGTCCCGTATAGTTGTTGTACCCCTTGCGCCGCTCATTCTGCTGGTCGAAGTTCGCGCCGATGGTCAGCGAAAAAGGCTTGGCCCCGAGCGTCGATCGGTGCGTCCAGCGCAGATCGACCCCCCAGAACTGCCGGTCGAGATCGATCAGGCCGCCGCCGCTGCTGGCCGGAACCTGCGTCCCTGGCGTCACCCCGAGGTACTGCGTGACTTGCCTGTCGCCGACATAGAGCAGGCCGCGGAGCAGATCGTCGTCGGAGAGCTTGCGTTCGTATACCCCGCCGATCTGCCGGTTGTCGATGGACTTGCGCACACCATAGTCCGCGGCTGTCAGAGCGCCCGAGACAGTGCCTGCCTGCTTCGGATTCTGTATCACCTGAGCGGCGGTCAGGCCCAGTGGGTCCTGCGTCTCGGGCTGATTCAAGGTGTTCAGTACCAGCGTGAAGCGCTGGATGTCATCGGGAGTGATGGTCAGTTTCCCGTTGACGAGATCGCGCGTGGCCGCACTCCAATCGCGGTAGCCGTTGGTTTCGAAACGGGAAACGTTGAACACGTAGTTGACGTTGCCGGACGTGCCGCCGACCTTGGTGCCCCCTTTCCAGGTTCCGAACGATCCGACCATTCCATACGGACTGACCGTGAAATCATCGGGACCGTCTTCGGTATACGCACTGATTACGCCGCCCGAAGAATTGCCGTACAACGCCGAGAATGGCCCCCGCAAGACTTCGATGCTCTTGGCGGAAGTCAGGTCGATGTTGGACGCCTGCCCCTGCCCATCGGGCATGGTGAGCGGGATACCGTCTGCGTAGAGGCGAAGCCCCCTCACGCCGAACGTGGATCGAGCGCCGAATCCTCGAATCGAGATCTGGAGGTCCTGCGCATAATTCTGACGGTTGTTGGCCACCACGCCTGGTATCGTCACCAGCACCTCGGAGGCATTCACGCCCACTTGCCCTTCGGACAGTCGCTGCTTGTCGAGAAGATCTATGGACATCGGTAGATCGAAAGCCTTCTGCTCCACGCGCGTGCCGCTCACGACGACGGGGTCGGATCGGATCGCGTCCGGCTCCACCGCAAACGTCAGCGATGGCACGCCCGATAGCAGGAATGCGGTGACCATCGGCCCGCGGAAGGCGCGCCCCGGAATGAGGTAGTACATGCAAGTCTCCCTAGCAGCTATTCTTGTTGTCTGGCGGCGTCGTTCAAGAGCACGTGCCTGCGCCGATACTTTACTCGCGGACGAAAAAAAAGGGCTGCCTGTGGCAGCCCTCTCTTCACACCAGTTCCGCTTAGCGGTTGGCGATGTACATCGTGACTTCGAAGCCGAAACGCATTTCGGTGTACTCAGGCTTGTTCCACATGGTCATCTCCTCAGAGGGTGATTCGTTGCTTCAGGACGGGTCTAGGGTCTGCACTCGGGCCGTGTCGCTGGCTTGACGTCTATTGTCCGCATCCCTGTCCCCGGCACCATGGCAAAACGCTGAAAACCCCCTCATGATTTTCATGAGATCCCGGGCGAACGACCGGGGCTCAAGGCTCCAGCAAGCCATGCCGCATCGCAACAATCGCAAGCTCCGCGGAATTGGACGCCCCGAGTTTCTGCTTGATGTTGTAGAGATGGGTGCCGATGGTGCGCGGGCTCAACGACAGGACCTGGGCGATGTCGGTCACGCTCTGGCCTCGGGCGAGCGCAAGGAATACCTTGAATTCCTTTTCTGACAGCATGTCTACCGGGCTGCGTTGGCCATTGATCTGCTGCACTGCCAACTGCTGGGCGATGGCGGGTTCGAGAAAGGTACGTCCGGCCCACACCTGTCGGATGGCTTGTATGAGCTCCTCGGCGGCACTGCGCTTTGACAGATAACCCAGGGCTCCCGCCTTCAGGACGCGCTTCGCATGCATGGCGTCCTCGTGCGCCGTGAGCACCAGGACCTTCGCGCCGGGTTCGCGTGCAAGGATGCGCGACAACGCCTCGAGACCCCCGATTCCTGGCATCGACAGATCGAGCACTGTCACGTCGGGTTTGACTTCCGCATGGCGACGCACCGCGTCCTCGCCGCTGTTCGCCTCCGCCACGACGCTGATATCGGGTGACCCGTCCAGCAATAGCCGAAACCCCATCCTGACGACCGCATGATCGTCAGCCAGCATCACCTTGATCGTTCCACCCGGCCCGTTCACGCCTGGACCTCCGCGGGAGCGGTTACGTTCGCGAAGGCGCCCGCAAGCGGAATCGAAACCCGCACGCTCAGCCCTTCCCCAGGTTTGCTGTCAACCGCAAAGGTGCCGCCCAGAGCTTCCGCGCGTTCGCGCATGCCCATCAATCCGAATCGCGTGGCGTCGCGCTGGTTGCGCTCTCCCAGTCCATTGCCGTCGTCGCGCGCAGCAATTTCCAGGCGATCAACGCCTTCGTCAGCGCAGCGTACTACAGAGACTTGCGCGCGCGACGCGCTGGCGTGTTTCATCACGTTGGTAAGGCACTCCTGAACAATGCGATAGACGGTGATATTCACCTGCTCGCCGAGCGAGTCGAGGGCACCCTCGAGCTCCAGTTGACAGTCGATCTCGGGGTTCAGGCGGCGCCAGTTCGCGACTGCTTCTTCCAGAGTCTCACGCAAACCGAGATGATCGAGCGCGCTCGGTCGCAACTGGCGGATGATGCCGTGCACCGAATCGTACATGTGCTCCGCAACCGACACGATGGTCTGTGCGCTCCGATGGATCTCGGGACTCTGCTCCCGCGTTCGCGTGGCGATGACAGCACCGATCGTCTTGATCGCGGTGACGCACTGGCCGAGTTCGTCGTGGAGTTCCCGGGCGATCGCGCGCCGCTCTTCCTCCAGTCGACTCTGGATGATCTGGGTCAGCTTGCGATTCTGCGCCAGTTCGGCTTCCGCCTCCCGTGCCCGCTTGCCCTCGGTGATGTCGCGCAATGAGCAGATCTCGCCAATCACTTCGTTGCTTGCGGGATCCACGAGCGGGGCTGCAGACAGCGCCACTTCGATGCGTCGACCGTCACGAGCCAGTCGCTGCGTCTCGGCGTGATCGACGATGCCTCGAGCGCGGATGCTCTCCGACTGCGCGCGAACTTCCTCCAGGCGCTCCGGCGGAATGATCAAGCCAGCCGACTGACCGACGATGTCCGACGCGGTCCAGCCGAACAGTCGCTCGGCGGCCGGATTCCAGTACGAGACGCGACCCTCGAGATCCTTGATCAGGATGGCGTCCCCGGATTGCTCGGCGACGAGGGCGAGTCGCCGATTCTCGGCGTGCGACTCCTCCAGACCGTCGGCCATGCCATTGAACGTATGGCTGATGGCGTCGAATTCCGGCAACGTGAAGCGCGGCATGCGCGCATGGAACTCCCCGCG
Source organism: Burkholderiales bacterium (assembly GCA_038324085.1). Taxonomy (GTDB): domain Bacteria; phylum Pseudomonadota; class Gammaproteobacteria; order Burkholderiales. Next base: position 38,262 of record JBBQHP010000008.1, read on the forward strand.
TTCCATGCGCTTCAGGCCCTCGAGCACCGTGCTCACTGGTTTCAGGGCACGACCGATGAAGAAGAATACGACCACGTTGACTGCGATCAGGAATCCGACGATCAGCAAGATCAGGTTCTTCAGATCGTCCCAGGCATCAACGATCGATCGCGAAGCATCGACGGTCACCGTGACGTTGCCGCTCGCGACCGCGAGATTGATGACCGGCATCTGCGGCTTCACCAGTTGCGCGAACCAGGCTGGTGCCGAGCGCCCCGCCTTGTATGCCGAAGGTGGCGACGTGTAGAGCAGGTGGTCTTCAATGTCGTATAAGCGTATGTCGTGAGCACGCACCCGACCGAGTTCCTCCAGGAACCCCAGCAGAATGTTGCGGCCCTGCTCGGGCTTGGCATTGAGCTGGGCGTCACGGACGACGGTGGACAACAACTGCAATGTGACGCGGTTGGCACCTTCCATTTCCTCGCGGATGGAGCGGCGCGCGTCTTGAATCACCACCTCGAGAAGCGCGCCGGTAAAAAGCGCCGTTACCACCGTGATCAGCAGATTGATCCGAAAGCGCAGACTCATCGACGCTCACACCACGACCAGATCCGTATCGCGCGCCGCGTCGGCAGCGGCCACGAGCTCGCGCTCGAGTGCAGGGTGCGAGGCCGCGTGTTTCGCCTGCTCGATATAGGTAAGGCGCGCCACCGGCCACCGGCGTTTCAGGTCGAAAGCAGTGGATGGCGGACAGACGAAGTCTTGACGACCGTGCAGGATCACCGCGGGCAGATGCGCGATGCGCGGCATGTCATCCAGGAGCTGCCCGGGCCGCAGAAAGCAATCGTTGGCCAGGTAATGCACCTGGACTCTGGCGCGAGCAAGCCCCGCTTCGTCGGTACCTGTCGGGGCGGTCATCGGTTGGGTTTCCCCGATTGACATGACCGCTGTCTCGAAGGCATTCCAGCGCGCCGCGGCCGCCATTGCTGCCACACGGTCCGGCTGATGCAATGCCGCCTGGTAACGGCTGACAAGATACGGCCAGGAGCAACCGCTCGATTCCCCCCAGAGCGATTCCCAGGCTTCCGGTATGAATCTTCGCAGGCCCAGGAAATACCAGTCGAGCTCATCCGCAGACGCCAGGAAGATGCCGCGCAGGATCAGGCCCGTCACCTGTTGCGGTCGGGCCTGGGCGTAGGCAAGAGCCAGCGTGCTTCCCCAGGATCCGCCGAACAGCAACCAACGCTCGATCCCGAGCGTGGCACGCAACTTCTCCATGTCATCGAGGAGATGCGCGGTAGTGTTGTCGTCGATGTGCCCGGTCGGCTCACTGCGACCGCAGCCGCGTTGATCGAACAGCACTATCCGATAGTGGCTGGGATCGAAATAGCGGCGATGATCGGGTTTCGTCGCGCTGCCCGGGCCACCGTGGAGAAACAGGACCGGACGACCCCTTGGATTTCCGCTCTCCTCGAACCAAACGCGATGTCCGCCCGTCACGTCGAGGTGGCCGGTGCGGTGAGGTTCGAGGGGAGGGTAGAGTGTGCTCACGGCAATGCGACGGGGTGCAGCAGGGCGATCCGAATCATTCCAGCTTGAAGACAATGGGGACCAGCACCGTGAACTCGCGGCCCTTGAATCCTTCCGGCGGCGGCGGCAGGTGCTTCGCACGGCGCACCTTTTCCAGGGCCTCTTCGTCGAGGACCTCGTGACCGCTAGACTTTGCTACCGTCACGTCCTTCACTTTCGCATCCACACCCATGCGCACCAGAACCTCCGTGGTGCCTTGCCAGCCCAGTAGCTGCGCGCGCCGCGGATAGCGTTGATCTTTGCCGATCTCTTTCGAGAGGAGCAGACCATAGCTCTTTATGACGCCTTGATCGATGGGAGAAGTCGCGGGCGCACCCGTCGGGGCCGGCCTCGCCGGTCCTTGTTTGGTCGCACTCGGCGCTGCAGCGTGTGGAGCGCTCGGCTGACTGCTCACGCTTGGCGCCGCCGTGGGAGGTGGCGCTGCGACGCTCGCCGCTGGCGCGGTCGGGGCTGCAGCGACAACCGGCGCGGGACGCGTCGCCTGCACTTCCGGCCGAGGTTCCGGACGAACCGGCGGCGCCTCCGGGCGTGGCGGCGGAACGGACGTCGGGGTCGTGATCTCCACCGGAGATTCCGATTGCGTAGTGAGTGTCGGCGACACCTTCACCTGCGGGCGGGGACCGGGTCGCGCGGTCGGGCGCGGTTCCGGGCGGAGCTCGGGCTGCGGCTCCGGCAACGATTCCGGCTTCACGTCCGGGATCGGTTCGGGCGTTACCGGTGCACGCGCCTGCAGCTTCGGCTCGACGCGCGCTTCCGGCCTCGCTGTCGGTTTGAGATCGGGCCGAGCCTCGGGTCTTGCTTCAGCGCGGGGCTGTGGCACTGGCGTCGGCCTCGCGTCCAGCAATGGCTCCGGCGCCACAGCGGTGCGCGCGGACAACTTCGGCTCGAGCCGTGCCTCCGGACGCGGCGTCGCCTTGAGCTCGGGCCGCACTTCCGGCCGCGCTTCGGTGCGCACTTGCGGCTTGACCTCGGGAACGGGCTCCGGCGAGATCGCGGTGCGCGCGGACAACTTCGGCTCGAGCCGTGCCTCCGGACGCGGCGTCGCCTTGAGATCGGGTCGCACTTCCGGCCGCGCTTCGGTGCGCACTTGCGGCTTGACCTCGGGCACGGGCTCCGGCGAGATCGCGGTGCGCGGGACCAGGTTGGGTTCTGCCCGCAATTCCGGGCGCGCCTGCGGCTGCGACTTCGGCCGCAGCTCCACGCGCGGTTGCGGCGCCGTCGTCGGATGCGTCTGCGGCACCGGCGAGGGCTTCAATTCGGGGCGGGCCTGCAGCGTAGGTTCCGGCTTCTCGACCTGCGGCGCTTTCTTCGGCAGAGGTTTCGGTGTCGGTTTGGGCGTTGGCTTCGGCACCGGCTTCGGCGGCTCCGTCTGCTTCGGCGGTTCCGGGGGCGGAACGGGTTTGGGCGGCTCGATCAACTCGACCACGAGCGGTGGCTTCTCCACGTACTTCGCGGAGTCGAGAAACCTGGGGAGCACCAATACATTGATGACGTGGAACAGCAGGGAGACCCCGACCGCAATGAGCAGAAGCCGATCTCGATACCACGGTCTCATGAAGTTCCCACGACGGTAGTTTGCACCGGTGGCAATGGTTGCATTCACCGCGCCAGCGTAGGCAGGTGCGTTCATGGCGTCAAAGCCGCGCACCGAAACTCATGATAATCATGAGACCACATTGCTGATTTTTCTATGGGATCTGCCGGTGGCTTCGCGGAGACTTCAATCCTGACGAATCGGGAACTGGCGGTCTTCGCTGGATGTCGGCGGCGGTAAGCAGTACGTCGGCAAATTCGTGAGATCTCTCGAGGTACCGCAAAGTCTCCGGTACACGAAGGAGATCCGGCGTTCCCGGATCGTTCATCGCAGCGGCCTTAGCGGGCTGCAAGACACGAAACTCTATCATCTGGAGGTCACCATGTGGAACAAGCCTGAGTACACCGAAATGCGTTTCGGCTTCGAAGTCACGATGTACATCGCCAACCGCTGATTGTCCGCGGTGGGCCGACGAAAGCCCCGTTGCACGGGGCTTTCGTTTTTCAGACGTCGGCCCCACCATGAGGTTCACTCACGCATATAGCGCAGGATTCCAGACAGATGAGAATTCGGGTACTCGGAGCAGCGGCAGGGGGTGGATTCCCGCAATGGAACTGCAATTGCCCCAATTGCGATGGCTTGCGCAAAGGCACGTTACGCGCCCAGGCCCGCACCCAATCCTCGATCGCAGTGAGCGGGAACGGCATCGATTGGGTACTGTTCAACGCCTCACCAGACATCCTTCAACAGATTCGCGGTTTTCCCGCACTGCAACCGGCGCGAAGCCTTCGCGACACCGGTATTAGTTCGGTCGTTCTGATGGACGGGCAGATCGATCACACAACGGGATTGTTGATGCTGCGCGAGGGTAAACCCCTCGAACTCTATTGCACCGACATGGTCCGCGAGGACATGACCACGGGAAATCCCTTGTTCAACGTACTCGGCCACTACTGCGGTGTTAATTGGCACCAGTTGCCGACGGCAGCGGGGAGCAGCTTCGAAGTCCCGGGGGGCGAAGGCCTGTCCTTCAGCGCCGTGCCGCTGAAGAGCAAGGCCCCGCCCTACTCGCCGCACCGCGACAATCCGCACGAACGCGACAATATCGGGATGCGCATCACGGACACCGGCACGGGGAAAACCGTGTTCTACGCGCCGGGACTCGGCGAGATCGAGCCGCAATTGAAGCCCTTCCTCGAGCAGGCGGACTGCGTGATGGTCGATGGCACGTTCTGGACCGATGACGAAATGGTCCGGCTGGGTATCTCCAAGAAGCGCGCCCGGGACATCGGACATCTGGCGCAATCCGGTCCGGGCGGCATGATAGAAGCGCTCGCACCGCTGACCGCCGCCCGCAAGATCCTGATCCATATCAACAACACCAACCCGATCCTGGACGAAGACTCGGCCGAACGCGCAGAACTCGCGCGGCACGGTATCGAGGTCGCATTCGACGGGATGGACATCACGCTTTGACGGAGAAAGTCATGGGCGCTGCAGACGACCTGCCATGGACCCGCGAAGAGTTCGAGGCGCAACTGCGTGCCCTGGGTCGCGGCTACCACATCTATCATCCCTATCATGTGGCGATGAACAGCGGTCGGCTCACCAAGGAGCAGATCCGCGGGTGGGTGTGCAACCGGTTCTACTACCAGATCGCGATTCCCATCAAGGATGCGGCGATCATGTCGAACATGCCTGACCGCGAGCATCGGCGGCAGTGGATCCAGCGGATCATCGACCATGACGGCACCCAGGGGGAAGAAGGTGGCATCGAGGCGTGGCTCACGCTCGCGGATGCCGTCGGGCTCGATCGCGACGAAGTCCGGTCGCTGAAACACGTATTGCCCGGCGTGCGCTTCGCCATCGATGCCTATATCACTTTCGGACGGACACGACCTTGGCAGGAGGCGGTGTGCTCGTCGCTCACCGAGTTGTTCGCGCCCGAAATTCACAAAGAGAGACTTGCCAACTGGCCGCAGCACTATCCATGGATCGATCAGGCCGGCTACGCGTATTTCCGAAAACGGCTCTCCGAGGCGCGGCGCGACGTCGAGCACGGCTTGCGCGTGACGCTCGAGTACTTCAAGACGCGCGAACAACAGCATCGTGCCCTGGACATCGTACAGTTCAAGCTCGATGTGTTGTGGACCATGTGCGACGCGATGATGGTCAGCTACGGCATCGGCGAGCGCAAGTTCGCCTGACAAACCATGGCCGAACCCAAACGCGTTCCGTTCGACCACGAGGCACCGATCGATCTGGCCAAGTACTACCGATTTCAATGGGAAGCAGCCCAGAACTGCCACGTGATCCTCTACGCCGAAGGCATGGTGCAGCTAAGGGGCAGTTCCGGTGAAATCATGAAACGTGTGGACGGTACGCGCAGTCTGAATGACATCGTGACCGAACTCGAACAAAGCTTTCCCGGCGTCGACCTGCAGGCCGACGTCGTCGACTTCCTGGAGGTGGCACATGGAAACGGCTGGATCCGTCCCAAAGCGACCGGGTAATCCCCTGTGGCTGTTGGCAGAGGTCACGTACAAGTGTCCCCTGCATTGCGTCTTCTGCTACAACCCGACCGACTATACGAGCTATGGTCCCGAGCTGACCACCGACGAATGGCTGAAGGTGCTGCGCGAAGGCCGTGAGCTAGGTGCGACGCAGCTTGGATTCTCAGGCGGCGAGCCGCTGGTGCGCGACGACCTCGAGATCCTCATCGCGGAAGGTCGCAAGCTGGGGTACTACACGAACCTGATCACCTCGGGCGTCGGCCTCAACGAAAAGCGCATCGCGGCCTTCAAGGAAGGCGGGCTGGACCACATTCAGCTTTCCTTCCAGGATTCCACGAAGGAAATGAACGACTGGCTGTCGAGCACGAAGACGTTCGAGCTGAAGAAGCGGGTCGCGGAGCTCGTCCAGAAGTACGACTATCCGATGGTTCTGAATGTGGTACTGCACCGCCACAATATCGATCACGTCGAAGAGATTCTCGAGATGGCCGAGCGACTCGGCGCGGAGTACGTCGAACTCGCCAATACCCAATACTACGCATGGGCTCACGTGAACCGGGATCAACTGCTCCCGAGCAGCGATCAGGTAAGGCGTGCCGAGGAAGCGACCAATCGCTTTCGTGAGCGTGTGGGCACCAGGATGAAGATCTACTTCGTCGTTCCCGACTACCACGCGAACCGTCCCAAGGCCTGCATGAACGGCTGGGGATCGCTGTTCATCACTGTCACGTCCGACGGACTCGTGTTGCCGTGCCACGAAGCGCGGATGTTGCCGGGCCTCACATTCCCCAATGCCCGCGACCACGACCTGAAATGGATCTGGTACGACTCGCCCGGCTTCAATGCCTATCGTGGCGACGACTGGATGCAGGAGCCCTGCCGCACCTGTCCTGAAAAGGGAAAGGATTTCGGTGGCTGCCGCTGCCAGGCTTTCATGCTCACTGGCGACGCGACCAACGCCGACCCGGTGTGCGATCTCTCGCCGTATCACAACGTGATCACCGATGCGGTGAAGAAAGCGGACCTGCCGAGCTTGCCCGTGGACGTAAAACCAATCGTGTTTCGCGACGATCGCAATTCCCGCATTCTCACGCCGAAAAAAGTCGAATCCACGCCGGTATGATGAATGCTGGCGCGGCTCCGGCCATCGAGGCCGCGGACCTCGTCAGGCGCTACGGCGCAACATCGGCGGTGGATGGACTCAGTCTGTCTGTAGGCGAAGGCGAATTCTTCGGTCTGCTCGGACCCAACGGTTCCGGCAAGACCACTACGATCCACATGCTCGCGACGCTAGTGCGCCCCTCCGGGGGGACGGCCCGCGTGGCGGGATTCGACGTCATGTCTGCTCCGGTCAAGGTGCGCAGCCAGATCGGCCTCGTGTTCCAGGATTCGGCGCTCGATCGTAGCTTGTCGGTCGCCGAAAACCTGCGGTTTGCCGGCATGCTCTACGGCCTGCCGCGCAGGGAGATCGAGCACCGCGGCAAGGCGTTGCTCGATCTGTTCGGCATCGGCGACCGATTCGATGCGCCCGTCGGCTCGTTGTCGGGCGGGCAGCGGCGCGCGCTCGACATCATTCGTGGCGTGATCCACGAACCGCGCATCCTGTTTCTGGATGAACCCACCATCGGGCTCGACATTCCCGTCCGCCGGCGCATCTGGCGATTCATCGATGGCTTGCGCAAGCGCAATCACATGACGGTGCTGCTCACCACTCATTACCTGGAAGAAGCCGACGCGTGCGATCGCGTCGCCTTCATCCGCAAAGGCAGATTGGTCGAACAGGGTACGCCGCGCGCACTGGTCGAGGCGCTCGGTCGACACATCGTCGAATTCGAGAGCGAGCGCATCGACGAACTACTCGAACGGGTGCTGCCCGTGCTCGGCGCCGGCCTGAAGGAAGGTTCCACTGCCTTGTTCCGGTATGCCAATGAGGACACGATCGCGCTGGCACAGCTGCAGGACAACATCGCGCCTCTCGCGAGCGCCATGCGCATACGCCGACCCAATCTCAACGACGTATTCCTGTGGGTACATGCGGGCGAGCAGATCTCGGTAGCTGCGCGATGAGCATGTTCAGACCGATCGCCGCAGTGCTCTATCGTGAAGTGCTGAAGCTGGGGCGCCAGCGCACCCGGCTCATCGCCTCGATGGTACGACCCATGATCTGGCTGCTGGTCATCGGCTCCGGCTTCGGCGCGGTCTTGGGCGGCGCAGGCGAACAATCCTATCGGCAGTTCCTGGCGCCGGGAGTACTCGGGATGACAATGTTGTTCGCGGCCATGCTGTCTGCGCTCACGATGGTGTACGACAAGGAATCAGGCGTGATGCGAATGCTCGTGATCGCGCCGTTCGCCCATTTCTGGATCGTGATCGTGAAGACTTTGAGCGCCGCGCTGACCGCTTTGCTTCAGGCCCTGATGCTGCTAGTGCTGCTGGCCCTGCTGGGCTATCTTCATCCGGGGTCAATGCGGATCGGCGTGCTGCTGGTCGCGCTCGTACTGGTCCCCTTCGCCTGCGCCGGAATCGGCATGCTCGCCGCAGCCTTCACGAAGACCCTGGACAATTTCGCGGCGGTCATGAATTTCGTGATTTTTCCGGTGTTCTTCCTGAGCGGGTCGCTCTACCCGATCACTCAGTTGCCGCCTTGGCTCAAGGCCCTCGCCATGGTCAACCCGTATACCTATGGTGTCGATCTTCTTAAGCACGCTCTCATAGCAAATGCTACCGGACGTTTTGCGCCGGAGTTCTCGTTGGAACTCGACATCGCGATCATCGTGGCCTTCACGATTGCGGCCGTCAGCGTCGCGTGCCTGCGCTTTTCGGGCGAGGCCGCGTTCGAATCCGTGATCCGGGTGCTGACCGGCAAGAGGACCGGCTGAACCGTCCGTTTCCGCGCCGGGGCGGTCGGCTGCAAACCGCGATCAGTGGTGATGGCCCTCCGGACCATGCACGTGACCATGGTGCAGCTCTTCTTCGGTGGCAGGACGCACTGCGGTGACCGTGCAAGAGAACTGCACGGTCTTGCCGGCGAGGGGATGATTGGCGTCCACAACGATCTTGTCGTCGGCAATGTCGGTCACGGTATATACGAGCGCGTGCTTCGATCCCTCGGACGCCCCTTCGAACTGCATCCCGACCTTCACATTCTTGGGAAAGAGATTGCGCGGTTCGACGCGGATCAATTCCTTGTCGTATTCACCGAAGGCATCGTCCGGTTCGAGCTTTACCGAGCAGCTGTCGCCCGTTTTCCGACCATGCAACGCTTCCTCGACGCGGGGAAAGATGCCGTCGTAGCCGCCATGGAGATAGGTGATCGGCTGGTCGGTCTTCTCGATCACCTTCCCCTCGACATCCAGCAGCTCATAGTCGATCGAAACGACGGAGTTCTTCACGATTTCCTGGGTCATGCAAGTTCCTTGACGTGATTCAGGACGGTAGCCGCATGGCCGCGGGCATTGACCCCGTACATCACGCGGGCGATCTGCCCCTGCTTATCGATGATGAAGGTGGAGCGCTGTATGCAGCGCTTGATGCGTCCACCGTCCAGTTGCTTGTCGTAGAGGACGCCGTAGCGCTCGCAGGCTTCGGCCTCGGTATCCGCCAGCAGTTGCACCGCCAGGCCATGCTTGTCGCGAAACGAGCCGTGCGACAAGCAGTCGTCCATGCTGACGCCCAGCACCACGGTGTTGCGTCTCTGGAATTCGTCGTCGAGTTCGCTGAACTCGATCGCCTCCAGCGTGCATCCCGGCGTGTCGTCCTTGGGGTAGAAATAAAGAATGACGTGGTTCTTGCCCCGAAACGAGGCGAGGCTGACCATCTCCATTTCCGCGTCTGGCAAATCGAAGTCCGGCGCCGGGTCACCCACGTTCAGCATCTACTGCTCCCGATAGAGACTGCGTCGGATAATAACTGAATTCTCCAGCAGGCAAAGCTCCGACGGTCGCGTTGGCGCAGACCGGCTGCTCGATATAATTCACCCATGGCTGGCAGTCTTCTCGCAGGAATGTCTCCGCGCGCCTTTCTGTCACATCACTGGCAGAAGCGGCCCTTGCTCGCTCCGGCAGCGATGCCCGGATTCGAAGGGTTTCTCGAGCGCGCCGACCTCGTGCGCCTGGCGTGCAGGGACGACGTCGAGTCGCGCCTGATCGTACGCGACGGGCGCAACTGGACTGTTCGAAGCGGGCCGTTTCGGCGACGCGAATTTGCCGTGTTGCCTGCGCGGAACTGGACGTTGCTCGTGCAGGGCGTAAACCTGCACTGCGAGGCGGGCGCGCAATTGTTGGCGCGGTTCGACTTCCTTCCGCATGCCCGTCTGGACGATCTGATGGTGAGCTATGCGGCGCCCGGAGGCGGCGTCGGACCACACTTCGATTCTTACGACGTATTTCTACTGCAGGGATCCGGACGCAGGCGCTGGCAGGTGAGTCGGCAGCGGGACCTTGACCTCGTGCAAGGCGCGCCACTGAAAATCCTCCGGCGCTTCAGACCGGAGCAGGCGTGGACTCTCGAGGCGGGCGATATGCTTTATCTTCCTCCGCGCTATGCCCACAAAGGGGTCGCGTTGGACGAATGCACGACCTACTCGATCGGTTTCCGTGCACCGGCACTCAAGGAGCTTGCGGCGCGATTCCTCGAAGATTTCGCTGATCGGATCGAGTTTGCCGGCCTTTACGCGGATCCGGATCTCAAACCGACGGGAAACCCCGGACGTATCGGCCGCGGCCTCGTGCGCATCACGGAAGACACACTCGCTCGTCTGCGTTTCAAACGTAGCGACGTGGAGGATTTTCTCGGGCGCTACTTTACCGAGCCCAAGGCGATGGTGTATTTCGATCCGCCCGAAATACCGATTGCACGGCGCGCCTTTGAAACAGCCGTGGCACGGCGCGGCGCCGTGCTGGATCGGAAAAGCCTCATGCTCTACGGAGCCAGCGCCGTATATATCAACGGCGAATGCACGCGCTACCCTCGCGGCGTACCGGCGACGCTCGGCAGGCTCGCGGACCGCCGTCACCTCCCGCCGGCCCGGCTTTCGCCTCCCGTGGCTGGTGTTTTGTGCGACTGGCACACGAGCGGCTATCTGCACCTACCGGACACCAACCTGGAGGAAAAAAAGACATGAACGCAGACGCAGTGGTCACGCCTGAACCAACCCACGTAAAGCTTGAAAGCCGCACCGCCCTGGAGGAAGCCATCGATCGCGTCTTGCCGCTCGCCCGCCGTCAGGTCGCGGTATTTGACAAGACCTTCGGCACTGAGTGGAACCAGCCGACGCGCGTCGATCTCGTGAGGCGTTTCTGCCTGGACAACCGACGCAACCAGATGCGCATCGTGTTGCACGACCCCCATCCGCTCTATCGCGCGTGCCCCCGTCTGCTGGCCTTGTTGCGCCAGTTCAGCCACGTCATTGCGATCCACGAATCCCAGGATCAGGCCAAGAACGTGTATGACCCTTTCGTGCTCGTGGACGACAGGCATTACATGCATCGCTTCCACTACGATGGCGCCCAGGGAATCCTGGGGATAGACGATCCGCTCGGTGCTCGAGCACTGCGGGACCGATTCGAGGAAATCTGGGCGGCGTCGGACCCATCGGTCCCCGCGACGACGCTGGGCCTGTGACGGAGCAAGCCGAAATAGTGGATTGCCGATAGCGACAAACTGTAAGATTCCGTTACAATTGGGCCAGTCGGTCGCATTGACGCCATATTCGTGCTCGCATTGCCGTACTTCGTCGGCGACCGCCGGAACCCGATAAACCGCCATTGATCAAGGGATACCATGAACCGTTCGCTGCTCGTTGCCGCCCTGCTCGCCCTCGCCATGACCGCTTGTGGCAAGAAGGAAGAACCCGCGCCTCCCCCCGCCCCGGCCCCGGCCCCCGCCGCTGAAGTCACGCCGGCCGCACCCGCGCCGGCCACCCCGCCTCCGGCCGAAGAAGCCAAGCCTGCAGAGGCAGCGCCCGCCGCGCCGGCCATGGAAGAAAAGAAGCCCGAAGAAGAGAAGAAGTAGTAGCGGTATACGTCATTCGGCAGCCGATCGGTGACGAGGAGCCGGCCTTCGGGCCGGCTTTGTTTCGTCCGGGCTAGGGCCTGTCAACCCTTAGAACGGACCTGCGCTGGGTTAACAGGCCCTAGCGCACGTCGCGCCAATCGAGGCCTGCGAACTGGTCGGCCACGGCGATCCATGACGCTTCGCAACCCGAAGCACCTGCGAGCGCATCCCGGGCGAGCGTCGGCGTGTTGTTCTGTTGGGAAAGATGCACCGCCACCAGGTGCTGGAGCCGGGATCGATCGATCGTGGCGAGCAGGCGAGCGGCAGAGCCATTGTCGAGATGCCCCAGCCGCCCGGCTATTCGCTGCTTGAGCGAAGGCGGATAGTTGCTGTTGCGCAGCAGGTCGAGATCGTGATTGCACTCGAGTGCCAAAGCGTCGCAACCGCAGAGGAGGGCTTCGATATGCCGGGTCGAGCACCCCGTGTCGGTCAGCACGCCCAGGCGGCGGGCCCCGTCGCCGAACACGAACTGCGCCGGCTCTCCCGCGTCGTGCGGCACGGGAAACGGTACGACCTGGATGTCACCCACTCCGAACCACTGGTAGCCCTCAATGTATCGGATGGTCACGGCCTCGAATTTAGTTTCCAGTCCGCGCAGTGTCCCGCGCGTGACCCATACCGGGATGTCGAACTTGCGCGCGAAGCGCGCCACGCCCCCGAGGTGATCGTCATGCTCGTGCGTGACCACTACGGCCGCCAAGTCGGACGGCGACAAGCCCAGGCGTTCTAGCCGGGCCACGGTGTCTTTCAAACGAAATCCGCAGTCCAGCAGGATACGAGTGGTGCCGACTTCCACCACCAGGCCGTTGCCCTGGCTGCCGCTTCCAAGATAGGCGAATCGCACGGGGCACCGACCCCGCAGGGCTATTGCAGCTGCTCGGCGAGCAGGTTGAGAATGCGCTTGGCTGTGGGTCCGCTGTCCACCGCACCATCCTTGTTCAGCACGCGCACTTCGCTTGGTCCCGCGGCTGCTGGCCCGGATACCGTTACGCGATACTGCTCCGGTCCCTTCTTGCTTTCATCACTACGCCAGAAAGCGAGTTTCGACATGAAGCTTTTCTTTCCCGCGGGGGCGTCCGGGTCCTGGTACCGCACAAAGTACGTACCGTCGGCACGATTGCGGTCTTCCACCATGAAGCCGATTCGATCGAGCGCCAAGCCAACCCTGCGCCAAGCCCGATCGAATCCATCAGTCAAGCTGAGCGCGGTGCCATTGCCGACCTGGACCACGTTCACCTTGGGTGGGGTCTTGTCGGCAGCCTTCACGAGCGCCGTTGCCTGGGCCTTGTCAGCCACGCCGAGCCGGACCGCGAGACGCCCAAGGAATTCCGCTTCGAGTTCCGGATCAGGCGGTCGCTGCGTCCAGATGGGTGTATTGGATGTACTGCGGTCGGACTGCACCACTTGTGTCACGCCTCTGTGGCTGACGTATATCTCCGTGGTTCCCGGCTCGGTACCGCGTTCGAGGCGTGTGCGAAACTTGTCGCGCTCTGGACTGGATGTCGCGAAGTCGAGCGCGCGATTGATCAGTCCGGTCAGCCCACCGGTGGGGATCTTGGCACGGTTTTCGGCCCAATCGGTCTCCATCACCCCGATCGCCGGCAGGTCCACATTGATCAGAAATCCATTCTCCTGCCAGAAATCCTTGATCACCGGCCACAACTGCTCCGGACTTCCATTGACCACGAGCCAGCGTTGCGAACCGGCGCGCTCGAAGCGGGCCTTTTCGAAGGCCGGCAGTACACCCGATGTCGCAGCGGCGGCGGGTTTGCCAGCGCGTTCCTGCTCGTAGTCCGAATACGTTGCACTGGCGGCGCCGCCCGAATCGGGAACCTGGAATCGCGAGTTGCTGCCCGGCGAGGCGAGATCTGGAGGAATCTCCAACGGCTTGGTCTTGCCAGCCGACTTGTAGTCGATCTTCTTGCCTTCGAACATGCTGCCGCAGGCCGCTACCGCCAACAGACACGCGAGCGAAATGATTCGCCTCGATGCCGCCCTCAACCCGTGATTCATCGAACTCCTTTCGGCGTTACGCGCCGTCAACACCGTCGAACTCATGCAGCCTGGGCTTCCTTCGCTATACCGGCGTCGCGCATCGCGGCACGTAGAGCGCCGTGGTATTGCTCCGCAAGCGGCGTGAGGGGAAGGCGGATTCCCGGCCCGATGAGACCCATCGTCTCGAGCACCCATTTCACGGGTATCGGGTTTGCTTCAACGAACAATTGCTTGTGCAGGCCGGCCAACGCACCGTTGATCGACCGTGCCTGCGTCAGGTCTCCGCCCAGGGCTGCGTCGCACATCTGGCGCATCGCTCGCGGCGCCACGTTCGCGGTAACGGAAATTACGCCATGCCCTCCCATCAGCATGAGGGCGAGGCCGGTACCGTCGTCGCCGCTGTAGACGCCGAACTCTCCCGGTACCCGCTTCAAAAGATCTGCGCCGCGTTCCAGATTGCCGGTCGCGTCCTTCACGCCAACGATGTTCGGGATCGAGGCCAATCGGACCACGGTATCGTTGTGCAAATCGGCCACCGTCCGACCCGGAACGTTGTACAGGATCGTCGGCAGGTCCACGGACTCCGCGATTGCCTTGAAGTGGCGAAACAGGCCTTCCTGGCTCGGCTTGTTGTAGTAGGGGACCACCGAGAGCGCCATATCGGCCCCCGCGGATTTCGCATAAGTCTGCAACTCGATCGCTTCCCGCGTTGAATTGGCACCGGTACCGGCAATGATCGGTACCCGGCGCCGCGCATGCTCGACCGCAGTGCGAATGAGCAGACGATGCTCGTCGACATCCACGGTCGGGGACTCGCCGGTGGTTCCCACCACGACGATGCCGTTGGTGCCGTTCTGGATGTGCCAGTCGACCAGCCGGCGAAAGCGGTCCAGATCGAGACCACCATCCGCCTGCATGGGGGTGGCGATGGCGACGAGGCTGCCGGTCAACATGTTGGGCTCCTCCGAAAAGTGCGCATTGTACCCGATGGCCTCAGCCTAAAACCGACGCGCGCACAGGCGCTGTACCATCGCCGGCCGTGGTTGCTCGACAAAGACATCCTCGTAGGCGACGACATGAAACGCATCCCGCGTCGCGTCGAGCAGTTCACCGGGTTGCAGTAGAAATTCGGGATTGGACGGCCGCCCGAAGCGCTCATTGCCGGCGGCGAAGGTCTCGTAGATCAACAGGCCACCGGACCCCAGCCCGTCGATCATGGGCGCGAATAGCGGTCGATGCAGATAGTTCGTCACTACGATGCCGTCGAAAATCCGATCGGCAAACGGCCAAGCGTCCGCCTCGAGGTCCGCGGTCACGATAGTCATGTTCGGCGCCCCCTTGAGGTACGCTGTTGCGCGGGCATCGCGATCTACCGCCGTGACCCGGAAGCCCCGGGCGGCGAGATAGCGCGCGTGCCGGCCGTTGCCGCAAGCTACGTCGAGGACTTCGGCACCGACTGCCAGTAGGGACGCCCAGCGCATCACCCAATGCGAGGGTTCGGCTGCAGTGTGCACGCTGTCGACATTCGTGAGGTCGATCATGGTCCGGGCCGCATTTGCCCAAGTATCTGCATGATCGCCGCGACGCCGCTCTGAGCCAGAGCATCGATCATCGGCACGATCAGCGGCAATGACAGGTAGAGCATGATGAAGCCGACGGTGAGGGTGACGGGAAACCCGACGGCGAATATGTTCAACTGAGGCGCTGCACGCGTGAGTATCCCGATGGCGATGTTGGCGATGAGAAGTGCGCCGACCACCGGCAGGGAGATCATGAGCCCCACTTCAAATATTTGCGCACCCCAGTAGACCACGCTGAGCAGGCCGCGCGCAGCCATGGGTTCGAGCGCAAGCGGCAAGACGTGGAAGCTCTCGGCGAGCGCCGTCAGCACAACGTAGTGGGCATTGGTCGTGAGCAAGGTCAGCACCGCCACCAGTCCGTAGAACTCGGCCACCAGTGGCGCCTGGCCGGAACTCTCCGGATTGAAGAACAGCGCGAAGCCGAGGCCCATCTGCAATCCGGCGAGCTGCCCCGCCATTTCCGCGGCCGATACTACGATTCGGGCGGTGAAACCCATCGCCGCTCCGATGAGGACCTGCTGAGCCAGTATGAGCAGGCCCGCGGCGGATGCGACCGGCACCGCCGGGGGCGACGGTAGGATCGGCGCGATCGCGACCGTGACGAACAGCGCCAGCGCAAGCTTCACGGGCAACGGTATAGCCCGGTTTCCCAGCACCGGCTCGGTGGCGATGAATGCGAGGATGCGCACGAACGGCCAGCCAAAGGCGGCGAGCAGTCCCTCGAGCTGCGCAACTGTCAGCGTCAGCATGGCACCCCGACCGCGATATCAACCCGCGAGGGTCGGAATCGTAGCAAACAGGCGGCGCGTGAAGTCAATCAGCGTCGACAACATCCATGGGCCGGCCAGCACGAGCACCGCGAACATCGAGAGCAGCTTCGGAATGAACGAAAGCGTCATCTCGTTGATCTGGGTCGCTGCCTGGAACACGCTGATCAGCAATCCCACGAACAGCGCAGTGAGCAGCGGCGGCGCAGCGATGAGGACCAGTACTTCGAGCGCCTGCTGAATCAGGTTGATGACTGCCTCAGGCGACATGGCGGACTCGCTAGGTGTAGAAGCTGCGCACGAGCGAGCCGATCAGGAGATTCCACCCGTCGACCAGCACGAACAGCATGAGTTTGAAGGGAAGTGAAATGATCACCGGCGAGAGCATCATCATTCCCATGGACATGAGCACGCTGGCCACCACCATGTCGATGATCAGGAACGGAATGAAAACGACGAAGCCGATCTGGAAGGCCGTCTTCAATTCAGAGATCACGTAAGCCGGCACGAGCACTCGCATCGGGACTTCATCAGGACCCTTGAGCGGAGCCGTATTCGACATCCTGACGAACAGCGCCAGATCGGACTCGCGAGTCTGCTTCAGCATGAAGGCCTTGAGCGGCACCGCCCCGCGGTCGAGTGCTTCCTGAAACTTGATGCGCTCTTCCGTCAATGGCTTGTAAGCCTCGGTGTAGATACGGTCGAACACAGGCGCCATGACGAAGAACGTGAGGAACAGCGACAGGCCGACCACGACCTGATTGGGCGGAGCCTGAATCGTTCCCAGAGCTTGGCGCAGCAATGACAGAACGATCACGATGCGCGTGAAACTCGTCATCATCAGCAGCGCAGCCGGCAAGAACGTGAGGGCCGTGAGAAAGATCAATGCCTGGAGCGACAACGAGTAGGTCTGGGTGCCGCCCGCCCCCGGCGCCGAGGTGACGGCAGGCAGCGCTGCCTGCGCCAGTGCGATCTCGGAGAAGGCGAGGAGCGCTACGCCGATTAGGATGCGTAGTCGCGTTTTCATCGGGGCGGCTTATTCAGGGCGCGCGCGAGCCACGCGGGGAACTGCCCGGGCTGTCCCGCGTCCACGGCGCTTCCCGTCCCTTTCGCCGGTCGCGGCACCATATGCAGCGTGTTGACCTGCTGCGCGGTCACGCCGAGCACGAGCCAGGTATCTCCAACTTCCACGACCACCACCCGCTCCTTCGGACCGACCATGACCCCGCCGACGATCTTGACGAGCCCTCCGACCCCGCGCATCGCGGGCATGTAGCGGCGTGCAAGCCACGCCGTTAACGCGATGGCACCCATCACTACGGCAAGTCCGAATACCACCTGGAGCAATGTACCGAAGGTGTTGGACGCCGGCAGGGTACCGACGGGTGCCTCCGCGGACCATGTCGCCAAGGGTGCGCACAGGAGGGTCCAAGCTCCGGCGCGAACGCCAGTGCGAACGCGGCTCATTTGTGGAGACCGCGCAACCGCTCCTCAGGCGTGATGATATCGGTGACACGGATGCCGAATTTCTCGTTCACCACTACCACTTCGCCCTGAGCGACCAGACATCCGTTGATCAAGACGTCCATCGGTTCGCCGGCGAGCGCCTCGAGTTCCACCACCGAACCTTGCGCGAGTTGCAGCAGATCCCGGATCGCGATCTTCGTGCGTCCGAGTTCGACCGCGAGACTGACCGGTATGTCCAGGATCATGTCGAGCCGGCCCGGAGCGACGTTGCTCGCCACGTCGGGCGTCAACTCCTGGAAGACATGCGCCGGCTGTACCGGCGCGGATTCGGCGGGAGCGTCAGGGGCCTGTTCGGCCAGCGCCGCAGCCCAGTCATCCGCGGAAATACCATCATCCGCCTCGTCAGCCATTGCCCGCTCCCGAGCCCTGGGCGCCGAGCATGCGTTTGACCTTGAGGGCATATTGGCCGCGCACGATGCCGTAGGTGCACTCGATCAGCGGCACACCATCGATTTCCGCGGTCAACGTTTCCGGAAGGTCCACCGAAATCACATCCCCCACCTGCAGATCGACGACCTGCCGGAGAGTCACCTGGGTGCGTGCGAGTGTCGCAACGACGTCCACCTCCGCAGCCTGTATCTGCTCGGTCAACATCTTCACCCACCGCGAATCCGACTCGGTTCGATCGGCCTGAAAACTGCTGTAGATCAGGTCGCGTATCGGTTCGAGCATAGCATAGGGCATGCAAATGTGAAGCTCGCCGCCACCCGATCCCAGATCGATGTTGAAACTGCTCGCGACGACCACTTCTGTCGGCGTCGCAATGTTCGCGAACTGCGTGTTCATCTCGGAGCGAACGTACTCGAATGTAAGCTTGTACACGGGCTCCCAGGCTTTCCGATACTCCTCGAAGGCCACGCCGAGCAGCCGCTGGATGACGCGTTGCTCGGTCGCGGTAAAGTCTCGGCCCTCGACGCGCGTATGGATCTGACCCGAACCGCCGAACAGGTGGTCCACGACCTGGAACACGAGCGTCGGCTCGAAGATCATCAGTCCCAAGCCGCGCAGAGGTCTGACCTGGATCAGATTCAGGTTGGTGGGCACGACGAGATTGCGGATGAAGTCGCTGTACTTCAAGACGCGGACCGGGCCGATGGAGATTTCGGCGTTCTTGCGCATGAAATTGAACAATCCGATGCGGAACAGGCGCGCGAAACGTTCGTTGATCAATTCGAGCGTGGGCATGCGCCCGCGCACGATCCGCTCCTGCCTGCCGATGTCGTAGGCCTGAACGGCGCCCTGCTCGTTCTGCTGCGACGCTTCCTCGGGTTCCCCGGTAACGCCGCGCAGCAGCGCGTCGACTTCCTCCTGGGAAAGGATGTCCTCGGCCATGCGCTACTGGATGACGAACGACGTCAGCAACACGTCGAGCACACCGTCTTTCGGAGGCTTGGATGCCGGCTTCTCGACGGGCTTCTCTTCCGGAGTTTCGACCGGCTTTTCCCCGGTCTCCGCCGCGTGCTCGTCGACCTTCTCGATCGACGGCTTGGGTGCCTCGGCGGCGTGCAAGTAACCGATGGACTTGTTGACGATGTCGCGAATCTCCACGCGCAACTCGTTCTTGCCCTCGACGCTGGCAATCTGCTCCACCTTCTTGCTGGTGAGCAACAACAGGATTCCATTGCGGATCTCGGGCATGTGCGCCTTGATCTTTTCCGATACTTCCTCGGCGGAAACCTTCAGATCGATACCGACCTGGAGATAACGGTCGGAAGCTTCGCTCGTGAGATTCACGGTGAACGGTTCAAGGGTCACGAAGACCGGCGCCTTGGCATGTTCCGCTGCTTCTTCGTGGTGCTCCCCGTCCTTGGGCTTCTTCCCGGCGAGAAAATAGAACGCAGCACCACCACCGCCGAGAATCAGCACGACCGCGACGATTGCGATGATGAGAATCGGCTTTTTCTTTTTACCTGCCGCGGCCGGCGCAGTCGCCTCGGGTTCTTTGGCCATCCGTATCTCCCGTGCCCGTAGCAGCGAACATCACTGCCACAACAATCCAGTCCCTGCGGAATGTGCAAGCCCATGAATCACCGGGCTTCTTGCCCCGAGTCGCGAACAAGAGAACCGCTATTTCGGTTAAAAAACAACAAGCTCGGCGCACAACTTGCGGTGCTTTGTAACCCACGGCCGATAAATTTGCAAGATAAACCGCAGGTTGGCTCCCGTGTCCACGGCGCCAACACAAACAAAAAGGCCCGGAGGTCAACCCTCCGGGCCCAGTGTGAATACGTTACTTGATGTCAGGCGAACAGATCGACTCGCCCCAGTCCGCCGCCGGGGCGCACCCAGGTTCCGGCTGCCGGCGTTTCGCTGAGGGGAAAATCCCCGCCATGGGGTGCACCGCCCCGTGGGCTGTGCTCGCCATTGCCGGGATGCTGTCTCGACTGCGCTTCGGCACCTACGAACACATTGCCCAGCGTGAGACCGGAAGCGGAAAGAGAATCCTGCAGCCTGGGCAGGGCAGCCTGTATTGCCTCGCGCACCGCGGCATGGGGGGAATAGAAACTTAGATTGGCTTGATCGGCAGACACGTTCACGCGGATCTCGACCGGTCCGAGGTTGGGCGGATTGATCTGCATCTCCGCGGCGGGCTGGCGAGCGTTCGCGACCCAGGTCACGCGGTCCGCGAAGGACTCCCGCCACGTCGATGCCTGCAAGGGCTGTGACACCTCCAGCTTGACCGGTGCCGTCGGCACATCCTTTCGGGCGTCTGCGAGCCCGAGGGGATGACGCGAAGCCTCGGCACTGCCCGGCACGGCGACAGAAGGCGCGAGCGTCGCGTCGGAGCCGGCTCCCAATTCATGTTCATGAGTCACCGCTCGCAATCGTGTGGGGCCTATCTCCGCCTGCGTCACGATGGCTCTCGGATCGGGCGGTGTCTCGTTGCCGACAGGGTCGGAGGCGTGCAGCTTGCGCATCTTGCCGTTATCAGCGCTTCGAGGTTCGCTCGATGGCAGCAGCACGGCGTTGGAGCGATCGCCCGGAATTGCCGGCA
This sequence comes from Burkholderiales bacterium, assembly GCA_038324085.1. GTDB lineage: Bacteria > Pseudomonadota > Gammaproteobacteria > Burkholderiales. Next base: position 58,796 of record JBBQHP010000008.1, read on the forward strand.
GCGAGTCGAAGCGCGCGGTCGCAGCGTTATCGGTGGCAACGGCACTTTCCTCGGGCGTCGACGGCGGATTCGAAACAATGGGCGCTATTCCGGGGAGCAACGGGTTCGTGGCGGGCGTCTCCGCCAACACAACGGCCGAAAGGTCCGGGACCGTGGCGATGGGCGTGGGCGTCGGCAGGTCGTCAGTTCGTGTCTCGGCTGCAGAAGCTTGTTTGTCCATCTGCGCTTGCAACACATTGCCGAAACTCGAGCCATCGGCGTCGGACGCAGCGGGCGCGGCGCCGTCCCGCCCTGAGGTGGCGGCAATTTCCGCCGGCTTCGACTGCGCAGGCGGCAAAACGGTACTCTGGCTCATGAGTTTTTCTCCAGAAATCAGCGATTGCCGAGGTGATTGGCAATCGCCATGCCAGAGGACACAACTACTTGAAACGAATCTTCATCGGATTCGGTCGCAGCCGAGCGGCGAATTCGTCCTGCGCCTTGCGATCGAGCCGCTCCTCGCGCATGGCTTCGCCAGCCGAGTGCCGCGCCGCCAGCGCGTCCATGGCCTGCTCCCGGCGTCGGGCCTCGAGCCAGTTCAGGCGAGCGGTTTCCCAGATCGCGTGCGCCCGTGCCGCCTCGACCGCCTGCACCTCGATCGCTTCTTCCAGACGAGCCAGGAAGCCGTCGTACTCGCGCAATCGTTGTGCCGTGATTCCGCGCGCCAGCTCCGTAGCCTTTGCGACCCGGTACTCCTCCTGGTAGTGGTGCAACTTCTCGAGTTTGGCGTTGGCCTCGCGCGTTCGCGCCGAGTGATCCTGCAATACCCGCGCAGCCTCCCCGGTGCGGGTCTGCGAGAGGACGCGGACAGTCTCGAGGGGGAACGGGCGCGCCATCAGGCTCAGGACGCACCGCGCATCAGGGTATTGAGGCGCGCGCGGCTGCCGGCATAGTTGTCGCGCTCGCGAATGTCCTGTCGCAGATAGGCCATCATCGGTTCATGCAGGCGCAGGGCCTCGTCAACCAGGGGATCTGCACCGGTCACGTACGCACCGACATTGATCAGGTCGCGACTGCGTCGATAGGCCGAGTAGAGTTGCTTGAATCGTCGTACCTGGATCATGTCCTCGGCGGAGACTATCTCCGTCATGGCTCGACTGATGGACGCCTCGACGTCGACCGCAGGGTAGTGACCCTGGTCCGCCAGATCGCGGGTCAGCACGATATGACCATCGAGTATGGCGCGGGCACTGTCCGCGATCGGATCCTGCTGGTCGTCGCCTTCCGCCAGCACGGTATAGAAGGCAGTGATCGAACCGTCGCCCTCGTCACCGTTGCCGGCGCGCTCCACCAGCTGCGGCAGTTTCGCGAATACCGACGGGGTGTAGCCCTTGGTGGCCGGCGGTTCACCGATAGCAAGGGCAATCTCTCGCTGCGCCATCGCAAAGCGCGTGAGCGAGTCCATGATGAGCAGGACGTGCTTGCCCTGGTCGCGGAAATACTCCGCGATTGCCGTGGCATACGCGGCCCCATGCAGGCGCAGGAGCGGCGGACTGTCCGCCGGCGCCGCGACCACCACCGAACGCGCGAGGCCCTGGACACCGAGGATGTTGTCGATGAATTCCTTGACTTCGCGACCGCGCTCGCCGATCAGCCCGACCACGACAACATCGGCCTCCGTGTACAAGGCCATCATGCCGAGCAGAACGCTCTTGCCGACGCCGCTGCCCGCAAACAGACCAAGGCGCTGACCTCGCCCGACCGTGAGCATGCCATTGATGGCCCGCACGCCGACGTCGAGGACGTGCTTGATCGGCGCCCGTTCCATCGGATTAAGCGGTCGGCTGTATAGGGGCACCTGGCGCTCTGCCGCGATATTGCCGCGTTTGTCGAGCGGACGCCCGGTGGCATCCAGGACTCGGCCGAGCAGCGCCCACCCGACCCCGACCTGGCGCGCCCTATCCTCCGCGCGTCGACGCGGGATGAAGTCGACGCCTAGCTTGGGGCTGCGCACAACATAGGAGTCCACAGGTACCACGAGCGCGCCCGGCTCGAGACCGTAGACGTCGGTGGTCGGCATGAGGAAGATGCTGTCGCCGGAAAATCCAACCACTTCGGCATCCACCCGTTGCCCGCTGGGTGCGAGCACGTAGCAGCTATTGCCCACCGGCAGCTTGAGCCCGACGGCTTCCATGACCAGGCCCGCGACGCGGGTCAGCCGCCCGCTCATCGACCACGGCGGCACCATACCCACGGCGCTGTGGCAATCCTCGAAGTACTTCTGCCAGCGGCGCAGGCGGCTCATCTATCAGCCCGCGTGCTCACAAGTTGAGGTCGAGCCAGGCGTCATCACGCCCCAGAGCCGCCACGATGCGGCGCCAGCGATTGTCCAGCGTCCCGTCGATCTCGGAAGCTGCGGTCTGGAAGCGGCAGCCGCCGCGCTCGATCGACGGGTCTTCGGTGAGTTTCCAGGGCAGACCCTCTGCGCCCAGGGCTGGCGCGATCACCTTGCGCAGCAACTCGGCGTCGAGCGGATGGATTATCAGCCGAGGCGTTTCAACGACATCGGGAAAGCTCAGCGCTGCCTCCTTGATGATCGCGAACACCAGTTCAGGCCTCACGCGCAGCGACTGACGGAGCATCTGCTTCGCCACTTCCAGCGACAGCGACAACACGTCGTTCGCCATGTTCTGCTCGAAATCGAGCATCAACTCGCGCAAGCTCTCGAGCAATTGGGTCAGTTCCGTGACTTGCCCGGCGCCGGCGGCAAAGCCCTGCCGAACCCCTTCGTCGTGGCCCTCGACTCGAGCCTGTTCGCGCAATTGCGCGAGCTCCCGCTCCAGCTTCTCCTGCTTGTTCTGGGGCGTTTCAACGGGTGCTGCAATCTCGGCAACCCGCGCGACGCTCTCCGGGCGCCACCGCTTGGCACCGCCGGCCAGTGACTTCGGGATGATCTTGCTACTCGACAAGGCCTTCCTCTCCCTTGCCCGAGAGCACGATCTGGCCTTCTTCGGTCAGGCGTCGGACGATCTTCAGGATCTCCTTCTGTTCCGACTCCACTTCCGACAGGCGCACCGGTCCCTTGGCTTCGAGATCCTCCCGGAGCATCTCCGCCGCACGGGTCGACATGTTCTTGAAGATCTTCTCGCGCAGTGGATCCGACGTGCCCTTGAGGGCGACGATGAGGGTTTCCGATTGCACCTCGCGCAGCAACAGCTGGATTCCGCGATCGTCGAGATCGAGCAGGTTCTCGAACACGAACATCTTGTCCTGGATCTTCTGGGCGAGGTCGGCGTCGACCTCGCGGATATAGGATGTGACTGACGACTCGTACTGCGCGCCCATGAAATTGAGGATGTCGGCCGCGGCACCGACACCGCCCATGGCGCTCTTCTTCAGCTTGTCGCTTCCGGTGAGCAATTGCGCCAGCACCTCGTTCAGGTCGCGCAAGGCCGCCGGCTGCACCCCTTCCAGCGTAGCGATGCGAAGCAGCACGTCGTTGCGCAGTCGCTCGACGAAAGTCGCGAGCACTTCGCTCGCCTGATCGGCATCGAGATGAACAAGGATCGTCGCGATGATCTGTGGATGCTCGTTCTTGATGAGCTCGGCAACCGCGGACGAGTCCATCCATTTGAGACTCTCGATCCCGGCGTTGTCGTTGCCCTGCAGGATCCGGTCGATCAGCACGCCGGCCTTGTCCGTTCCCAGCGCCTTGGTCAGTACGCTGCGGATGTAGGCGTCCGAATCCGAGCCGATGGCCGTGTGCTGGGACGCTTCCTCGCGGAATTCCCGCAAGACGTCGGCGACCTGTTCGCGCGAGACGTTGGACAACTTCGCCATCGCGAGGCCCAGCTTCTGCACCTCCTTCGGCCCGAGGTACTTGAACACCTCGACCGCTTCCTCCTCGCCGATGGTCATCAGGAGGATCGCGCTGCGATTGACCCAGTCGTCACTCATCGCGTCCCACCCAGCCCTTCACCACCTGCGCGACGATGGCCGGATCCTGTTTCGCCATCTCCCGGACCGCACGCAGGTCGCCCTCATAGGGCGGCGCCGCCGGACCGCCCTGCGGGGACGGGGCCGATTCGTAGACGTCCACTGGAATCGCGCCGCCACCCACGCCTGCGACGGCAGCCAGGGGCTCCGCGGGTCCGCCGAGACGCACGAGGTCACGCACGGACGAGCGGATCATCATCAATGCGACGAAGGCAGCCCCGAAGAATCCGACCCATTTGAGAATGCTGATCGCCATCGCAAGAAGCCACGGATCCTTCCAGATGGGTAACGCGGCGGGAGCCTCTTCCACGGCAGCTGAGCGGAACGGCGCGTTGACGACGTTCAAAGTGTCCCCGCGATCCTTGTTGAATCCCATGGCTTCGCGTGCAAGATCGGTGATCTGTGCGATCTCCGGCTCGGTCAGCGGTTCGAGTTTCGCTTTTGCACCGTCGCCAGCGCGGCGATAGTTGACCACGACCGCAACCGACAACCGTTGGATCGACCCCACTTCGCCCTTGGTGTGGCGAATCGTCTTGTCGACCTCGTAGTTGATCGTCTGCTCTTTCTGGCTGCTGGTCGCCGGCGGGGGCGCGGGCGCATTGGCTGCCGCCAATTGCGGAGCGACCAATGGCGCTGATGCCGCGCCCGGGGGCTGGTTGGACAACGCGCCCGGGATGCCCTGCGCCGGCGTGGGCGAACTGCTGTTGGATTCGTTCGACTGCTGGCTGCGGATCGCCTGATCGCGAGGTGTCGAATTCGGCTTGAAGCTCTCCGAGGTCTGCTCGGTCTCGGAAAAATCGAGGCTTGCCGCCACCTGCGCCCGAACGTTCTCCAAACCGGTGATGGGTCGGACGATACTCTCGATGCGGGCCGCAATGTTCGCTTCGACCTGATGGAGGTACTTGAGCTGCGAGGCATCCAGCGCCATTCGACCGGAATCGCCCGACGGGCCGGACAGCAGATTGCCATTCTGGTCAACCACCGTGACATTGCGGGCGGCGAGTTCGGGAACGCTCGAGGAGATCAGATTGACCATGCCGGTCACTTGCCCGGCATCGAGGGAGCGCCCCGGGTAGAGCGTCACCAGTACCGATGCGCTCGGCTTCTGACTCTCGCGCACGAACACCGAAGGCCGGGGGATGGCGAGATGTACGCGCGCCGACTCCACTGCGGCGATCGACTGGATCGTGCGGGCGAGTTCGCCCTCGATGGCACGCTGGTAGTTCACCTGCTCGATGAACTGGCTCACGCCGAACTTCTGCGTCTCGAGAAGCTCGAATCCTGCGCCGCCGCCCCTGGGCAACCCCTGTCCGGCGAGCTTCAATCGGGTTTCATAGACCTGGCCCGCAGGAACGAGGATCGCACCTCCGCCTTCGGCCATGCGATAGGGCACGTTCATCTGCGACAGCGCGGCGATGATCGCGCCACCGTCCTTGTCCGAGACGTTGGCAAAGAGCACCCGGTACTCGGGGATGCTGCTGTAGAGGTAGAGCACCCAGACCACCGCTGCGATGGCAGCCAGACCGGCACCTAGGCCGATCTTGCGCGCGTTGCTGAGTTGTAGGAAACCGCGGGCCAGCGCGGGAATACTGCTAGCGGAAGCCTGTGCCATCAGCGCATCCGCTCGTCAGGGCTAGGGCCCGTTTCATCAGGTCGGCGGATCCTAGACTTGCATGTTCATGATTTCCTGATACGCGGTGACGAGCCGGTTGCGGACCTGCACCATCGTCTGGAACGACAGGTTCGCCTTCTGCAGCGAAACCATGACTTCCTGGAGGTTCACATTGGGATCGTTCGCATCGAACGCCTGCGCCATGCCCGAGGCCTGTTGCTGCGCGGCGTTGACCTGATCGACCGAAGCCTTGAGCAGGTCGGCAAAATTTGCCGCCCCGGCAGATTCTGCCGGATCCTGCCCGCTGGCCTTGGCCGCGGTCTGACTGAGTTCCCTCAGCAGTTGATCGATACCCTGTGTGTTCATTCGATGGTCGGTGCTGGCGTGGGTGGGATTCAGTGGTACGCCATCGTCGTTTCGATCAGCAAGCCCCGTGCCGGTCTCATGAAGCCGAATCGTCCTGCCCGCTGCCCGGCACGGCAAACCCTTCGCCCCGATACTGCTGCAACTTGTACCGCAAGGTCCGCTCGCTCATTCCCAACCGCTCGGCGGCCAATTTGCGCACACCGCGCGCGGCCGACAGCGTGTCGAGAATGTGTTTGCGTTCAAGACTGCGCATGTCCGCGGGCATCGCCGCATCGCTTGCTTCTGCGATCGGATTGGCGGATGACGCCTCTGCGATCTCCGGCTTGGGCAACGCGAGATGGCCGACCCCGATCACGTCACCGGGCGCGAGAATCATGGCGCGCTGTATCACGTTTTCGAGTTCACGGATGTTACCGGGCCACTCATAGGCGGTCAACGCAGCCTCGGCTTCGGGTGAGAGCGAATGGCGTGGCCGCGCGCCACGCGATACGCCCCGGGCAAGCACACGTCGGGCAAGCGGCAGGATGTCTGCGCGACGCCCCCGCAACGGCGGATTGTGCAAGGGAAAGACGTCGAGTCGGTAGAACAGGTCCTCGCGAAAACGTCCTGAGCGCACCTGCGCCAGCATGTTGCGGTTGGAGGTTGCGAGCACACGGATATCGACCGCGATTGGCTTGCGCCCGCCAACGCGTTCGACCTCGCGTTCCTGCAACACCCGCAGCAGCTTCGCCTGCAATATCAGCGGCATTTCGGATATCTCGTCCAGCAGCAGCGTCCCGCCTTCGGCCTGCTCGAACTTTCCTGGTGTCGCAGCCAATGCGCCGGTGAACGCGCCTTTCTCGTAGCCGAACAACGTGGACTCCAGCAGGTTCTCGGGAATCGCCGCGCAATTGATGGCAATGAACGGTTTGTCCGCCCGGGGCGACAAGCGATGCACGGTGCGCGCGAGCACTTCCTTGCCGGTGCCGCTTTCACCGGTGATCAGCACGGTCGCTTCCGTGACGGCGACGCGGCGTGCGAGGTCGAGGACTTCGCGCGCCGCCGGATCTTCGGCGATCACCTCGTCCAAGCCGCCCCACGCGGCGGGCAGCATGTAACGCTGCACCTGAGACACCAGCGCTTCGGGCTCGAACGGCTTGGTGATGTAATTGCAGGCGCCGGCGCGCATTGCGCTGACCGCCTGATCGATCATCCCGTATGCGGTCATCAGCAGGACGGGTATGTGCGGTTGGCGCTGTTTCACTTCGGCCAGGAGTCTGTGCCCATCCATCGGTTTCATCTGCACATCGCTCACGATCATCCCGACGCGATTGCGATCGAGCTCGCCCAACGCGCTTTCGCCGTCAGCCGACGCGATGACATCGTAGCCCGCGAGTTCGAGCGTGTCGGTAAGCGCCTCGCGCAATGCGGGGTCGTCTTCGGCGATGAGGATCGGCAGCGGCCGCGGCTGCGTGCGGTCGCTCTTCATGCGCTCACCGGTTCCAGATACAGAGGGAATCGAACGACGAACGTGGTGCCCGTACCCGGCACGCTTTCGACCTGGACCTTCCCGCCATGCGCCTCGACCACGCTGCGCACGATGGCGAGGCCGAGCCCGGTGCCTTCCTGCCGGGTAGTGAAGAAAGGCTCGAACAGTCTCGCCTGCACGTCCGCAGCGATGCCGCAGCCGTTGTCGTGCACGCGCACTGTCGCTTCGCGATCGGGCGCCTCGACTTCGAGATCGACGCGCCCGCCGGCCTCGCAGGCCTGCAAGGCGTTCTCGAGGAGGTTCAGCAGCGCGCCCGAAAGCGCCTTGCGCCCGCCGCGAACGCGCACGGGTCCGGCATGATTCATGAGCCCGAAGGCCACCCCCCGCCCGGCCATTTGCGGTTCGATGATCTGTGCCAGCTCCTGCACGACCGCATCGAGCACGAAGACCTCGTCGCCCGCGGCTTCGCCGCGCACGAACATCAGCATCTCCTGGATCATGCGCTCCAGATAGTGAAGCCGTTCCCGTATGCGCTCGCTGAAACGCAGACGTTCGGAGTCCTTGAGCCCTTCCTTGGCGAGATTCGCGGCGTATAACAGGGCCGTTGCGAGCGGCGTGCGCAACTGATGCGCGAGGCCGGCGGCCATCTCGCCCATCGCCGAGAGCTTCTTGTGCTGTTCGAGTTGCTGCTTGAGCCGCGCAGACTCGGTGATGTCGTTCAGCAACAGGATCCGCCCGCCCGCGGAATCCAGGGGGCTCTCCGACACGGTGATGCGGCGGTGAACCGCGCCCGCGCTCACGTTCCATTCGCGCGGACCGTCCGCAGGTTCGAGTCGACGCGCCGAAATCTCGCTCCACGCGGCGCCCGAGATGCCTTCGCCCAGCCAGTTTCGCGCGGCCGGATTCGCTTCGAGCACGAGCCCGCTGCCGTCGAGCACAATTACGCCTCCGGGGAGTGCAGCGAGCAGGAGACCGAGCCGCTGCGACAGCGCCTGCTTCTCCAGGTACTGCCGCTTCAATTCGCCGTTGGCCACCGCCAGTTCACCTGCGAGGCCTTCCACCCGGCCCTGGAGCTCCTGGTAGGCCGTCGCGAGTTGCGCCGAAGCTTCGTTGAACAGCGAGAACGCGGCCTCTAGCGCACGCGGATCGATGGGTTGGACCGTATCGTTCACCGTGCATCGATTATGCTCGTGGCGGTGAATCGTGGCGAGCGATTTGACAGGGTAGGTACCCGGTGCTACAACCGGCGCGCATTCGAATTGTGCAAAGGGGAAGTTCATGCAACGCGCCTTAGTCGTGGTCGGCGTCTTCGTTATGGCGTTCGGCGGGTGTGCTCGCGTGCAGGACATGATGACGAAGAGCCCGAGCGCGACTGCGACGGTACTACCCACCAAGGACAGCACGGTTCGAGGCACGGTCAAGTTCACGCAGAAGGACGATCACGTGATCGTCGCCGGCCACCTCACCGGCCTCGCTCCCGGACCTCACGGCTTCCATATTCATGACAAGGGTAACTGCACCGCCCCCGATGGTTCCAGCGCCGGCCCGCATTTCAATCCCGGCAGCATGAAGCACGGCGGTCTGACGGCGGACATGCGTCACGGTGGCGACCTCGGCAACATCATCGCGGATGGCTCCGGCGTGGCGGACTTCACCATCGAGGTGACCGGGATCACGCTCGGCACGGAGGACGCGAGCGTCATCGGTCGTTCGGTCATCGTGCATGCCAAGGCGGACGACCTGAATACCGACCCGTCGGGCAATTCCGGCCCTCGACTGGCCTGCGGCCTGATCAGCAAGAGCGACTAGCGCGCGATAGCGCGGGTTGCAGCCACATTGATACCCTGGCTGAGGCCCGGTGATGCCTTTCCGCCGACGTCGAAGGCGCTGAAGCAGCCCAACGGACTGCTCGCGGCCGGAGCCGACCTCACCGTCGGGCGCTTGCTCGACGCGTATCGCCACGGCATCTTTCCCTGGTTCTCCGACAATGAACCGATTCTCTGGTGGAGCCCCGACCCGCGCATGGTTATCGTCCCTGGAGAGCTCAAGGTCTCGCGGTCGCTCGAAAAGACCCTCCGGAACAAGCGCTACGAGGTGCGATTCGACGCGGCGTTTCGCAACGTGATCGAAGCCTGTGCGCAACCGCGTCCGGATCAGCCTGGAACATGGATCACGGACGAAATGATCGCCGCCTATGTCGAGCTGCACGCATCCGGATGGGCGCACAGCGTGGAGACCTGGGTCGACGGTCGACTCGCCGGCGGCCTGTACGGAGTGGCGATCGGCCGGATGTTCTACGGCGAGTCGATGTTCACGCGGGTCCGCGACGCGTCGAAGATCGCGTTGGTCCATCTGGCGCGCCGGCTCCATGGCGAAGGCTACGGCCTGATCGATTGTCAGATGGCCACCGACCACCTGGCTTCCCTCGGGGCCCGGGAAATTTCCCGGGCGCAATTCTCGCGGCGGGTGGCGGAATTGGTAAACTACTCCGCCATGCCGTCCTCTTGGCGTGACCGCGAAGCGGAAACATGACACAGCTGAACGACCTGCCGTTATCTGTCCTGCAGTTCTACGCCACGGCGCCCTATCCGTGCAGCTACCTGGCCGATCGCCTTGCGCGTTCGCAGGTGGCCACCCCCAGCCACGCCATCGACACCCACGTCTACAGCGAACTGGTCCGCGCCGGCTTCCGTCGCAGCGGCGCATTCACCTATCGTCCTTACTGCGACAACTGCCGGGCCTGCGTGCCGGTGCGCATCCTGGTGGACGACTTCCGGCCGGCCCGCGCGCAGCGCCGCGCCTGGCAGCGCCACCGCCATCTCGAATCGCGGATGCTCGACCTCAAATACAGTCCGGAACACTACGCCCTGTACCTGCGCTACCAGTCGGCCCGGCACTTCGGCGGTGGCATGGACCACGATTCCCGCGAGCAGTACCGCCATTTCCTGCTCCAGAGCAACGTGCGCTCGAACCTGGTCGAATTCCGCGAGCAGGGCTTGCTTCGCATGGTGAGCATCGTCGACCGGCTGGAGGACGGGGTGTCATCCGTCTATACGTTCTTCGATCCCGACCAGGCGGCTGCAAGCTTCGGAACCTACAACGTGCTGTGGCAGATCGAGCTGTGCCGGCAACTCGGCGTCCCGCACCTCTACCTCGGCTACTGGATCTCCGAGAGCCGCAAGATGGCCTACAAGGTCAACTTCCAGCCAATGGAAGGCTTGATCGACAGCCGCTGGCAACGTCTGCCGCGCGGCGAGCCTGCCGCCGACTGACCCGACGTGAGCGACGTGCTATCGCTGGAGCGGCGCGGCACTGTGCTGCTGATCGGCCTCGACCGGGTCGCCAAGCGCAACGCCTTCGATCTGGCCCTCTATTCGCAGCTCGCGCTCGCCCTGGGCCAGCTCGAGCGCGATCCGGAGCTGCGCTGCGGCGTGCTGTTCGCTCATGGCGAACACTTCACCGGCGGCATCGACCTGCCCCAGTGGCTGCCCCATTTCCGTGACGGGCATACCCCACCCCTGCCGGACGATGGGCTCGATCCGTTGGGCCTGGACGCGGCGCGAACGCGCTCCAAGCCGTTGGTCATGGCGGTCCAGGGGATCTGCTACACCATCGGCATCGAGTTGCTGCTGGCCGCCGACATCCGGATAGCAGCCGACACGACCCGCTTCGCGCAGATCGAAGTAAAGCGGGGAATCTATCCGATCGGCGGCGCTACGGTCCGTTTCGCACAGGAAGTCGGGTGGGGCAATGCGATGCGCTGGCTGCTGACCGGCGACACATTCGACGCGCACGAGGCGTTGCGCATGGGCCTCGTGCAGCAGGTCGTGACTGCCGGAGCCGTGATCGAGACCGCCTTCGCAATCGCCTGGACCATCGCCGACCAGGCCCCGCTCGCCGTGCGCGCCACGCTGTCGGCGGCACGTCTGACACGCGAAGCCGCCGAGACCCGGGCCATCCCCCGGCTCATGCCCGACATGCTGCCCCTGCTCGACACCGACGATGCACGCGAAGGTCTCGCGGCATTTCTTGAACGGCGTCCCGGTCGTTTCACCGGACGCTAGGATGGCGCGGTCGTCGCACCTGCACTCGCATTCGTGCCGCGGCAGGCCGTGCGGATCGCCACGGCGCCCGATCTGGTTGGCACTGCCCCGCGAACCGGGAACCTGCGCCGGCAGGAGAGCGCGATGAGCGCGGTGGCGGCCCGGCGGGCGCGCTAGCAACGGTGCTCTACAGGGCGCTCCAGCCGCTGTTGTTCCGTCTCGACGGCGAACGCTCGCATGACGCGGCGTTGCGCGCGCTCGACTTGGCATATGCGCTGCGACTCACCCCTGCGGCGCGGCCGCGCGCCGGGCGCGCCGTGAACCTGATGGGGATCGACTTCCCGAACCCCGTCGGTCTCGCTGCCGGGCTCGACAAGAACGGGGAGCACATTGACGCGCTCGCGACCATGGGCTTCGGTTTCATCGAGATCGGCACGACCACGCCGCGGCCTCAACCCGGCAACCCCCGCCCGCGCATGTTCCGGCTGCCCGGGGCCCAGGCGGTTATCAATCGGCTGGGCTTCAACAACCTGGGCGTGGATGCGCTCGTGGCCAACGTGAAGCGTGCCCGCCATCGCGGCATACTGGGAATCAACATCGGCAAGAACTTCGACACTCCCATAGAGCGCGCCGAAGACGACTATCGGGTATGCCTTCGCAAGGTCTATTCGCTGGCTCACTACGTTACCGTCAACATATCCTCGCCGAACACGAAGAACCTGCGCGAACTGCAACAAGGTGAAGCCCTGGATCGCCTGCTCGGGGCGCTCATGCAGGAACGCGAAGCGCTCGTCGCGACCCATGGGCGGCGCGTGCCGATCGCCGTCAAGCTGGCGCCCGACCTGGACGAATCCGCCGCCGAGTCGGCCGCCCGCGCGTGCCTGCGCCATGGCGTGGACGCGGTGATCGCCACCAATACCACGCTGTCCCGAGACGGGGTCGAAGGGCTGCCCCATGCCGAGGAAGCCGGCGGCCTGTCGGGGGCGCCGTTGCGAACCAGATCCACAGAGGCGCTCAGGCACCTGCACCGGCACCTGGGTGAGTGTCTGCCCCTGATCGGTGTCGGCGGAATTCTCGACGCCGCCGACGGCCGCGAGAAGATCGCAGCAGGCGCGCGGCTGGTGCAGATCTACACAGGCCTGGTATATCGCGGGCCTGGTCTCGTGCGCGAACTGGTCGAGGCGCTCGCCTGACACCCCCCGAGCGGTCCGGTTGATATAATTTCCGGCTCTCAAGCCCCTATGCGTCCGGCCTTTTTTCTCGTTCCTCCGGGCCCCAGATAGCTGCATGACCGCTCAGCAATCGCTCAATCTCGCCTTCGGGTACCGCTTCGAGGATCTCTACGACGCGGCCGCGCTTCGACGCCTCGACCAGACTTTCGTGGAATGGCTGTCCCGCGTCGACCCTGCGCTCGCCTTCCGCGTCGGCGAGGCGAGGCTGGACCCGGCGTCCCTCGAAGCGAAGCAGGAATCCGCCCTGCTCCTCGAAGTCGCACCCCACCTCGAAGACTTCCTGGCCGAACTGTTCGGAATCGAGGCCGAAGCCCGGAGCCTCGCGGAGCGCCATCATGCACTCGCGCCGCTGCATTCCGTGAAGCGCCTGTTCGTGCAGCGCAAGGCCGCCAATCGCATCAAGGCCGACGCCGCCGCCGCGCTGGACGGCCCCGCGCTGGAGTTGGAACTCGAGACGGCAATGGGACAGCGATTCTCCGAACTCGCCTTCGCCCGGCACGTGATCGTCTGGCAGCAGGACGAGAGCGCGCACGCGAGCGTGCTCGACCTCGCGCTGCGCTACGCGGCATGGTCGGCCCACACCCCCGCCGGTCAGGCGCGCCACGCCGCCGGGGTGCTCTTCAAGGCACCGAAGAAGCTCGATTTCCTGCATCTCGTGCCGCTCGCAACCGAGTCTCGCGACGGCATTACCGTACATCGGCTTACTCATTTGCGGCGCCGCGAAGGCTTTGGCCTCACCGACGCAGGCACCGATCTGGTCGGCGCACTCGATCAGACGAACTACTGCATCTGGTGCCACGAACAAGGTAAGGATTCGTGTTCGCACGGGCTGCCCGAGAAGGCGCCGGCAAACGGATTCAAGAAAACCGTGTTCGGTGTCCCGCTCGCCGGATGCCCGCTCGAGGAGCGAATCTCCGAATTCCAGAAGTTGAAGAGCGCCGGCGTATCGCTCGGGGCACTCGCGACGATCATCGTCGACAATCCGATGGTTGCTGCAACCGGGCATCGCATCTGCAACGACTGCATGAAGTCATGCATCTACCAGAAGCAGGAGCCGGTCAACATCCCCCAGGCCGAGACGCGGACCTTGAAAGACGTGCTGGCGCTGCCCTGGGGTTTCGAGATCTATTCGTTGCTCACGCGCTGGAATCCGCTCGATTTCCGCCGGCCCGTGGTGCGCCCGGCCACCGGCCGGAAGGCGCTCGTGGTGGGCATGGGCCCGGCCGGCTTCACCCTCGCGCATCACCTGATGAACGATGGCCACATCGTGGTAGCGATCGACGGCCTCAAGATCGAACCACTGCCGTCGCACCTGTCCGGCGTTGGCCCGACCGGCGATCGCGCACCGTTCGAGCCCGTGCGGGATGCCTCGAGCCTCTACGAAGCGCTCGACGATCGCGTAATGGCGGGTTTCGGCGGCGTCGCCGAGTACGGGATCACCGTGCGTTGGGACAAGAACTTCCTCAAGTTGATCCGCCTGCTGCTCGAGCGGCGCGGCGAGTTCGCCTTGTTCGGTGGCGTTCGCTTCGGCGGGACCCTCACGCTGGACGATGCGTTTGCCCATGGCTTCGATCATGTGGCCCTGTGCGCTGGAGCCGGCCGGCCGACGGTGCTCGAACTCCCCAACGGTCTGGCGCGCGGCGTCCGTACCGCTTCGGACTTCCTGATGGCGCTCCAGTTGACCGGCGCCGCCAAGACCGATTCGATCGCGAACATGCAGGTGCGACTACCCGTGGTGGTGATCGGCGGCGGGCTGACCGCGATCGACACCGCCACGGAATCGCTCGCCTACTATCCGGTTCAGGTCGAGAAGTTCCTGGCGCGCTACGAGACGCTGGTCGCCGAGCGCGGTGTCGCTGCAGTGCGCAATTCATGGAACGAAGAAGAGACCGGGATCGCCGAGGACTTCATCACCCATGCGCAGGCCCTCCGCAGCGAACGCGCCGCGGCGGCCCGGGACCGGCGTGAGCCGCGCATCGTGGAAATGCTGCAGTCGTGGGGTGGCGTCAGCATCGCCTATCGCAAGCGACTGATCGACAGTCCGTCCTACACGCTGAACCACGAGGAAGTCGAAAAGGCGCTCGAAGAAGGCATCCGCTTTGCCGAGAACCTGACGCCGATCGGCGTCGAGATCGACCGCTTCGGGCATGCTCGCGCGCTGCAGGTCACTGCAAAGACCAGCCTTGCCGATGGTACGCACTCGATCACGGAAGTGGAACTGCCGGCCCGGACCATACTCGTGGCGGCGGGCACGCAGCCCAACACGATCGCCGCGCGCGAAGATCCGCAACATTTCGAACTCGACGGCAAATACTTCCGTGCCGTCGACGAGAACGGTAGCCCAGTCAAACCCGAGCGCAGCGCCAAACCGGAAGCAGCGGACGTATTGCTTTCGGTCCGAGACGACGGACGCACGGTCAGCTTCTTCGGCGACCTGCATCCCTCCTACGCGGGCAATGTCGTGAAAGCCATGGGTGGAGCGAAGCAGGGCTATCCGGTGGTGACCCGCGCGCTTGCGAAATGCCCCCCCGCGTCTGCGCTCGACCGGAGCGCCTTTTTCCAGCGGCTCAATGGCGAACTGCGAGCCACCGTCCACGAAGTGATCCGACTCACGCCGACGATCGTCGAGGTCGTGATCAAGGCGCCCCGGGCCGCCCGCAATTTCCGGCCGGGCCAGTTCTATCGGCTCCAGAACTTCGAGACTCTGGCGCCTTGCATCGACGGCACCCGCCTCGCGATGGAAGGGCTTGCCCTCACCGGGGCGTGGGTCGATCCGGCGCGCGGACTCGTGTCCACCATCGTCCTGGAGATGGGAGGTTCGTCGGATCTGTGTGCGTTGCTCGAGCCGGGCGAACCGGTGGTTCTGATGGGCCCCACCGGCGCGCCCACGGAGATTCCCGACGATGAAACTGTCGTCCTGGTCGGCGGCGGCCTCGGCAACGCGGTGCTGTTCTCGATCGGTCAGGCGATGAAGCGGGCCGGTTCGCGCGTGCTCTATTTCGCCGGCTACAAGAAACTGATCGACCGGTACAAGATCGCCGAGATCGAGGCAGCCTCCGACGTCGTCATCTGGTGCTCGGACGAAGGCCCGGGATTCAAGCCCGGGCGCCCGCAGGACAAGACATTCGTCGGCAACATCGTGCAGGCGATGCGCGCTTACGCCACCGGAGAACTGGGCGCGCAGCCGATTCCGTTCGCAGATGCCGACCGCATCGTCGCGATCGGCTCGGACCGCATGATGGCGGCCGTCGGGGCTGCCCGGCACGGCGTGCTGCAGGCGTTTCTCAACCCGCATCATTTCGCGCTCGGCTCCATCAATTCACCGATGCAGTGCATGATGAAGGAGATCTGCGCGCAATGCCTGCAGCCGCAGATCGATCCGCTCACCGGCGAGCGCAGCCACGTGTTCTCTTGCTTCAACCAGGACCAGCCGCTCGACCGCGTCGACTTCCCCGCCCTGGCGCAGCGCCTCGGGCAGAACTCGCTCCAGGAAAAATTGACGGCGCTTTGGATCGATCGTTGCCTGGTGCGCAGTCAGAAACGCCGCGCGGTAGCCTGAATTGGTACGCCGTTCGCCCCGCTACATCGCGAAGCCCGGCGCCAATTGATATGGACGCCGGCGTGATCGAAGCCATCGATGCCTTGCTTCCCCAGACGCAGTGCACGAAGTGCGGATTCGACGGCTGTCGTCCCTACGCGCGGGCAATCGCGGAAGGGCAGGCGGACATCAACCGCTGTCCGCCTGGTGGCGCGGACGGAATCGAACGTCTCGCGCGACTCTTGCAGCGAGCACCCATCGCGCTCGATCACTCGCGCGGGCACGAACAGGCACCGACCGCAGCGTTGATCGACGAATCGCGCTGCATCGGCTGCACGCTCTGCATCCAGGCCTGCCCGGTCGACGCGATCGTCGGGGCCGCGAAAGTCATGCATACCGTTCTGCTGGACGCCTGCACGGGCTGCGACCTGTGCCTGGCGCCCTGCCCCGTCGACTGCATCGAGATGGTGTCGGTCGGCGAGTTGCGCGACCGGGGCTTCGCCGTGGCGCAGCACGATCCGGCGCAGTGGCGTCGGCCCGCGGCGAGCGCAAGGATTCGATTCGAAGCGCGCCGCGCGCGGCTCGCTCGAGAGCGCGCGGTGCACGAAGAACGCCTGGCCGTGAAGGCTCGGGAGAAGCTCGCCAGCCTGGATCCCGCAGCTCCGGACGGCGAGCGCAAGCGGGCCGTCATCGAAGCCGCACTCGAGCGCGCGCGAGCGCGTCGTACCGCAGCGAAGGTTCCGACCTCGTGAATCCGCAGATCCGCGAGGAGATCTTCCGTCGCCTGCGCGACGCGAATCCCGAACCGAGGACCGAGCTCGAATACACGACCCCGTTCGAACTGCTCGTGGCCGTGGTGCTTTCGGCGCAGGCCACCGACAAGAGCGTGAATCTCGCGACCGCGAAGCTCTTCCGGATCGCCAATACGCCGCAAACGTTGTTGGCGCTCGGACCGGAATACCTCGAGACGGCAATCAAGACAATTGGCCTGTTCAGGACCAAAGCCAGGAACGTGATCGCGCTCTGTCGCGACCTGATCGAAAGGCACGGGGGTGAAGTGCCTCGCCGGCGCGAAGCGCTGGAAGCATTGCCGGGTGTCGGTCGCAAGACCGCCAACGTCATCCTCAACGTCGCCTTCGGCGAATCCACGATCGCGGTCGACACGCATATCTTCCGGCTGGCCAATCGCATCAACCTGGCGCCGGGCAAGGATGTGCTCGCAGTGGAACGCAGGCTGATGAAGGTCGTACCGGAGGAATTCAAGCGGCACGCCCATCACTGGCTGATACTGCATGGCCGCTATGTCTGCAAGGCGCAGAAGCCGGAATGCCCCCGCTGCGTCATCCGCGACTTGTGCGAATACCGGCACAAGACGATCGAACCGGAAATGCCACGGCCGACGCGACGGCCGCGCGCCCTCTGAGCGCCATGTTCACGCCGTCCCGCGATGACGCCCGGCGCTTGTTCTTCGAGGCCTGGCGGAAGTTCGGCGCGGGCGAACCGCTGGCCGGCCTGGAACGCACGGTGATCGAGGTACTGTCACAGCATCCGGAATATCGCTCGATCCTCGATGATCCCGATCGCTTCCTTCAGCTGGACTATCTGCCCGAGAACGGGGCGACCAACCCGTTCCTGCATCTCTCGCTGCACCTGGCGGTGGAAGAACAGTTGGCGATCGATCAGCCGGCCGGGATTCGCGCCGCTTTCTCGGCGCTTGCAGCCCGCCTCGGCTCGGAGCACGACGCCAAGCACGTTCTGCTCGAATGTCTGGGAGAGACGATCTGGCGGGCCCAGCGCGACCGCCAGCGCCTTGATGAGCGGCTCTATCTCGACTGCCTTACACGCAAGACGCCGGGCTGAAAAACGAAACGGCGCCCGAGGGCGCCGTTTCGTTTTTCGCAGATCCTGGCCGGATCAGTATTTGTCCTGCAAACCCGTCTGCTCCGAAAAATACGCGGCGAGATCGGCGATGTCTTCCTTCGACAGCGCGGCCGCCATGCCATTCATGATCGCGTTCTTGCGCTTGCCGCTCTTGTAGGCAGCGAGCGAGTGCTTGATGTAGTCCTTGTGCTGACCCGCCAGCATGGGATAGTCGGCCGTCAGAGGCTTGCCGCCGCCGGGGCCATGACACGCGGCGCAGGTATCGGCTTTCTTCGCGCCGGCTGCGGCGTCGCCGCCGGCCCAGGCCGGCAGTGCGCTCAGGCCAACGGCCAGCGCGGCGAGGTAGATCGAGCGGTGCAGGATCGAGGTCGTTCGCAAGTGGATCATCGTGCTCATTTGGCGGGAGCCGAGTAATAGGCTGCAAGGTCTGCCATGTCCTGTTCGCTCAGGCTGCCCGCGATCGCCCGCATCGACGGATGCAGCCGATCCCCGGCCTTGTACGCCTTGAGCGCGGCCACGATGTAGTTGGCGCTCTGCCCGCCGAGCTTGGGAACCATGTAGACCTCCGGATAGGCGGTACGGAAACCCGGGATGCCGTGGCAACCCTCGCACATCTGGGTCTTCTTCTTGCCGGCATCCGCATTCCCGTCCGCACCGATCGCCGCCCCGGCGACCCCCCATGAAACTACGGCCACGAGGGCCGCCAAGCGCAGTGTTTTCATTCGTCTGATCTGCCCGGCTACGGTAAAAAAACCGTGCAATTGTGAGGCGATACACCTGCCCCGGTCAACCGCCCGGGAGCGGGACCCCTTCGACGATCAGTTCGCGGTGCACATAGTGCTTGTCGTGCGTGTCCTCGACCACGGCCTCGAGCTCGCCTTCCTTCTCGGGAACGAAGTAGAAACGGAAGCTCGGATTGTCGGAGATCGAGAAATCGACGTCGGCGCTCATCACGTTCTTGCCGGCGTAGGTGACCGCGACGTGACGCACGAATTGCGGTGTCTTCGATCCGTCGAAGTCGGATGCAAGCGCCGATTCGTTAGGATGCCGGATCATCAGCTGCACCAGCGCGGGTTTGTTCGCCTCCACCGTCTCGTCGGCGAAGCGGAACTTCATGGTGCCCACCAGGTTCTCGGGAATGCGATTCTTGTCGCCGGGCGCAGAGCAGCCCCCGGCCGCCTTGACCCAGCGCGACGACATGTACAGCTTGCCGTCATTGGTCTCGGCGATGGCGCGGACGAAGCTGAAATCCTCGAAGCGCAAGCGTGTTTCCACCTGGGCGCGCCCGCTGTCGGGCGTGAACTGGAACACGCCAGCCGCAGGAGACGGATTGCGTTCGACGATCAGGTACACCTGCTTGATGTACTGGCTAGGCGTCTGATCGAACTGCGCCTTGACCGCGACCGGCACGGTCGCGGCGTCGTCCGCACGCGTACTGAGGTAGACCCGCATGACATCCTTGCCATCGAGGATTTCACGGTCTCCGAACATGATCTGGCGTATGGGTGGCCAGTACTGGCTCTTGGCGGGATCGGGCTCGGCTTTCTCGTTGGCGAACGCCGAGAGCAGCGGCGCACAGGCGAGCACTGCCGCCAGGCCGATCTTGTACAGTGACGTCATAGTTAGGTACCTCCATAAGCAATCCTGGGCCTAGTATAGCGCCGGTCACTCCCATTCCAGCTCGGCATAGGCGGTAATCACATTGCGGCGGTGGAACGCGTCGAAATTGACCCACTTCGCGCGCTCGGACAGGCCGACTTCGTCGGTCGCCTGCTCGATGGTCTCCCGTCGCTTGATCGCCGCGCGCGTCTCACGCACGATCAGACTCAGATACGCGCGCTCCGGCTCCAGCACTTGCGGCCAGGGAGCAACAGACCTGCCGTGACCGGCGACGTAGTGCTGCACGTCGAGCCGGGCGAGCGCATCAAGAACCCGAAGGAATCCGGTGATGGTCCCATCAACGACCGGCGTGTGCTCGATGAACAGCAGGTCCGATACCCACAGTGTGCCGGTAAGGTCGTCCGCAACCGTCAGATCGTTATCGGTGTGCGCGGGCGGCCAGGCCTTGACCCGGATGATCCGCCCCCCCAGATCGAGCGCGGTCTCGTCCTTTACCAGCACGCTCGGGATGACGATCTCGCTGCCTGCGGCAAGCTCGCCGAGATCGCGCTGCAATGCCTTCAGGTAAGGGCGCGCCCGCATGGCCAGCGCGCGCGGCAGATTTGCGTGCCCGACGACTTCGGCCGGATCGCCGCGAAAGGCCGCCGCACCGAAAACGTGATCGGGGTGCATGTGCGTGAGGATCACATAGCAGATCGGCTTGTCCGTCACTTTCCGCAACGCGGCGCGCAAAGCCTGCCCGACGGCGAGCGAACCACCCGGATCCACCACGGCTACGCAATTGGCACCTACGATGAAACCGATGTTTGCCTGATCGCCCATGTTTTCCGGCGAGCGCTCGTCCTGGCTGCCAAAATGCACGAAATTGCCCGGTGCGATCTCCGTCAAAGGAAAATCGTTCGCTACAGCGTCTGCCGCGATCGCGGGGCAGGCTATGGCAAAGGCGAGCAGCAGGCTCCCACAGATGCGAATGAGGTTCATGACGTCGGCGGATGATACGGCCCGGAACCGGGCCCCGGCAATTCGCTTGCGGCAGTGGATCGCGTTGATTACCGTGGACGCCATGGTCAAGGTATTGCGCGCGATCGGACTGGTCGCTCTCGTGTCGTGGTCGGTCGCAATTCCGGCGCGGCAGTCCGATCCCGTTTCCGTCGCGGACGGCGTCTACGCATTCCTGGAAACACCCGGCGAAGTCGCTCCCGAAAACGCGGGGCGCGTGGGCAATGGCGGATTCATCATC
This sequence comes from Burkholderiales bacterium, assembly GCA_038324085.1. Lineage (GTDB taxonomy): Bacteria > Pseudomonadota > Gammaproteobacteria > Burkholderiales. The sequence goes on from JBBQHP010000008.1 coordinate 79,771, forward strand.
GGGCCGACCGGCATCACGGTCATCGACACGGGGGTGTCCTTTCAGCACGGCCTGGCACGGCTCGAAGCGATCCGGGCTCTCAGCGACAAGCCGATCGAATTGGTGATCATCACCCACGCCATGCAGGAATTCCTGTTCGGGAACGCGGCGTTCAGCGCGGTTGGCACGACTTTCCTCACCCACGAGAAGAGCGCGGAACTGATGCGTCAGCGCTGCGCGCACTGCCTCGAGAATCTGAAGCTGATCCTCGGCGAGGAAGTGATGGCGGGCTCGAGCCTGATCGTGCCCACGCGGCTGGTGCGATCATCGACCACGATCGTGTCAGGCGGCCGGACGCTGGAACTGATCCATCCCGGCTGGGCCGCAACGCCGGGTGATCTGATGGTGCTCGACCGTGCGACGGGAACGTTGTTCGCCGGCGGGGTGATCGTGGACCAGCGCATACCCGAGATACGCGATGGCCGGCTGCCGGGCTGGATCGCAGCCGTCGACCTCGTCCGCCGGCTCGCGCCGAGCATCGTGGTGCCGGGCCACGGCCCGCTCACGACGGCAGTCGGCGCGGAGCGCACGGCAGACTACCTCAGGGCGCTCGACCGACGAGTGCGTGAGATCTACGAGCATGGCACGAGCCTTCTGGACGCGGTCGACCACGCTCAGCTCCCCGCATTCGCAGGGTGGGCCGGATATCCGACGATCCACCGCCGCAACGTGCTGCACCACTATCTGCAACTGGAGGTCGAGGACCTGGCGCGATGACCGCATATAATCCGGCGACTCAAATCCGCGACGGTAACTCGGTGGCCAATCGACTCTCCAAGATCTATACCCGTACCGGCGATGGCGGGACGACCGGCCTCGGCGATGGCGCGCGGGTCCCGAAGGATAGCGGGCGCATCGAGGCCATCGGCGCGGTGGACGAACTGAACAGCACCCTGGGCGTTCTGCTCGCCGAACCGCTCGACGATGCGCTGCGCCAGCTGCTGACGGACATCCAGCACGACCTGTTCGACCTGGGCGGCGAATTGAGCATCCCGGGGTATACGGCGATCCGGGAAGAACACGTCTCGGCGCTCGAGGCGGCGCTGGACCGGTTCAACGCGGACCTGCCGCCGCTCAAGGAATTCATACTGCCCGGCGGCAGCCGGACCGCGGCGCTCTGCCACGTGGCCAGGACCGTTTGCCGTCGCGCTGAACGCCGCACAGTCTCCATCCCTTCGAGCGAGGCACTCTCCCCGCTATGCCAGCGCTACCTGAACCGCCTGTCGGACCTGCTGTTCGTGCTCTGCCGTATCCTGAATCGTCACGCCGGCGTCGCCGATGTCTATTGGCGCAAGGAACGCGCGCGAGGCGCATCCGAATGAGCTGGTCGACCCGTATCAAGGCCAGATGATGGACGGTGCGGACAGCCTGGATGACCTCATGGCGCGCTGCGCCTTGAGGGATCAACGTGCATTTGCCGAACTCTATCGCCGCTCGTCCGGCCGCCTGCTGGCAGTCGCGATACGCATCGTCCGGCGCCGGGACTGGGCCGAGGATGTACTTCAGGAGAGTTTCGTCAACATCTGGAATCACGTGACCGACTACAGCCGAGCCAAGAGCGCGCCGATGACCTGGATGACCGCCATCGTGCGCAATCGGGCCCTGGACTGGGCACGTCGCCCGAAACACGAGACCTCCGAGGAGGATCTCGAGGGCATCATCGAAAACTGGGAGGACTCCAGCCCGGGCCCCGCTGCCCGGCTGCTGCAGGCCGGCGAAGCGCGCCAGCTCGCTGAATGCCTGGGTGAGCTCTCAGGGCAGCAGCGCCAGTCGATCGCGCTCGCCTACATGCACGGGCTGTCGCACAGCGAGCTGGCTGACCACCTCGGGGCACCCCTGGGCACGATCAAGACGTGGATCCGCCGCGGCCTCGAGAAGCTTCGCGGCTGCCTCGAGGCCAAGGGCGCCTGATGAAAATCACCGAACCGAATGCCCGCGCCCTGCTCGCTGCCGAGTACGTACTCGGCACCATGAAGGGCAAGGCTCGCGCACGCTTCGAGCTCTGGTTGCGCAGCGACCCGGGGCTGCGCAAGGAAGTCGCTGCGTGGCAGGGTCGGCTGGAGCCCCTGGCCGGTACCTTGCCCGAAGTGCAACCGAGCGAGCACGTATGGCGTCAAATCGAAGCGCGGATCCAGCGACGCGCCGTTCCACGAGAAAACTGGTTCACGAGCCTCGCGTTCTGGCGCGGGTCGTCGTTCGCCTCGGCCGCCGCCGCGGCCCTTCTGTTCGGCTATATCGCGATCACGCCGAAGGACCACGCACTGACGCCCGAGAACGCCATGGTCGCGGTCATGGCCGACGACAAGGCCAATCCGGCGATCACGGTATCCTGGGAGATGCACCAGAGCACGGCGCCGCGCCTGCGCGTGCGGGTGATCGGCCACCAGGAGATGGCACCGGACACGTCCTGGGAGCTGTGGATGCTGCCTGGCGGCGATCAACCGCCGCGCTCGCTCGGCCTGATCACCACGCACGACACGCAATACGTCACGGTTTCGTCGGACATGATGGCGAAACTGCCAGCGGCCGTCGGGTTGGCCATGAGCGTCGAGCCCAAGCACGGCTCCCCGACCGGGCTGCCGACCGGGCCCGTGCTGTATTCGGGCAAGTGCGTCGAGATCTGATGCCGTCGACGGAGCGGATTCAACGCTCCATGTAGTGCAGCAGATTGGAACTGGTCTGACGCAGACGTGCCGAGAGCAGCGTGACCAGCTTGATGAGGATCTTCGCACCGAGGCTCGGCTCCTCGAGGATGATCTTGACCATGGCGTCGCGCGTCAAGACCGCGAAAGTCGTGGGATCGACCGCGGTGCAGGTCGCGAAACGCGGCTCGCCGTCGATCATGGACATCTCGCCCAGGGTCGCACCCGGTCCGACCGAAGTCATCGGCTGCAGCATCGAATTGCGATCCTTCTTAACGATCTCCACTCGCCCCTGGATGATGAGCATCATGTAGTCGTCCACATCGCCTTCGCGGATGATGGTCTGCCCCGGTTCCGCGCGGTAGATCTCCATGGATTTCGCCAGCATCTGGATATCGCTGCGGGTGAAATCCGAGAAAAATTTGGAATGCCCGATCATGTCGAAGATCTGCTGGGCGAGCACCGTCCCCTCACCGATGTGCTCAAGCGTCTTCAGCGCCCAATTCTGGGGCTCCACGTCCGGTCCTGGCCGATCTGCAAGCTCCACTGTGCTGCACCCCCCGAATTTCTTTGCCGGCGTCGACCCATTCAGTTTTCAGACGGCGCTCGGCATTATGGGCCACAGGCCGAAAATTTGGGAATTTCCCCCACCCCCTGAACGCGGGATTGATTGGCCGCAAGAACGGGCGATGCTCCGGTCCCGGCCGGCGCCATCGAATTCATTGACAGGCGAGGCTGCGCGCAGCCACCATCGGGACATTCGTCGGGCGCGAGCGAGCATCGCGCGCCCCGGGAGGGACACCGGACAGACGAAGCGGCAGCACGAGCGGGGAAAGTCAGGCCGGCATGCGCAGTGGCGCCAGGGGATCCAACGGAGCCTCGGGCTCGCACCCAGCGTCCGGAAACGCGAACGGAGAGTCCCATGCCCAGCCCCGCAGTGGCGGAAATCGTCGTCGCTCTGTTCTCGGTGATGGCGGAACTGACCGCCTATCCCGGGCCGCGCGAATTGCCCCGGATTCACGTCCTCTCCTCCGCCCAGATGGAGGCGGACCTGTGCAAGGGTCCTTGTGGCATCCGCGCCTACTACCTCGACGGCGATGGCATCTATCTTCGCGCCGATCTGGACGTGGCGAACGACCTGAAGTCGCGCTCGATCCTGCTGCACGAGCTGGTGCATCACCTGCAGCACGAATCCGGAAGGTTCGACAAGTTGTCGGCGTGCGCGCGCTGGCTCATTCGCGAGGATGAGGCCTACCGCGTGCAGAACGCTTACCTGTCGAAGATGCACTCCGGCATCCGCTTCGTGTTCGACTTCCTGCCCACCCGTTGCCGCGATCCCGACGCCGAATCTGGCTGACTGAACTCGCCCGCAACGGTCGCGTCCATTGCGCTGAGCGCGGAGCCCTTGCCGCGCGCTCAGACGGAATTCGGCTTCTTCCTACCCACCGGCGACTCGTGCGCTCGGACCACGCCGGGCGCAGGGCCCATATGCTCCCTCAAGCCGTGCCACCCACCGTCAGGGAATCTATTTTCAGGGTCGGCTGTCCCACGCCGACCGGAACGCTCTGCCCCTCTTTGCCGCAGGTGCCCACACCGGGATCGAGCCCCATGTCGTTGCCGATCATGGATACGTGCTTCAGCACCTCCGGACCGTTGCCTATCAGGGTCGCGCCTTTCACCGGATAGGTGATCCTGCCGTCCTCGATCATGTAGGCCTCAGCCGCGCTGAACACGAACTTGCCGCTCACGATATCCACCTGCCCGCCGCCGAAGTTGACGGCGTACAAGCCGCGCTTGACCGACCGGATGATGTCCTGCGGGTCCTTGTCGCCGTTCAGCATGTAGGTGTTCGTCATGCGCGGCATCGGGATGTGCGCGTACGACTCGCGCCGGCCGTTGCCGGTGACGGGCACGCCCATCAACCGGGCGTTCAGGGTGTCCTGAATGTAGCCTTTCAGCACGCCGTCCTCGATCAGCGTCGTGCATTGCGTCGGGTTGCCTTCGTCGTCGACGTTGAGCGACCCGCGCCGCCGGGCGATCGTCCCGTCATCCACGACGGTCACGCCGGATGCCGCCACTCGTTCGCCGAGCCGCCCGCTGAAGGCCGAACTGCCCTTGCGATTGAAGTCGCCTTCAAGCCCGTGGCCGATCGCCTCGTGCAGCAGGATCCCCGGCCAGCCCGGCCCCAGCACGACCGTCATGGCCCCTGCGGGCGCGGGACGTGCATCGAGATTGGTCAACGCCTGGTGCACGGCCTTCTGTGCATAGTCGCGCAGAACCTCGTCGGTAAAGTAGGCGTAGTCGAAGCGACCGCCCCCGCCGGCCGAGCCCTGTTCGCGCCGCCCGCCGTCCTCCACAATCACTTGCACCGAGAGCCGAACGAGCGGGCGCACGTCGGCCGCCGTGAGCCCGTCACTGCGCGCAACGAGGACCACTTCGTATTCCCCGGCAAGGCCAGCGACCACCTGCTTGATGCGCGAATCGGCCTCTCGCGCATACCGCTCGAGCCGCTCCAGCAGCGCTACCTTCTCGGCGTCGGGCAGGCTCGCAAGCGGATCGTGCGGGACATAGAGTTCGCGCCCGACTCCGCGGCGGATGACCGCGGGGCGACCCGCAGCACCCTGACGTGCTATTGCGCGCGTAGCCCGGGCAGCCGACTCGAGCGCTGGCAGGCTGATGTCATCGGAATAGGCAAATGCGGTCTTCTCGCCGGCCACCACGCGCACCCCGACGCCCTGGTCGATGGAGAAGCTGCCGGACTTGACCTGACCCTCCTCGAGGCTCCAGCCCTCGCTGCGCGTGTACTGGAAATACAGATCGGCGTAGTCGGCATGGTGGCTCATGATCTGGCCGAACACCGGCTCCAGGGTCCTCAACTCGAGGCCATAGGGCGCGAGCAGCGTGTCGTTGGCAGTGACGAGCGAGACTTCCGGGATGCGCAGTTGTTCGAGTGTGTCGGTCATGAGGTCGGAATCGAGGAAGCGGGGTCGATCGGGATAACGGCGGTCGGGGCGGATCAGACACTCGCCAGCGTGCGATGTTCCAGCGCAGGCAGGCTCGCACGCATGCGAGCCTGGTACATGGGGTCGATTTCCGCGATCACGATCCCTGCGCCCGCCGCGCGGTACGCGCTCACCGCGCCCCATGGGTCCACGATCATGCTGTGTCCATGGGTCTCGCGGCCGCTCGCATGGACCCCACCCTGCGCAGGCGCGATCACCCAGGCCAGATTCTCGATCGCGCGCGCCCGCAGCAACGGCTCCCAGTGTGCGCGGCCGGTGGTCGCGGTGAACGCGGCGGGGACGAACAGGATGTCGACCGGGCCCATCGCTCGGTACAGCTCGGGGAAGCGCAAGTCATAGCAGACGGACAACCCGAGACGACCGAAAGGCGAATCGACCACCTTCACCTCGCGCCCGGGCACGATGGTGCGGGCCTCGCTGAATTTCTCGGTGCCGAGATCGAGCGCGAACAGGTGGATCTTGTCGTAGCGTACGATCCGCTGGCCCTGATCGTCGTACAGCAGCGAACTGTTGTGCACCTTGCCCTCGGTGTCGCACTCGAGCGGCACCGACCCGCCCAGCAGCCAGATTCCCAGCCGACGGGAGGTGTCGGCGAGGAAACGCTGGATCGGACCGTCGCCGTCGGACTCGCGCACCGCCACCTTGTCGGTCTCCCTGAGCCCCATGATGCCGAAGTATTCGGGCAGGGCGACCAGCCGCGCGCCCTGTGCGGCCGCAGCCGCGACGAGGGCGGCGGCCTGCGCGAGGTTCTCCTCGACCCGGGGGCTCGAAACCATCTGCACCGCGGCGACCCGGAAAGCGGCGCGCGCCGGCTGCGGCGTACGGGAAGACGAGGGCAGGATCGATTCGTCAGGCATGAGCGCTGGAGACGCACGTCAGATTCGGAGGGCCAGTTTAGCGCCGATTGAGGGGCGCGGACTCGCTCTGCCGGTGGACTTTGGTAACCACGGGGTCCGCCCATCCGCCCGTGATCCGGTACACGAAGGCGATCACCTGGTCGAGCGGGTCCTTGAGCGCCTTGCCGACAAGGAAGGTCGCCAGCCCGATCGCCGGATTGACCAACGCGGTCCCGAGGGCGATGCTGTCGCTGATCGAAGGCGCCACACGCACCTCGAGCGACTGCGTCTCATCGACCATGTTCACGTCGCCTTGCATCGTGACCTTCGCGCTCGAGCCCTGCATCTTCATATCATTCGTGTGGATCATGCCCCGGTCGATGGAAACGGTCCCGGTGATGCGCTGAAACGCAAAGCCCTCGCTGAAGACATCGCGGAAATCGAGCTTCACCCGTCGCGGCAGCGACTGCAGGCTCATCACGCCCAGGAGCTTGCCGATGCCGGGATCGAGCTTGAGGAAGCGACCCTGGTGAACGTCGAGCTTCAGGTTGCCGCTCAAGGTGGCGTAGTCCGGCCGATAGGGAACGCCGATCCAGTCCACCGTGCCCTCGAGTGTCGCTGGCCCGCCGACGACGCCTTCCGGGCGCTGGATGCGCTTCTGGAACCCGGCCAGGTTCTTCACGTCGAGCTTGACCTGCAGTTCAGTGCGCGGCGTGCCGCGTACCAGCTGCCATGTCCCGTGCGCCGACAGGCTGAAGTCAGGATTGGTGAGGGCCAGGGTTTCCAACTGCCACGCCGGGCCATTCTGCGTCGCCTTCAATACCAATCCGCCCAGGTCGAGGGCGCCGAACTGGAAACTGTCGGCCGTCACGTCGATCGCCGGCAGTTCGTGCCCGGCCAGAGGCTCCGCGCCAGCGCTGTCGCCGCCGCCTTCGGGGTCGGGGACATTGAGCCGGGACAGACGGGCCACGACCTTGCCCCGACCGGTCGGGATCCAGTCAACGTCGCCCGCCACTTCGCGGCTCGACAGCGCACCATCCCATAGATCGCCTTTGTGTCGGATATTCAATGCGACGTCGTGCAATACGCGTCCGAACACTTCCACCTGATTCACCTTGAGATCGACTGCCGTCAGGTCGATGGCGTCGGTGGCGGTGGCGCTGCCGCCGCCTTGGCCCGCAGCCGCCTCGAACACGTCGAGCCAGGCGTCCACATCGATGCGATCGAAACTGCCCGTGACCGATACGCCGGCACCTTGCGGCAGTTTCGCCCCGGCGCCGAAGTCGATCACGCCGCGCTTGATCCGGGTAACCGCTCCCATGGTTTCCAGCGCCAACGCGGCCGAGAGGCGCTGCCCAAGCGCCACCTGCAGCGTCTGATTGTTACCGCGCGAGCGGCGCTGGACGCGCAGTGGCAGTGCTTCGCCTGCGGCTTTCGCCAGTGGTGCCGGCAGTTTCGACGTCACGCCCACCAGATCGCTCTCGACCACGAGATCGAGCACGCGATTGCGCACGGTTGCTCGCGCTTTCCAGTCGGTCTCGCCGTCCGCGTAAGCCAGCCACGGCGTGTCGAACGCGCGCTGGAGGCCGACCAGGCTCGCGCGGCCGGACGCACTGATCGTCGAAGAACCACCCGACTCCGCGGCTACGCTGAACTTCGCCGGCAGGTCGAAGAGTTTCGCCGTGCCGTTGGAGATTTTCGCTCCGGCTTGCGTGAAATTCAGTGTCGCGTTGAGGTCCGTGAGCGCCGGGACCGCATCGCTGGCGTCGAGCTGGTTGTCGACGAACTGGTAGCTGCCGGCAATCGTCGGGGTATTGTCGTGGTCAAGCGGAATGCGCAGATCCAGCGCAAGGCGGCCCGACCCCCTGGCGCGCATGCCACGGCTGAATCCGCCGATCATGTGCGCGACCGGGCTGGCATCGATGAAGGCCAGAAAATCCTGCGTCGGCCCGCTGGCGCCGCCCTTGATCTCGATCACGGGGTGCTGCGGCGACAGTTCCGGGATGACTGCGGTCGTCCGATCGAGGGGGATGCCGAGGATGCTGCCCTCGGCGCTGACCTCGAGCCGGCGCCCGTGCACGGTCAACGTTCCATGAACGGCGTCGACCGTTGGCCAGTCCTTGTCGAACCGCAGACGCACGCCCTCGACCAGCGCCGAAACGTCGAACACACCCTGCATTCCCGGCTTGTCGAACGGAAAGTCCGACAGATTGCCCTGCAGTCGAAACGTTGCATCGCGCGCCACGCCGGCCTCGAACGCCGAGCCGAGCCACTTGCGCGTCGCTGCCCCGGCAACGAAAGGCACGTACCTGGGGATCGCCCGCGCGTCGGCGCGGCTCACCAGGACGGCGAGATCGATGATCCCGGGCCCGTGTTCCGTGAGCTGATAGCTGCCGCTCGCGGTGCCGGAAAGGTCGGCGTTCGCGAATGCCAAGCGCTGCAGGCGGACCAGCGCGTGCCCATCCGGTAGACTCCATGCGGCCTGGCCCTTCAGCGAATCGAAGCGCAGCGGTTGGTCGAACTGGCGCGGGACGGAGATTGCGAGGCCCCTGGAATCGACGTCCAACCTGCCGCCATTGCGATCGGCCTGCACGCGCCCGGTGAGGCCCGAGATTCCCGGCATTGCGTCGACGGGTGCGACGCCAACGCCGACGAACCGCGCGTCCAGGTCGATGAGGCCGGCCTGCAACGACTCGGCATTCCATCCGAGCCGCAGATCCTCGATGCGACCCCGCGGCGTCGATTGCACGATGCGTCGGCGCACCCCCGCGTCGAGCGGCAACGCGTCCGCAATGCCGGCCAGCGGCCCGACGTCGAGGCGATCGGCCTGCACCTGGTAGCTGCCGGCACTGGCACGTCGGACGATCAGATCGGTCGGGCCCAGGGCCGCGCCATTGCCGAGCACCAGCGACAATCTGCGTGCGGAAACCTCATAGCCACCCGACGATTTCGCGTACCCCAGCCGCCCCTGCAGGCCCTGGACCGATAGCGGCGCGAGATTCTCACCCAGGCGCGCGGACAGTCCCGCGATGCGGGTATCACCGGTGATCTGCGTGAGCTTGCCGTCGGCGACGTCGGCCCAGGCTTCGATGTTGGCGGCGCCCGCGTCCATGGCGATCGGCAGGTCGACCCAGGCCTTGCCCGCGGCCAGGTTCACATAGACGCAGCGCGCATAGATCTTGCCGCTCCAGCTCGCGAGCCCTCCGCGCCTCCCGGCGCGCAGATCACCCCGAATGTCGGCAGCGGCGGCGATCTCGGCGGGGGGCGTGAACTGCAACCCGAAACGATGCCGGCGGCCCGCATTGACCAGATGCAGATCCACGTCGGCGAGCGTGAGCGGCGGTGCGCCGCGCGACTCGTCGATCCAGGTCAGGCTCGCCGAACGGACCTGGATCTCTTCCTGGGCAAACAGCCAGTCGGAAAATCCCCCGCCCGGCCCGCCGAACTCGATCGGAAAGCCCGCCACCGTGAGGGCCCCGGCGGCGTCGCGACGCACGATCAGTTCGGGTCGATCCACCGCCAGCGTATGCATGCGCAGCTCCGCGGTCGTGATCGAACGCCACGCCAGCACCGCTTCGACGTGCCCGAGCTCCAGGGCCGGGCGATTCTCGCGGTCGAAGATCACGATCCCGTCCATCTTCAGGATGGGCCGATAGCCGCGCCAATCGCCCGAGACGTGGGCGATGGTGACCCGCTGGTGGGTCGCGCGCGTGATCGCCGACTCGATCAAGTGGCGATAGCGGTCGATGTCGGGCAGGACGTAGTAGCGCACGCCGAGCACGAAGATCGCGAACGCCAGACCGGCGAACAGGACGACCCAGGTCAGGACCCGGTAGGTGCGGACGGTGACGTGCCAGGCGAGGTGGATGTGGTGGCGGTGAAACACGGCAAGAAGCGGATGGGCGGGACGGGCGGGCCGGAGGACGCAGAGACCGTAGAATCCCGCTCCCGTACTGCCGCTCCTTCAACGTCCGGCGCCGCATCATGGCGCGCCGGTACGAACTGCACAGGACTGACCTCAATCTGGACCCGAAGTTTACCGTGACGCCGCGAAACTCCGAAGCCGCGCCCGTCGATCTCGCTGTAACACGCGAGCGCGTGATCGGCCTGTCGCGCTATGCACGCCAGTTGCTGGCACGGGATCCCGGCTTGCTCGAAGCCGCGGCCCTGGCCACACCATGGACGGCGGAGCACATGCGCGCCGTGCTCGAGGCGGACCCGCCGGCCGACGAACCAGCCCTGGCGTGCGCGCTGCGCCGGCTTCGCGCCCGCGTAGTGCTCAACACCCTGAGCCGAGACCTGTGCGGGCTCGCTCCGGTCGAAGAGGTCACGGCGACCATGACTGCGCTCGCTGAAACCACCATCGCGTTCGCGCTGGAACGGCTCGATGGCTGGCTCGCAGCGGTTCACGGCGAAGCGCGGTCCGGCGCCGGCCAGCTCCAGCGCCTGATCGTCGTGGGCATGGGCAAGCTGGGCGGCGGCGAATTGAACGCCTCGTCGGACGTGGACCTCGTGTTCGTCTATCCCGAAGACGCCACGACCGGCGGTCCCCGGCCGCTCTCGTGCCACGAGTATTTCACGCGCCTCGGCCGCAAGCTGATCGCCGCGCTGAGCGAGCGCACCGAAGACGGCTTCGTGTTCCGGGTCGACATGCGCCTGCGACCCTACGGCGACAGCGGCCCGCTGGTCATGAGCCTCGACATGCTCGAGGAGTACTTCAGCGCGCAGGGGCGGCCCTGGGAGCGCTACGCCTGGGTCAAGGGCCGGGCCCTGAGCGGTGAGCACGAAGCCGAGTTGATGGCGATCGTCACGCCGTTCGTCTACCGCCGTCACCTGGATTTCAGCGCGATCCAGTCCATGCGCGAGTTGCACGATCAGATCCGCAAGGAGGTGACGCGGCGCGACATGGCGGAGAACATCAAGCTGGGCCCGGGCGGCATCCGCGAGATCGAGTTCACGGCCCAGGTGTTCCAGTTGATCCGCGGGGGGCGCGATCCGGCACTGCGCCTGCGCCCGACCCTCGCTGCGCTGAACGAGATCGCCCGGCGCGGCTGGTTGCCCGACGGGGTGCTGCCGAAGCTCGAGGCCGCCTACCGGTTCCTGCGCAACCTGGAGCATCGCCTGCAATACCTCGATGACCAGCAGACCCAGACCTTGCCCACGGCGGAGGACGATCGCGCCCGCGTGGCCACGGGAATGGGATTCGACAGCTATGGCGCGCTCCTCGATCAACTCGCCGTCCACCGCGACGCGGTGGCGATGCAGTTCGAGGCCCTGTTCTCGGAGAGCCGCACGGCCGGCGACGGCGACGCTCTGGAGACCGTTGCGGTGGCGACGCCCGAGGACCCGGTCGTCGACGATGCGCTGGCCGCGCTCGGCTATGTCGATCCACGGGCCACGTGCGAGCGCATCCGGACATTGCGCGGAAGCGTGCGCTTCCGCCGCATGTCGGCGTCGGGCCAGGCGCGCGTGGATCGACTGTTGCCGCGGCTGTTGCGCGCCGCGGCGACGTTCCCACCGGCGGACACGACGTTCGAACGACTGCTCAACATCCTCGAGAGCATCGGCCGGCGCGAATCGTATCTGGCCCTGTTGATCGAGTATCCGCAGGCACTGGAATCGGTGGCACGGCTCGCCTCGCTCTCGCCGTGGGCCAGCGACTACCTCGCCCGCCAGCCGATGCTGCTCGACGAGCTGCTCGATCCGAACCAGCTTGCGGAATCGGACCGGCCGGCCCTGGCGGCTGGTCTGGCCAGGGATCTGGCGGAATCGCAGGGCAACACCGAGCACCAGATGGACCTGCTGCGCCACTTCAAGCATATCCAGACCTTCCGGCTGCTCGCGCTCGACCTCGCCGGTGCCCTCACGCTGGAACGGCTCTCCGATCACTTGAGCGATCTCGCGACCCTGGTTCTCGAGCACGTGGTGGCGATCGCCTGGCAACAGGTGCGCACACGCCATCGCGAAGTTCCGCTATTCGCGGTGATCGGCTACGGCAAGTTCGGCGGCCTGGAGCTTGGCTACGCGAGCGATCTCGACCTGATATTCCTGCACCGGGACGAAGCGCCCGAAGCACCCGAGAACTACGCTCGCCTGGCGCAACGGATCAACACCTGGCTCACCAGCTATACCGGGGCCGGCACGCTGTACGAGACCGACCTGCGCCTGCGGCCCGATGGCGCGAGCGGCCTGCTGGTGAGCCGCTTCGATGCCTTCGAACGCTATCAGCGCGAGCAGGCCTGGGTCTGGGAGCACCAGGCACTGACCCGCGCCCGTTTCGTCACGGGCGAGGAGGCAATCGGTCGTGCTTTCGAATCGCTGCGGATCGAAGTGCTGCGACTGCCGCGCGATCCGGAAGCACTGCGCATCGAGGTGGTGGCCATGCGCGCCCGGATGCGCGAAGGCCACCCCAACGCAACGCCGCAGTTCGACCTCAAGCACGACGCCGGGGGCATCGTGGATGTCGAGTTCTGCGTCCAGTTCCTGGTTCTGGCACACGCACACAGCCACGCCGAGCTGGCAGGGAACATCGGCAACATCGCCCTGCTCCGCCTGGCGGGGCAACTCGGTCTGGTCGACGCCGACCTTGCGGTGCAGGCCGGGGACGCCTATCGCGAATACCGCCGCGCGCAGCACGCATTGCGCCTGCGCGGAGAGACATTTGCCCGCGTGGACCCGGCCGAGTTCGCCGCGGAGCGCGAGTGCGTGCTGAGGCTGCGCGGTCTGGTACTCGGCGAGTGATCAGCCGACGGCGGCCGCGTCGACCTTCTTGCCGATCAACTGGTACACCGAAAGTTCGCCCTTGCCCTTGAACACGACGTTGCGCGCCTCGCCGAAGTCGTAGCGGGCGCCGAGGCGGCGGAAAGTGGTTTTGTCGACGACGATGTTGCCGCCGGGCGCCTCGGATGTGATGCGCGAGGCTACGTTCACGGTATCGCCCCAGAGATCGTAGATGAAGCGCGTGGCGCCGATGACCCCGGCAACGGCGGGCCCGGTGGCGATGCCCACGTGGAAGGCGACGTTGTAGCGGCTGAAGTTCTTGTCGCTGCGCACCACCTCCTGCAGTTCGAGCGCCATGTCCGCGATCGCGTCGACATAGAACTGGCTGCCCTCGGACAATCCGCCGACGACCATGTACGCGTCACCGATGGTCTTGATCTTCGACAGGCCATGCAGGGAGGACAGGTGGTCGAGTCGCGTGAACACATCATTCAGGAAGCTCACCACTTCGTTCGGGGTGAGCTCCTCGGCGAGGCGGGTGAAGTTGACGATGTCGGCGAACATCACGGTCACGTCAGGAAAGCCGTCCGCGATGGTGGTCTGGGCATTCTTGAGCCGCTCGGCGACGTGGTTCGGCAGGATGCTCGTGAGCAGGTTCTCGGATTTCGCGCGTTCGACACGAACGAGTTCGTGCTGTTGCGCAAGCTGGGTCTGGTAGCGATCCTTCTGGGCCACGAAGTAGCGCAGAAGCAGATAGATCACCGTCGACAGGATGGTGATGTTGAGCACGAAGAACACGGCGATCGTGCGCATCGGCACGCCCCCGGTTGTGCCCTCGGCGAGGAAGTAGTCGAACACCCCGGACATCACGGTGAGCATGGCGTAGGCGAAGAACCAGGGTATCGATTCGCGGTGGCCATAGACCACCATCGCCCCGATCGGCGCCAGCAGGGCGAGCAGCACGATGCCCGAGGAACTCACGAAGCTGCCGATGGACCACTGGATCGCGAACGGCACGAACAGGAACAGCGCAAGCTGAGCCACGCGGTAGTGATCGAAGTTCTTGGTCTTGAGGTAGTAGACCAGTAGCAGCGCGGATGCGAACTGGTAGCCGAGCGGCAGGCTGGTGGGCAGCCTGAGTCCCATGACCCAGTAGAGCCCGAGCCAGAGGAAGGCCGCGATGTTCATCAGGCCCGACGCGAGCAGCATGAGCGTCTTGCGCAGCCGTAGTTCCTCGGAATCCGAGGGATCGACCGCCGCGTTGTCGATACGCGCGAGCCATGACTGGGTCTTGGGGCGCGTCGCCATGGAGTGGCGGTGGGAGCTTCCGGAGATCGCCATCGGTGCTGGGCAGGGCTGAGAGGTCGGGACCCGGATCGGTTCCGGAGGCGAAATAGAGTAGTTCATGGCCTTTCCGCCCGCAAGCAAGGCGAATGCCCAAAACTTCACCGTTGTAAGTTATCCGTCCTCCGACGACTGAGCGCGGCGCCGTGCTCGGATCGCGAACGTCGGCAGGGCTTCGGCTAGAATGCCGCTTTTTGCAGGGGAGCAACACAGCATGTCAATGGCAGACCGCGATGGATTGATCTGGTACGACGGCAAGCTCGTGCCCTGGCGGGACGCCAATACCCATGTCCTCACGCATTCGCTGCACTATGGCCTGGCGGTGTTCGAGGGCTTGCGGGCGTACGAGACCGCGAAAGGGACGGCGATCTTTCGCCTGGCCGAGCACATGGAGCGGATGTACAACTCGGCCCACATCTACATGATGAAGATCCCGTATGCGCGGGAAACGCTGATGGAGGCCTGCCTGGAAGTGGTGCGTGAGAACCGACTGGCGTCCTGTTACGTCCGGCCCATCGCCTTCTACGGTTCCGAGAAGATGGGGGTTTCCCCGCGCGGGGCGACCGTCCACGTGGCGATCGCGGCCTGGCCGTGGGGGGCTTATCTCGGTGCCGAAGGACTCGAGAAGGGCATCCGCGTGAAGACCTCGTCCTATGCCCGGCATCACGTGAACGTCACGATGGCGCGCGCCAAGTTCGCCGCCACCTACGCCAATTCCATCCTCGCGAACCTCGAAGCAACGCAGGACGGCTACGACGAAGCGTTGCTGCTCGACGTGGACGGATTCGTGGCGGAAGGCGCGGGCGAGAACCTGTTCGTCATCAAGAACGGGCGCATGTACGAACCCGAACTAACCTCCGCCCTCATCGGCATCACCCGCGATACCGTGATCAGCCTGGCGAACGATATCGGCATCGAGGTGACATCCAAGCGGCTCACGCGCGACGACATCTACATCGCCGACGAGGCGTTCTTCACCGGGACCGCGGCGGAAGTCACCCCGATCCGCGAACTGGACAATCGCGTCATCGGCGCGGGGCAGCGCGGCCCGATCACCGCTCGACTGCAATCCATGTTCTTCGACGTGGTCAACGCACGGGCCCAAGCGCATCTCGACTGGTTGTCGTTCGTCTGATCATGGCAGAAGCCGGCAAGACCGAGAACCGGTTGCGAGAGATCGAGGTGACGGCGCGGGACCTGCCGCTGCACTGCCCGATGCCCTCGATGCTCTTGTGGAACGCGCATCCGCGCGTGTTCCTGCCGATCGAGAGTACGGGCGAGGCGCTGTGTCCGTACTGCGGTACGCGCTATCGCCTGGCAGGCGGTCCCGTCGCGGGTCACTAGAGCGCACGCCGCGGGTGCGAGCGCGATGACGCTGCGGGTCCTCGTGGTCGCGCCGAGCTGGGTCGGGGACATGGTCATGGCGCAGCCGATGCTCGCGCTGCTGAAGCGGCGCGATCCCGGTACGGTGATCGATATCCTGGCTCCCGCATGGGTCCTGCCGCTCGCGGCGCGGATGCCGGAAGTGAGCACCGGGATCGCCAGTCCGTTTCAACACGGTGAACTTGCGCTTGCCGGGCGCCGGAGGCTGGCCCGGGATCTGGGCGCGCGCGCCTATGATCGCGCCATCGTGACGCCGAACAGCTGGAAGTCCGCGCTGGCTCCCTGGCTGGCAGGCATTCCCCGCCGCTCCGGCTTCGTCGGGGAATTCCGCTACGGATTGCTGAACGACGCCCGCCGCCTCGATGCCGCACGACTTCCGCGCATGGTCGACCGGTTCTGCGCCCTTGCGCTCGGCGCCCACGACGCCTTGCCTGGCGACCTGGGCAGGCCCCGGCTCACCACCGATCCCGCCCGGCGCGACGCGCTCCTGGTCCGGCTCGGGCTCGCGCTGGATCCCCCCGTGGTGGTCTTCTGCCCGGGGGCGGAATTCGGCCCGGCGAAACGCTGGCCCCCGCAACATTTCGCGGCGCTGGCCCGGCGGTTTGCCGCGCGCGGCATGCAGGTGTGGCTCGTGGGCTCCGCGCGCGATCGGGACGCGACCCGGCCGCTCGCCGCGGAAGCCGGGTCCGCCTGCCGGGATTTGGCGGGGCTTTCCTCGCTCGACGAGGCCGTCGACCTGCTCGCGTGTGCCACGCTGGTCGTCACCAACGATTCCGGCCTGATGCACATTGCCGCCGCCCTCGACCGTCCCGCGCTGGCATTGTTCGGATCCAGTTCGCCCGTATTCACGCCACCGTTGTCCCCGTTCGCGCGCGTGATACAGCACCGGGTCCCTTGCAGTCCCTGTTTCCAGCGCGTCTGCCCGCTCGGGCATTTCGACTGCATGATGAAACTCGAGCCCGGAACCGTTTTTGCTCACGCGGAGGATTTGCTCGATGCCGCATGAATTTGCCACGCCCGAAGCAGCGGAAACCGCATTCTACGAAGCCTTCGAAGCAGCCGATCTGGAAGCGATGATGGCCGTCTGGGTCGACCAACCCGACATCGTGTGCATCCATCCCGGTGGCACCCGGCTGCTGGGCGCCGCCCAGATCCGCGAATCCTGGCGGCAGATATTCGAGAGCGGCGAGCGACTCGCCTTCCGGATTACCGAACGTCAGGCGGTGCAGGACACCACATTGGCGGTGCACAACGTGTACGAACAGGTATCGATTCCCGGTCAGGCCGAAGAACCCGCCGCCGTTCTCGTGACCAACGTGTATCTGCTGACCGACGTCGGCTGGCGCCTGTGGATGCACCATGCCTGCGCTCCCGGGGACGCGGACGAAGACGACGAAGACCAACCGCCCACTCTCCATTGAGTGCCCACGACCTCCACTACCGGGCCCCCTGGTGGCTGCCGGGGCAGCATCTGCAGACCATCTATCCCGCCCTCGTCCTTCGCTCCACTCCGCCGCCGCTGCGTCGCGAGCGCTGGGAGTTGCCCGATGGCGACTTCATCGATGTCGATCATCTGGACGGCCCGCGCGAGGCCCCCCTGGTAGCGCTGTTCCACGGCCTCGAAGGCAGTGCCCGGAGCCACTATGCAAGCGCCATGCTGCACACGCTGCGCACCCGCGGCTGGCGGGGCGCGATCCCGCACTTCCGCGGCTGCAGCGGTGAACCCAACCGGCTCGCTCGCGCCTACCATTCGGGCGATGCCGACGAGATCCATGCGATGCTGAACCGGCTGGCGGGACGCGCCGACGGGCCGGTGTTCGCGGTCGGCGTGTCGCTCGGCGGCAACGCGCTGCTGAAATGGCTGGGACGCGAGGGCGAGCAGGCACGCCGTGTCGTGCGCGCTGCGGCGGCAGTTTCCGCGCCTCTCGATCTGCCGGCCGCCGGGGCGGCGCTCGGACGGGGATTCAACCGTTTGTACACGCGCGAGTTTCTGCGCACGCTGAAGCCCAAGGCGCTCGCAAAGCTCGGACATTTCCCCGGACTGTTCGATCGGGAGGCAATGGAACGGGCAACCGACTTCGACGCCTTCGACGATCTCTATACCGGGCCGGTGCACGGCTACGAGGGGGTGCGCGACTACTGGGCGCGGGCCAGCAGCAAACCGGAGCTGATCCGGATCGCAGTCCCGACGCTGGTCCTGAATCCGCGCAACGATCCGTTCCTGCCCGCAACGTTCCTGCCCCGCCCGGACCAGGTCTCGAGCCACGTCGTCCTGGAACAGCCGGCGCAGGGAGGTCACGCAGGATTCGCCGCCGGCAGATTTCCGGGGCACTTGCGCTGGTTGCCGGAACGGTTGATCGCGTTCTTCCAGTCGACTGAATCCATAAGCGCCAACAATGCGTAAAGGGCAGATTGGGAGTGACTTACAGGGCCGTGCCATGACGAGCGCAATACAGACCGGCATCGTGCCGGCGTCCCCACGATGGGCCGCCGAAGAATCTGCAGGTCCGCCGCCCCCGCGCCCGCCCGGCAACGAGCCCGCCCGGACGGACAGCGAGGAGGTCGGCCCGGCGATGACCCAACGGGAAGCCGCCCTGCGCACCATGATCGACGGCATGCGCCGGCGCGAGGAAGCTGCGCTGCGCGATTTCTACGACGCGACCGTCGCGCGCGTATTCGGCCTCGCCTTGCGCATCACGCGCACGCCGGAATCGGCCGAAGACGTGGTCGCCGAGGTGTATCACCAGGTATGGCGGTCAGCCGACCGATTCGACGCCGCACGCGGCGGTGTGCTCACGTGGTTGCTGACCCTGTGCCGATCGCGTGCCATCGATCATCTGCGCCGGCGCGACGAAGCGGAGTCGCACGCCGACCCTGAATCGCTGGCCGCCCCCGGGATCGACGACAGTCGCGATCCGCAGAACCTATTGCTGGCCGTCGAGCGCCACAGCGCGCTGTACGACTCTCTCGCGCAGTTGATCCCGATCCAGCGACAGTTGTTGGCACTCGCCTTTTTTCGCGGCCTTTCGCACCACGAAGTCGCCGAGCACCTCGGAATGCCGCTCGGCACCGTCAAGACCCACATCCGCAAGGCGCTCGAGGTGCTCCGCCGTGCCCTCGGTGCCGGTGGCGCCGGGGCACGGAAACCATGACGACGCGCCGCTCGACGTTGCACCCGACGCCGCCAATGGACGACGCCGTGGTGCAATGCTTGCAAATCGATCTGGTGCCGGTCGATCCGCCAGAGGCTCGCGCCACGCTATTGCGTGAGCGTGTGCTTGCGGTTGCCCGTGCGTCCGGCGCGGACCGCGCGGACTACTGCACGATACCCGCGGACGTCGGAGCCTGGTCGCGCATTGCCCCCAAGGTCGAAATGAAGGTGTTGCAGGATTCGCCGTCCTGCAAGACCGTCCTGTATCGATTCCAGGCGGGCGGCGTGCTGCCCGCGCATCACCATCCCGGAGAAGAAGAGTGCATCGTGCTGGAGGGCGAAGCGCGCATGGGCGAGATTCACGTGCAGCGCGGCGACTATCACCTGGCCCACGCAAACACCGATCATCCCGAGGTCTGGTCGCCCTCCGATGCGGTGCTATACGTACGTCATTCGAGGTGCTCCACGCCGTAGTGCGGAAGGCTCTGGCCGCGAGACGGCCGCGGATGGGATAATCGCGGTTTCCTGCGCTCTCCACCGGTGTTCGCCATGCCCGCAGTCCCGCACGAAATCTTCAAGGCGTATGACATTCGCGGCATCGTCGGCCGCACCCTGACCCCGGAAATCGTTGAACAGATCGGCCGCGCGTTCGGATCGGAAGCAATCGCCCGAGGCACTCCGAGCGTCGCGATCGGTCGCGACGGCCGGCTGTCCGGCCCGGAACTGTGCGCAGCACTTGCCCGCGGCCTCCGCGCGGCGGGCGTAAACGTGGTGGACGTGGGCCGCGTTACCACGCCCATGCTCTACTTCGCCGCGTACCACCTGGGCACGCAGTCGGGCGTGATGGTGACGGGCAGCCACAATCCGCCGGACTACAACGGCCTGAAGATGATGATTGCCGGCGACGCCATCGCCGGCAACGCGATCCAGCGATTGCGAGAGAGAGTCGAGCAAGACGATCTCGCGAGCGGCGACGGCGGCTATGCCACCCAGGACGTCACGGAAGCCTACCTGCAACGCGTGGTCGGCGACGTCAAGCTGGCACGTCCCATCGACCTCATCGTCGATGCCGGCAATGGCATCGCCGGCGCCTTCGCACCCGAGCTCTATCGCCGCATGGGGTGCAATGTGACGGAGATGTTCTGCGAGGTGGACGGAAGCTTCCCCAACCACCATCCCGATCCGTCGCAGCCGGAGAACCTCGCCGACATCATCGCCGCGCTCGAGAATTCGGCCGAGATCGGTTTCGCCTTCGACGGCGACGGCGACCGCCTGGGCGTAGTCACGAAGCACGGCAAGATCATCTATCCCGACCGCCAGCTCATGCTGTTCGCCGCCGATGTGCTGTCCCGCAACCGGGGCGCGCAGATCATCTTCGACGTCAAATGCACGCGCAATCTGTTTCCATGGATCCGCGACCACGGCGGCGTTCCGCTGATGTGGAAGACCGGTCACTCCCTGGTAAAGGCCAAGCTGAAGGAAACCGGGGCGCCACTCGCCGGTGAGATGAGCGGGCACATCTTCTTCAAGGAGCGCTGGTACGGATTCGACGACGGGCTCTATGCAGGCGCCCGGTTGCTGGAAATCCTCGCGCGTACCCCGGACGTCAGCGTACCGCTGGAATCGCTGCCTGATTCCATCAATACGCCGGAACTGCAGATCAAGCTCGAAGAGGGCGAGAACTACGCCCTGATCGAACGACTCCAGAAGGACGCACGCTTCGAGGGTGCGTCCGAGATCATCACCATCGACGGCCTGCGCGTGGAGTATCCGGATGGATTCGGCCTCGCGCGCTCGTCCAACACCACGCCCGTCGTTGTGTTGCGCTTCGAAGCCGACACCACGCAGGCGCTCGCCCGCATTCAGGGCGACTTCCGCAAGGCCATCCTGGCAGCTGCTCCCGAAGCGCAGCTGCCTTTCTAGATCCGGAACAAGACCTAGTCCATGGCCTCGCAGGAGCTTTTCCTGGGGCGTCAACCCATCCTCGATCGGGACCAGAATCTGGTCGCTTTCGAATTGCTGTTCCGCTCCAGCCAGGTGAACGGTGCGCAGATCGACGACGACCTGCTCGCTTCCGCGACCGTGATCAATCACGCCTTCTCGGAGCTTGGGGTGGAGCACGTCCTCGGCCGCTACCTCGGATTCATCAACCTCTCAGCCCCGCTCATCCTGAGCGACGTGATCGAACTCCTGCCCAAGGATCGCGTGGTGCTCGAGCTGCTCGAGACAGTGGAAGTGAACGACAACGTGACGGCGCGCCTGAAGGAGCTGAAAGCGATGGGGTTCAAGCTGGCGCTCGACGACTACCTCGGCGAAGAAGAGAAGTATCACGAGGTGCTCGGCGTCGTCGACATCGTCAAGGTCGACGTGTTGGCACTCAATGCCGCGCAGATCCGGCAGATCACCGAACGACTACGGCGCTGGCCCGTCCGCCTGCTGGCGGAGAAGGTCGACCTGCGCGACCAGGTCGATCTCTGCACCAGCCTGGGCTATGAGTTGTTCCAGGGCTACTACTTCGCCCGGCCGACGATCATCAAGGGACGACGGCTGTCGCACGCCGAAGCCGCGATCATGCGGCTGCTCGGGTTGGTCATGGCCGATGCCGACACGCCGGACATCGAGCAGGTTTTCAAGCAGAACCCTGACCTGTCGTTCAATCTGCTGCGGCTCGTCAATTCAGTTGCGGTCGGCAGCCGCACCAAGATCACCTCGCTGTCGCAGGCCCTGGTTCTGCTCGGACGCGGTCAGCTCCAGCGCTGGCTGCAGTTGCTGATGTACGCCATCTCGAGCTCACCGGACGCGAAATTTCCCAGCCCACTGCTGGTGCTGGCCGCCACTCGCGGCCGCATGATGGAGCAGCTTGCGACCGCGTGGTCCGGGGCGAGCGACGAAGTGCACGATCGCGCTTTCCTCACCGGCATCCTGTCGCTGGTGAGTGCATTGCTCGGCGTGCCGTTGTCGGACGTCCTCAAGACGCTGCCATTGCCGGACGAGGTCCGGCTCGCTCTGCTCGATCGCAGCGGCACGCTGGGCGACATGCTGCGCCTCGTGGAACTGGTGGAACAGACCGACGTCCCGGCCATCGCCGCGATGCTGTCCCGGATTCCGTCCCTGGAAGCAACCACCGTCAACAAGGCCTACGTCGATGCCATCGAGTGGGCCAACCGGATCGGGGAAATCTCGCCCGGCTGACCCGCACTTCGCCGCCTCAGACGATCAATCCGTGCCTTCGACCTTGGCCTTGAGCATCTCGAGGCCGCGCTTGTAGATGCTGGCATAGAGCGCCTCGAGCGCGGCATCGTCCTGGCCTTCGGGCGCGTCGTCGAGCCGCTTGAAGCGCCCGCTCCACACCACGTCGGTTTCGCCGTTGGCGGTCGGCTTGAGTTCCATGGTCGAGTAATAATCCTTCGCCATGACCTGCCCGTCCACGTAGGTGTAGGTCATCGTGTACCTGCCCGCGTCGTAGTCGGTCAGCTTCTCGCGCACCTTGGTCCCGTTGCCGCGCACGAGTTCGCGGATTGCGCCCGTCTCGTTCTTCGTCCGCAGGACCAGCTTGCTGTCCTTGATCAGGCTGAACCAGCGCGGTATCCCGGCGAAATCGCCCGCGTATTCCCAGACGGCGTCGGGTGAAGCCTTGATGTGAATGGTCTGTGTGGTGGACAGTTCCTTGTCCTGCGCCATGGTAAGCGCCGGCATGGCGAGCAATGCTGCAGCGAACGCTGCGACCGCGGTCCTTCTGTTCATGACGACTCCCTTTAGGAAAAGATCGAGACGACATTCAGGCGCGGAACACGGTAGCGACCCGGGAGCGCTACCGCGCCCCGTCGTCGGTACGTCGTCCATGCCCATCGGTACTTCCAACTCTACTGCGGGTCCCGCCCATGGCACCGCATCGTGCCGGTGCTACAGCCTCGCGCCGACCCACGCACCGACCGACGCCAGTGCGGCCGTCAGCTTCGTGGGCTCGGTTCCGCCGCCTTGCGCCATGTCGGGCCGCCCGCCGCCCTTGCCACCCACCTGGGCCGCGACATGTCCGACGAGCTCACCGGCTTTCAGCTTCGCCACCAGATCCGGCGTGACCCCGGCGATGAGGGTCACCTTGCCACCTTCCACGCTGCCCAGAACGATCGCAACCGATTTCAGCTTGTCCTTCAACTTGTCGACCGTCTCACGCAACGCCTTGCCGTCGGCTCCTTCGAGCTGCGCCGCCAGCACCTGCACGCCGTTCACGTCCAACACCTGTCCGGCCAGGTCGTCCCCTTGCGAGGAAGCAAGCTTCGACTTGAGTCGGGTGAGCTCCTTCTCGAGCGCCCGCACGTTGTCGACCATCTGCACGAGCTTCGGCCCGATCTCATGCTGCGGCGCCTTCAGCGTCGCCGCGATGTCCTGCAACTGCCTCTCCTGCTGCTGCGCCCAGGCCAGCGCCGAGTCCGCGGTGATCGCATCGATGCGACGAATGCCGGCCGCAACCCCGGTTTCGGCAACGATCTTGAAGAATCCGATGTCCCCGCTGCGCTTGACGTGCGTGCCGCCGCACAATTCGGTCGAGAACGGTCCCATGCCGATCACGCGGACCTCGTCGCCGTACTTCTCGCCGAACAGTGCCATGGCACCGGCCTTGATGGCTTCGTCATATTTCATGAGGCGCGCTTCGACCGGAACATTGTGCCGGATCTCGCGGTTTACGAGCGTCTCGACCTGGGCGATCTCCTCGGCGGTCATCGGCGCGGAATGGCTGAAGTCGAAACGGGTATGCCTGGCATCGACGAGCGAGCCCTTCTGAGTCACGTGAGTCCCGAGCACCTGGCGCAGCGCCGCGTGCAGCAGGTGGGTTGCGGAATGGTTGTAGGCGGCACGCTGCCGCTGCGCGACGTTGACCTGGGCCGTGACCCTGTCCCCGACAGCGAGCCGGCCCGTGTCGAGCCGGCCCTTGTGGCCGAACACCTCTGCCTGGATCCTCTGCGTGTCTGCAACCTCGAAATCGCCATGGCCGGAGACCAGTTCGCCGGAATCGCCCACCTGACCGCCCGACTCGGCATAGAACGGGGTCCGGTCGAGCACGATGACGCCGTGCTCGCCGGCTTCGATCGCAGGCACGGAACTGCCGTCACGATAGATGGCGAGGATCTGCGCGTCGAGCTTGTGCAGCTCGTAGCCATGGAACTCGGTCGGTTGCCCACGATACTCGACCCCGGATTGGATCGAAAATTTGGAAGCCGCGCGCGCGCGCTCGCGCTGCTGGCCCATCTCGGCCTCGAAACCGGCGAAATCGACGGTGAAACCGCGTTCGCGTGCGATGTCGGCGGTCAGGTCGAGCGGGAATCCGAAAGTGTCGTACAACTTGAAGACGGTGGAACCGTCGAGCATCCGGTCTTCTTTCTTCATCGCCGCCTCGAGCACTTCCATGCCGTTGTCGAGGGTCTCGGCGAAACGCTCTTCTTCCTGCTTCAGGACCTGCTCGACTTTCGGCTGCGCCGCCACCAGTTCCGGATAGGCGTCGCCCATCACGCGCGCGAGTTCAGCCACGAGCGTGTGGAAGAACGGCTGTTTCCGGCCGAGCTTGTAGCCGTGGCGGATCGCGCGCCGGATGATCCGGCGCAGCACGTAGCCACGGCCTTCGTTGCCGGGAATGACGCCGTCGGTGATGAGGAAACTGCACGCCCGGATGTGGTCTGCGATGACCTTCAGCGAATTGTCGTCGAAATCCGCGGTTCCGGTGGCTCGCGCCGCGGCGCCGATCAGGTCCTGGAACAGGTCGATGTCGTAATTGGAGTGCACGCCCTGCATTACCGCACTGATGCGCTCCAGGCCCATGCCCGTATCGACGGAGGGTCGCGGCAGCGGATTCAGCACCCCGGCTGCGTCCCGATTGAACTGCATGAACACCAGGTTCCAGATTTCGATATAGCGATCGCCATCGGCGTCCGCGGATCCAGGCGGCCCACCGGCCACGCCCGGACCGTGATCGAAGAAGATCTCCGTGCAGTATCCACACGGCCCGGTCTCGCCCATCTGCCAGAAATTGTCGCTGGTGGGGATGCGAATCACCCGGTCTGCAGGCACCCGGATGTCCTCGAGCCAGATCTTCTCGGCACCGTCGTCCTCGGAATGCACGGTGACCCAGAGGCGGTTCTTCGGCAGCCCCAGCTCCTCGGTGAGAAAACCCCAGGCGAACTCGATGGCTTCGCGCTTGAAGTAGTCGCCGAAGCTGAAATTGCCGAGCATCTCGAAGAACGTGTGATGACGCGCCGTATAGCCTACGTTCTCGAGATCGTTGTGCTTGCCGCCCGCGCGGACGCAGCGCTGCGACGTGGTCGCGCGGGAATAGGCGCGCTTCTCCTGACCGAGGAACACGTCCTTGAACTGCACCATGCCGGCGTTGGTGAACAACAGCGTGGGATCGTTGCCCGGGACCAGGGGGGACGACGCCACGACGGTGTGCCCGTTACGGTGGAAGTAGTCCAGAAAACGCTGACGTATCTCGCTGCTCTTCATGCGGATGCCTGGTGCTGGTGCGGATGGGAAAAGTGTCGGACCTCGATCAGCCGAGATCCTGTTCTATCGGTGCGCGCAGAAGTCGCCGGATCACCTCGAGGCTGAAGCCTCGCGCCTGCAGATAACGGCCCTGCTTCGCCCAGTCGTGCATGGTGGCCGGGACGGCCGCGAACTTGCGGCGCAGAACACGCTGCGCTTCGTCGTATTCGTTGGTGCGAGCGTCGGTGAGCGCCGCGCCGACGATATCGTCGGCCACGCCGCGCCGACGCAGCTCGCGTTCGACGGTGAGCGGGCCGTGGCGTCCGCGGTGGCGGTTCGCGAGCTGTTCCGCGAAGCGGGCATCGGACAGAAACCCCAGACGCTGCATTTCGTCGAGCAGCGCCGCCATGTCGTCGCCGGGCGCAGCGTGCGGTTCCAGCTTTTTCGCAAGTTCGGCACGAGCGTAGTCGCGCCGGGCGAGCATGCGGATCGCCCGGCTGCGCAGCGTCGGTACCCCGCTCAATCCGCCTCGGCGAGCGCCGCAACAGGCGCGTTCACACCGGCGGCCTCACGAATCTTGAGCTCGATCTCCTGAGCAATGTCCGGGTGCTCCCTGAGGTATTCGCGCGCGTTGTCCTTGCCCTGGCCGATCTTGTCGCCCTTGTATGCGTACCAGGCGCCGGATTTTTCGACGATGTGGTGATTCACGCCCATCTCCACGATCTCGCCCTGGCGCGAGATACCCTCGCCGTACAGGATGTCGAACTCGGCCGTGCGAAACGGCGGCGCGACCTTGTTCTTGACCACCTTCACGCGGGTCTCGCTGCCGATGACTTCCTCGCCTTTCTTGATCGCACCCGTGCGACGGATGTCGAGGCGCACCGAAGCATAGAATTTGAGCGCATTGCCACCCGTGGTCGTCTCGGGATTGCCGAACATGACGCCGATTTTCATCCGGATCTGGTTGATGAAGATCACCATCGTGTTGGAACGCTTGATGTTGCCGGTCAGTTTACGCAGCGCCTGCGACATGAGGCGCGCCTGGAGACCCGGTAGCTGGTCGCCCATCTCGCCCTCGATCTCGGCTTTGGGCGTCAGCGCCGCCACGGAATCGATGACCACGATGTCGACCGAAGCGGAGCGAACCAGCATGTCCGCGATCTCGAGCGCCTGCTCGCCGTTGTCCGGCTGGGAGATGAGCAGGTCCTCGACCTTGACGCCGAGCTTGCGGGCGTACT
This sequence comes from Burkholderiales bacterium, assembly GCA_038324085.1. Lineage (GTDB taxonomy): Bacteria > Pseudomonadota > Gammaproteobacteria > Burkholderiales. The sequence continues at coordinate 106,621 of JBBQHP010000008.1, forward strand.
GGGGATCCAGCGCGTGTTCGGCATCGATGAACGCCGCGGTGCCGCCGAGCTTCTGAGCCTCGGCGATGACCTGCAGCGTGAGCGTCGTCTTGCCGGACGATTCCGGGCCGTAGATCTCGATGACCCGTCCGCGCGGGAGGCCGCCGACTCCCAGCGCCAGGTCGAGGCCGAGGGATCCGGTCGAGATCACCTGGATGTCCCGGGAGACCTCGTGCTCGCCCAGCTTCATGATCGAGCCCTTGCCGAACTGCTTCTCGATCTGGGACAAGGCCGCTGCAAGCGCCTTGCTCTTGTTGTCGTCCATGGGGTCGGGCCTCTTGAAAGTGAGGCCACATTATGGCACAAGGCCCGCCCCCGACGAAGCCGGCTTTGTCCCTTTTATTCAATAACCTGCCTCCAATCAACGGACTTCACCGGAGGTAGCCCGCCGAGCACGCGAAATCTTAAAGAACCAGCCCCGAATGCCGATGACGTGATTCATGGCCGCCTTACCCGCTACCGCGTCGACAATCGCCCGTTTCGAGGTCCGGCGCGCACTCGGCAGAGGTGCCCAGGGCGAAGTCTGGCTCGCCTACGACCCGCAATTGAAGCGCGAGGTCGCCATCAAGACCCTGACCCTCGATGCGCAGCGCGACGCCGCCCAGGTCAAGGCGCTGCTCGCGGAAGCCGTGATGGTGAGCCGGCTCGCGCATCCGAGCATAGTGACCCTATTCGACGCGGGCCAGGACGCAGACAAGCCCTACCTCGTCTTCGAATACGTTCCCGGCCGCACGCTGGCGGCCGTCATTCGCGAATCGGGCAAGCTCGAACCCGGCCGGGCTGCGGAGTTGTGCGCCCAGATCCTGCGCGCGATCCAGTTCGCTCACGCCAAGGGCGTCCTGCATCGGGACATCAAACCGGGAAACGTCATGATCACCGACGAGGGCGTGGCCCGGGTCATGGACTTCGGCATCGCTTCGCTGCTCACGGGCGAGGACCCGGGGGCTGCCAGCTTCCACGGCACCCCGTCCTACATGGCGCCCGAATATGCGACTGACCGGATCTTCACCCCGAAGTCCGACGTGTTCTCGGCCGGAATGGTCCTCTATGAGATGCTCACGGGTCGCCAAGCCGTCGCCGGCAGCACGGTGTTCGAGATACTCCACAAGATCGCGAACGTCGAGTTCACGCTGCCGTCGCGGATCGTCGAGGGCATCGACGAACGCCTCGACGCAATCGTCATGCGCGCGCTCGCCAAGAATCCCGCCGAGCGCTTCGAATCGGCCCAGCAGATGGCCGACGCACTGGCGGCCTATCTGGCCCCGGAAGCCCCGGCTGCGACCGGCGGCGAAGGCGCCACCGGGACCCTCGAATTCCTGTTGCGGCGCATGCGCCACAAGAGCGACTTCCCGGCGCTGTCCCACACCATCTCTGCCGTCAACAAGGCCACGGCATCGGACCGGGAAGGCGTGGCCGCGCTCTCCAACAGCGTCCTCAAGGATTTCGCGCTCACCAACAAGCTCTTGAAGCTGGTGAATACGGCCTACTTCGGCCAGTTCGGCGGCACCATCAGCACCATCTCGCGGGCGATCATGGTGCTGGGCTTCGACCAGATCCGTTCGATCGCGCTCACGCTCATGCTGTTCGAGCACCTGCAGAACAAGGCGCAGGCGTCCGATCTCAAGGACGAGGTCCTGTCCTCGTTCTTCAGCGGCGTCCTGGCGCGCGAACTGGTGGCCAAGGCCGGCATCCGCGATGGCGAGGAAGGTTTCATCTGCGCGATGTTCCACAACCTCGGCCGGTTGCTGGTCGCCTTCTATTTTCACGAGGAGCACCAGGAGATCCGCAAGCTCCTCGCCCGCGGCGTCGATGTCGCCGAGGCCACCGAGCAGGTGCTCGGCATCTCCTACGACGACCTGGGAATCGGGATCGCGCGGTCCTGGAACTTTCCCGACAAACTGATCGGCAGCATGCGCTCCATCAGCGAGGCGAAGCTCCGCAAGCCGCCGAACGAGACCGAACGCCTGCGCGCGCTCGCCGAGCTGTCCTCCAATCTGTGCGGCATCATCTGCGACGTCGCGCCCGACGACAGGCCCGCCCGCCTGGGGGGGCTCGTGGAGCGCTTCGGCGACGCGCTCGGTGTAACCGAGCAACACCTGAAGAGCGCGGTCCAGAACGCTGTCAAGGAGATCGCGCGCGACGCGGCGGTGCTCAACCTCAAGACCGCCAACAGTCCGTTCTTCCGCCAGGCGCAGCAATGGTCGGCCGAAGGCGCCCCCGCGAGCGACGGGTCGATCACGCAGGACCTCGCCACGGCCATGGAGTCGACCCTGCTGGTCGAGCCGGCGCGCGAGCTCGCCACGAACTCGCAGCTGGACACTTCCCAACGGCAGGCCATCCTCACCGCCGGCATCCAGGACATCACCGATGCCCTGGTCGGCAACTTCGCACTGAACGACGTGCTGCGCATCATCCTCGAGACGATGTACCGCGGCATGGGCTTTACGCGCGTGCTGCTGTGCGTGCGCGACGCGGCATCGAGCACGCTGAAAAGCCGCTTCGGCTTCGGCGAGGATGTCGACCAGATCATAAAGAAAGGCTTCTCCATCCCGCTGGCGCCGGCTAAGGACGTGTTCCACGCGTCGATCAGCCAGGGCGCGGACATCTACATCGAGGACGTGAACGGCGAGAAGATCCGCGACCATATCCCGGCGTGGTACCGCAACCGTATCACCGCCGAGTCGCTCGCCTTGTTTCCCGTCATCCTGAACAAGAAGCCGGTGGGCATGTTCTACGGGGACAGCACCCAAGCCCGGGCACTGCGGTTCAGCGCTGAGGAGCTCTCCCTGCTCAAGACGCTGCGCAACCAGGCCGTGCTCGCGATCAAGTCGCAGAGCTGATGAACGGGAGCGCGGCGGAACGCACCGAAGCGCTGGCCGTGCTATTTGCGGATATTGCCGGCAGTACCCGCTTGTACGAGGTGCTGGGCGACACCGAAGCATTGCGGCGCGTGCAGGCCTGCATCGCGGCGCTGCGCACGGTCACGGCGCGCTTCGACGGCACCGTGATCAAGACCATCGGCGATGAGGTGCTGTGCGTCTTCGTCGACGCCGCCACGGCGCTGCGGGCGGCAGCGGAGATGCAGAACGCGGTGCGCGCGCTTCCTTCCAAGGATGGCATTCGCGCCGCCGTCCGGGTCGGCTTCCATGCCGGGCCCGTATTGCTGCGCGACGGCGACGTGTTCGGCGACACGGTCAATGTCGCTGCCCGCATCGCCGGCCTCGCGAAGGCACATCAGATCCTGACCAGCGACACCAGCTGCGAGACGCTTCCGGGCTACCTCAGAATGAGCGTGCGCACGCTGGGCGACATGGCGCTGAAGGGTCGCCATGCCGAAGTCGGTCTGTGCGAGGTGATCTGGGACCTCGGTCAGGACATGACATTGGTCGAAGGCGTGGAGTCGCGGGCAGCTGCCGCGGCGCGCGAGCTCGCCCTCGAGTGCGGCGGGCAGCACTGGCGGCTCACCCGCGGCGTGCTCGCGATCGGTCGCGACCGCACCAGCGACATCGTGGTGTCGGGCCCGCGCGCCTCGCGCCAGCACGCCCGCATCGAGGCCCGCGCCGGCAGATTCGTCCTCGTGGACCTCAGCACCAATGGCACGTTCGTGCGCCCGGCGGGCGGCGACATGGTGTTGTTGAAGCGCGAGGAGCACGTGCTCGCCGGTGACGGCCACATCGCATTCGGCGACGAGGTCAACGGTCCCGGACCCAACGTTCTGTCCTATGGCTGCCACCAGCTCACCGAGACGGCAGGCGCATGAACGCGGCACCACGGCTCTCGACTCTCCCGTTGCTCCCACCGCCTCCCGACCAGTAGCGAGGCCGCCGGACGGTTGCGCGTACGGCGGCGCGCGTCGGATCGCTCAGGCGAGCGCGGGCCGCAGCACCCGTTCGATCACCCCTTCGAGCGCGGCGATGACCGACTGACGGCGGACGGCTTCGCGATCGCCCGCGAAGCGGAATGTCCCTGCTTCCCGCAACCCTTCGAGCGATCCCCAGCCGATGCACACCGTGCCGACGGGCTTCTCCGGCGAACCGCCCGTCGGGCCCGCCACACCGCTCACGGCGACCGCGTATTCGGCGCCGCTCAGCCTGACCGCGCCGTCGATCATCTCGATGACCGTGGCTTCCGATACGGCGCCGCGCGCGAGCAGGGTCTGTGCCGCGACCCCGAGCACGGCGCGCTTGGCGGCGTTGCTGTAGGTTATGAAACCGCGGTCGTACCAGCCGGAACTGCCGGGAACCATGGTGACGACTTCGCCGATCCATCCGCCCGTGCACGATTCTGCCGTCACGAGCCGCGCCCCGCGGGTCCCCAGAACCTCCCCGACCCGCTCCGACAATCGATACAGCTCGACGTCCGTCACAGCACCATTGCCTTCCACGCCGCCAGCACGAACAGCGCGTAGCACGCCGCGATCAGATCGTCGAACATCACTCCGAAGCCATTCTTCACCGTCCGGTCATAGTAGCGGATGGGCATGGGTTTCACGATGTCGAAGGCGCGGAACAGCAGGAAGCCGAAGGCTTGCCAGAGCAGCCCCGGCGGCAGCATGAACAGCACGAAGAGGAACGCGACGATCTCGTCGAACACCATGCCCCCGTGATCGTGCACCTGGAGATCCCGTCCCGTGCGATCGCATGCCCATGAACCGACCACGAAGAGCGCGAGCAGCAATGCTGCGAACCACGGATCGGGCAGGCGCGGGTAGAGCAGATCGAAGATCGGAAACGCCACCAGCGTCCCGATCGTGCCGGGAGCGATGCGGGACAGACCCGCGCCGAAACCGAGGGCGATGAAATGCGCCGGGTGCCGGATCAGGAAGCGCGCATCGGGTCGAACCTCGGCCTCGTCAGCCAAAGTGGTCGAAGCCATGTTCCGCAAGGGCCATTCGGCGGCGTTCCCCATCGAGCACCGCGACGCCGGCACCCGCGACCACCTGCCCGACGCGCGTCACGGCGACGCCCGTCCGCGCGAACAAGGCGTCGATCCGTGCTCGGCAGGAAACAGGTGCGGTGAACGCAAGCTCGTAGTCGTCACCCCCGCTCAACGCTGCTCGTCGCACCACGGGACTGTCGCGCAGGGCCTGCGCAGGCAGCGACAACGGGACTCGCTCCCATTCGATCTCGATCGCAACGGCCGAACGCTCCGCCACATGGGCGACGTCGGCCACGAGACCGTCGGAGACGTCGATGCAGGCAGTCGCGGCGCCGATCAACGCGCTGCCCAGCTGGACTCTAGGCTGCGGTCGATGCAGCCTGGCCTGCGCCAGCTCGCGATGCGCGGGTTCGAGTTCGATCACCCCTTGCTCCGCTGCCAGGGCGAGCGCCGCGTCGCCCACGACCCCGGACACCCACAGGTCATCGCCAGGCCGCGCTCCGCTGCGCAGCAGTGCCTTGCCGGTCGCCACCTCGCCCATGATCTGGATGCAGATCGTCAACGGACCGCGCGTCGTGTCGCCGCCGATCAGATCGACGCCGTTCGCATCGGCCAGTGCGAGCAGGCCGTCCATGAACGCTCCGACCCAGGCCTCGTCCGCTTCGGGAAGCGCCAGTGCCAGCGTCGCCCACCTCGGCCGCGCACCCATGGCGGCCAGGTCCGACAGATTCACCGCCAGCGACTTGTGCCCTACATCGGCGGGTGGCGCGTCGGCGCGGAAATGGCGGCCGGACACCAGCATGTCGGTCGACACTGCCAGCGAGGTCGACGGTGTGGTCGCCACCAGCGCAGCGTCGTCTCCACCCGCGAGCAGCGTGTGGCGGGTGGGCGGCGAGAAGAAACGCCCGATCAGCTCGAACTCGGTGGTCACGCCGGCATTCTACCGGCGCGAATCAGAAATTCAGCTGGAACGAGATGTAGGCAGCATGCTGGTTGCGCTTGTCGGCGATCTGACCCAGATCGACGAAAGCCCCGGTGATCGAGATGCGCTTGTCCGGGAACCAGGCGACGAAAAGATCCTTGTAGTCCTCTTCGCGGAACGCGCCGAGGTTGTTCGGCTTGAAGCGGTATTCCACGCCGACCACGACCCGGTCGCTCAGGAACACCCCGCCGGACACCTCCGGCATGAAGCGATAGTCGTCGTTGCGATCGCCGCCGAAACCAAGCAGTCCGATCTGGTTGGCCCGGGTCGCGCGCAGGGTGCCGTTCAGCAGCAGCGTGCGACCGAAGGGTCCGGCCAGCCATGCCTTGGTAGCGGCTATGTAGTAGTCCACGCCGCTGCCGTCCCTGGCGCCGAGCAGATTGGGCACGGTCATATCCAGGTTGTGCTTGTACTGAAACCCGACGGCTACCTGGGGCAGTCGGCTGTCCTGGTCGAACACGGCGTCGCCGAACACTCTCGCCTTCACGCCCACGGTGTCCATGTAGATCGACTGACCCGGAACGGTGGAACCCAGCCCCAACTGCTGGCGCGCGTAGGACACTTCGATCCGATCGTGGATGCCGACCGCCACGCCGCCCGACTGGAGCGTGAAATTGCTCGGATCAGCGCGCGTGTAGAACGTCGTCACCCCGATCTGATCGCGTGTGCCGTACCCCGCGATCAATGCCCAGGGGGTCAATCCGCCGCCGCCGGCACCTTCGATCTGGGTCACGCCACCGGTGGCGGGAAGGCGATCGCCCGGACTCATGGCCGCGGCCACGGGCGGTACGATCGCTGCAACAAGGACTACGAGGGATAGTGTTCGCATGATTCCGCATTTAACGGCAGCAGACGAATGCTTTTTAGGGGCAATCAAGAAAGCCATCCCACGGCCGTTAGAGAGGTGCAATGCGAACATCGACAGGAACACTCATGCCCGACATGCAACGGAATACTCTCGAACAGGCGCTTCTTCGACGCGCACGCCGGCTGGGCTTCGGTCTGGCGCTCCTCGGCCTCGGCGCCAGCGCGGGAGCCGGCGCCGCACCGACCCTCTGTGACCGACTCGGCGGCGCCGCCTTTCTCGAACAGGTCGCGGACGAACTGGTGGAAGTCACGCGCAAGGATCCGGTCAGCGGCCACCACTTCGCCAAGGTCAATCTGAAGCGGGTGAAAAAGCAGATCGGCATCCAGCTGTGCGCCGTCGCCGACGGCCCCTGCAAGTACGACGGCGACGACATGAAGGCGGTCCATGGCGGCCAGGGCATCACGCAGGCCGACTTCTACCGGCTCGTGGAGCATCTGCGCGAGATCCTCGATGCCCACGGGGTGTCGCTGCGCGACAAGAACGAACTGCTGGCCCGGCTGGCACCCATGATCCGCGACGTGGTGACCAAATGAGAGCCGCCGGGTGGTCCCTCCCTGTCCTGGCACTGCTGACGGCGCCGGCCTTGGCCGGCAAGCTGTCGGTGACCGTGACCGACTCTGCTGGCGCACCGATTCCCGAAGCGGTGGTGTACGCGATGCCCTTGTCCGGCCGGATGCCTTCGACCGCGCCGCGGGCGGCGGTCATCGACCAGATCAACAAGGAGTTCGTGCCGTTCGTGGTGCCGGTCCAGATCGGCGCCGCGGTCACGTTCCCGAACAAGGACAATATCCGCCACCACGTCTATTCGTTTTCCCCCGCCAAGATCTTCGACCTGAAGCTCTACTCGGGGGTCCCGGCCAAGCCGGTGATCATGGAGAAGGCGGGGCCGGTGGCGCTCGGCTGCAACATCCATGACTGGATGGTCGGGTACGTCTATGTGGTCGAATCGCCCTGGTTCACCAAGACTGCAAAGTCCGGCACGGCGAGTCTCGATCTCACCGATGGCGAATACGACATCCGGACCTGGCATCCGTGGCAGCACGCCGATGTGCCGGCGACCCGCGTCAAGGTGAACGGGGCGGAAGTACGGGTCAGCTTCCGTATCGACCTGAACCCGCCCCCGAAGGTGACGGCGCACTGATGCGGCTGCCGCGAATCCACAGCCTGCAGGCGCGGATGGTCGTTTTCTTCGTGATCCTGCTGGTCAGTGCGCAGGCGGTGCTGGTCTTGCTCGTGAACGCCAGCGGGGAGCGTATCGCCAAGAGCCGCATCGCCCAGGAGCTGATGGTCGGCGAACGCGTGTTCCGGCGCCTGATCGACCAGAGCAACCGCCGTCTCGGCGACGCGGCGCGTATCCTCGCGGCCGACTTCGGCTTCCGCAGCGCGATCGCGACGCGCGACTACGGCACCATACTATCCGTCCTGGGCAACCACGGCGACCGCATCGAGGCGAACGTGGTCATGCTGGCCGATCTGGACCGGGTGCTGCTCGCCGACACGCTGCATCCGGACCGGCACTCCGCCGTTTTTCCGTTTCCCGCGCTGATCGATGCCGCTCAGCGGGAGCGGCAGGCCACGGCCATCGTGCTGATCGACGGCAAACCGTATCAGGTCGTCGTGGTGCCGGTGCTTGCCCCGGTTCCGATCGCCTGGGTCGCCATGGGCTTTGCGATCGATGACCGCGTGGCACTCGACCTCCAGGCGGTGGCGGGACTGCAGGTGTCGTTCCTGTCGCAGGACAAGGCCGGTCGATGGTCACTGCACGCATCCACCCTCCCGGCGGCGCTGCGCGCCGAACTGCTCACTGCCAGCGGCTTCGCGGCCGGGCCGGACGGGCCCAAGTTCCTCGAACTCGGCGGCGAAGCCTACGAAATGCTGACCCCGGTGCTGTCCGACGGTCGTGACGGGCGCGTCGTCGCCGTGCTGCAACGCTCGCTGCGCGAGGGCCTCGAGCCGTTCAACCGGCTACGGGCGATCCTGCTCGCGCTGGCGTTGATCAGCATCGGCTCCTCCGTGGTCGGCAGCGTGCTCATCGCGCGCGGCATCAGCCGCCCGGTCAACCGGCTGGCAGCGATCTCGCGCAACATCCGCGACGGCGACTATTCGCAGCGGGCGGACGTCGAGGGACAGGACGAGATCGGCGATCTCGCCGCCAGCTTCAACCACATGCTGGACGGCATCTCGACGCGCGAAGCCGAGATATTGCGCCTCGCCTACGAGGACACGCTCACCGCGCTGCCGAACCGGGCCATGTTTCACGACCGGTTGCGCCAGGCCGTCCTCACGGCGCGCCGCACGGGCGAACCGGTCTCGGTCATGATGCTCGATCTCGATCGCTTCAAGGTGGTCAACGACAGCCTTGGCCACGCGGCGGGAGACCAGGTGCTGCGCGAGGTCGCGAGCCGCCTGCGCGGCCTGTTGCGCGATTCGGACACGGTGGCACGGCTCGGTGGCGACGAGTTCGCCATCCTGCTGCCCACCGGCACACCCGAACGCGTCACCATGGTCGCCCAACGCATCCTGCGCGTGCTCGAAGCGCCGATCGTGCTCGAAGGCCAGCCGGTCGACATCGGCGGCAGCCTGGGCGTCGCCTCGTTCCCCTTGCACGACGACGACTCCGACATGCTCCTGCGGCACGCCGACGTCGCCATGTACGAGGCCAAGCGCGGCAACACCGGCTTCGCGATCTACGATCCACGCTACGAAGAAGGGCGCCAGACCCATCTCTCGCTGCTCGGCGAGCTGCGGCGCGCGGTCGAAAACGACGAGTTGAGTCTGTACTACCAGCCCAAGATCGATCTCAAGACCGGCGCGATCCGCCGGGTCGAGGCGCTGGTGCGCTGGATTCACCCGACCCGCGGCTTCGTGCCGCCCATCGAGTTCATTCCGTTTGCGGAGCAGACCGGCTACATCAAGCGCGTGACCGCCTGGGTGGTGGAGCGAGCGGTGCAACAAGCCGGTATCTGGCACCGGGACGGCCTCGACATCGCCATCTCGGTGAACATCTCGACCCGCGATCTGATGAGCAACGAGCTGGTCGAATGGGTCACCGATCTGCTCGCGCGCCACGCCGTGCCAGCGGAACAACTGTGCCTGGAGATCACGGAGAGCGGCTTCATGGAAGATCCGGCGCGCGCGCTCGAGACACTGGGACGCCTGCACGGTCTCGGCCTGCGACTCTCGGTAGACGATTTCGGCACCGGCTATTCGTCGCTCGTGTACCTGAAGAAGCTCCCGGTCCAGGAATTGAAGATCGACCGTTCCTTCGTCATGAACATGGTCGATGACGAGGACGACGCCACCATCGTGCGCTCGACCATCGAACTGGGCCACAACATGGGACTCGAGGTGGTGGCCGAAGGCGTGGAAGATCTTGCCGCCCTGGAGTTCCTGCGCCGCCTTGACTGCGACCAGGTGCAGGGCTACTACATCAGCAAGCCGCTCCCCACTGCCCAGTTCGAGGCCTGGCTCGAGGCACGACGCCAGGCCGAGCGAACCGAGGCGACGACCCCGGCCTGAGCGCCGTCAGTCCTTCGGCAGCTGTTTGAGCAGCGCGTCGTATTCGTCGTCTTTCATCGTGAAGCTGTGCTCGGCCTTGGGGAACCCGCCCGCATTCACGTCCGCCTGGAACTCGGCGAGTGCCTTCTGGATCACGTCCCAGACGTTGGCGTAGCGTTTCACGAACTTCGGCGTGAATCGGTCGAACAGCCCGACCATGTCGTGCAGCACCAGGTTCTGACCGTCGCAATGCGGTCCGGCGCCGATGCCGATCGTGGGGATCTGCAGCCGCTCGGTGATGAGCTGCGCCACCCGGTCTGGAATCGCTTCGAGCACGATGGCGAAGCAACCGGCCTTTTCCATCGCCAACGCGTCCTTCAGCAGTTGCACCCCGGCCGCGGCGTTCTTGCCCTGCACCTTGAAACCGCCCAGCTTCGACATGAGCTGGGGCGTGAGCCCGATGTGCGCCATCACGGGAATCCCGGCCCGCACGACCGCCTCGGCCATCGGCGCGAAGTCCTCACCGCCTTCGAGCTTGACCACGTCCGCGCCGCCTTCCTTCACCATCCGCATCGCACTGTGCACCGCATCCGCCGTCGACGCGTGGTAGGCCCCGAGCGGCAGATCGCCCACGAGGATTGCCGACTTGGCGGCACGCGAGATCGCGCGGGCGTGATGGACCATCTCGTCCATCGTCACCGGGACGGTGCTCGCGTAGCCCAGGGCGGTCATGCCGAGCGAATCGCCGATCAGGATGCAGTCGATACCGGCGCGATCCACCAGTTGCGCGGTCGGAAAATCCACCGCGGTCACCTGGAAGATCTTCTCCCCGCGCGCCACTTTTGCCTGGAGATCGAAGATCGAAAGTTTCTTGGGTCCCTCAGCCATTTTGTCTCCCCCGTGGTGACTATCGTTTCACTTCGCCCGGCCGCAGCTCCGCTGCCAGCCGGTCGAGCACGCCGTTGACGTACTTGTGCCCGTCGGTGCCGCCGAAGATCTTCGCGAGATCGATGGCCTCGTTGATGATGACCTTGTAGGGCGTCTCCGGATGGGCGGCGAGTTCCTGAGCGGCGATCAGCAGGATGGCATGTTCCACCGGAGACAATTCACCGACAGGACGATCCAGGTACACCGCGAGCCGCGCGCGCAATGGGTCGGCACCGGCAACGACGCCGCCGATGATGCGATCGAACAATGCGGCATCGGCGCGCGCGAAGTCTTCGTCGAGCCGCCCCTCGCGCTGGATCGTTTCGGCGTCGGCCGGATTGACCAGCCAGCCATAGATCATCTGCAGCGCGAGCTCGCGCGAACGTCTGCGCGCGGATTTCGGTTTGCCGCCGGGCGCCCGCGCGCGCTCAGTCATCCTCGATCGCCTGGGCCAGATTGGCCATCTCCAGGGCAACGCGCGCGGCTTCCGCGCCCTTGTCGAGTCGCGCCTGCGCCTGCTCGTCGGTGTCGGTGGTGAGCACCCCATTGGCGATCGGGATGCCGCTCTCCAGCTGCACCTGCTGGATGCCCGCCGCCGATCGGCCGGCGACGATCTCGAAATGATAGGTCTCGCCTCGGATCACGGCGCCGAGCGCGACCAGGGCGTCGAACCGACCGGTTTCCGCCAGCCGCCTGAGCGCCCAGGGAATCTCCAGGGCGCCGGGCACGGACACGAGGGTGATGTCCTCCGTCCGGACGCCGAGCCCGAGCAGTTCTTCGACGCAGCCTTCGAGCAGCCCGTCCACCACCGTCTCGTTGAAACGGCTCGTCACGACCCCGATGACGAATCCTTCCCCATTGGGCTCGACCTCGATTCGTCGAATGCCTTCGATCCCGCTCATCCGTTCAGTTCTCCAATGCCATGCCGTCGGGCAATACGTAGCCGACCACTTCGAGATCGAAACCGGTCATGCTCGGCATCCGCCTCGGATGCGCGAGCAGCCGCATGTGCTTGACACCCAGCTCGCGCAGGATCTGCGCGCCGATGCCGTAGGTGCGCAGATCCATCTTGCGCCGGATCGGCGCGGAATCGTGGGTCGCCCGCAGCCGCGCGAGCAGATCCTCGCCCGACTCGGTGCGATGCAGCAGGACGATCACGCCCGCGCCTTCGCGGGCAATATAGGCCAGCGCGTCGTGCAGATTCCACGAATGCGTGGTGCTGCCCGCATCGAGCGCATCGACGACCGACAGCGGCTCGTGCACGCGCACCAGGCTCGGCTGATCCCCGCCGGGCGAGCCCCGGACGAGCGCCACGTGCGTCTCGCGCGTCGTCTTGTCGCTGTACGCCACGGCCAGGAATTCGCCGTGCGCGGTCTGGATCACGCGCTCGAATGCGCGCACGACCAGCGATTCGGTCCGGCTGCGGTAATGGATGAGATCCGCGATCGTGCCGATCTTCAAGCCGTGCTGCTGCGCGAAAGGCACCAGGTCGGGGAGCCGCGCCATCTCGCCGTCGTCCTTCAGGATCTCGCAGATCACGGCGGCGGGTTCCAGCCCCGCCATCGCGGCCAGATCGCATCCGGCTTCGGTGTGTCCGGCGCGTACCAGCACACCGCCCTTCTGGGCCATGAGCGGAAAGATGTGACCCGGCTGGACGATATCGGCAGGCTTGGCATCGCGCCGCACGGCGACCTGTATCGTGTGGGCCCGATCGGCGGCCGAGATGCCGGTAGTCACACCCTGCGCGGCCTCGATCGTCATCGTGAAATTCGTCCCGAGCTGCGAGCGGTTCTGCGTCACCATGAGCGGCAGGTCGAGCTGGCGGCAGCGCTCTTCCGTCAAGGTGAGGCACACCAGCCCGCGGCCGTGCCTCACCATGAAATTGATGCTCTCCGCGGTGGCGAACTGAGCGGCCATGACCAGGTCGCCCTCGTTCTCGCGATCCTCCTCGTCCACCAGAACGACCATGCGGCCGGCGGCGATTTCGGCGAGGATCTCCGTGACTGCGCTGATGGTCATGGTGTCTGGGAATCACCCGTCAGCATGCGCTCGACATAGCGCGCGATCAGGTCGATCTCGATGTTCACCGCGTCCCCGGCATCGAGGGCACCGAGGTTGGTGGCGGCCAGCGTCTGCGGAATGAGGTTGACGGCAAAGGTGTCGGCGCCCACGGCATTGACCGTGAGGCTCACCCCGCTGACGGCCACCGAGCCCTTGCGGGCGAGGTACTTCGACAGCGCACCCGGCACGCGGAATACCAGTCTCCGGCTGGTTCCCGCCGGCTCGATCGAGACCACCGTACCGACACCGTCCACGTGACCGGACACGAGATGACCGCCCAGCCGATCCTGCGCACGCAATGCCTTCTCCAGGTTCAACGTGGCACCCGGGGCGAGACCCGCCGTGCAATCGATGGTCTCCTGCGAGACATCCATGACGAAGCTGGTTCCGTCGCAGCCGACCACGGTAAGACAACAGCCGTTCACGGCAATGCTGTCGCCGATCGCCACGTCGGACAGATCCAGGGCGGCCGCGTTCACCACGATCCGCGCGCCCTGCGCTGCACGCTCGAAGCGCTCGACCGACCCCACCGCCTGGACGATTCCGGTGAACATGCGGCTCAACTCGCGGCGAGCCGCGCGACCAGCCGCAGGTCCGGCCCGAAACTGCGCAGATCGCGGACCTGCAGATCCATGCGCAGGTCCATGGTCTCCACCCCCGGCAGGCGAAACATGCCCCGGCCGGCATCACCGAGGAGGCTCGGCGCGAGATAGAGCACCAGCTCGTCGACCACACCGACCGCCACCAGCGCGCTGTGCAGGTTGATGCCGGCCTCGACCAGGACTTCGTTTGCCCCGTGACCGCCCAGTTCCTGCATGAGCGCCGCCAGGTCGACCTTGCCATCCCCGCCCGGCAGTCGCCAGACCTGCGCCCCGGCCGCTTCGAGCGCCCGGGTCTTCGCGGCGTCGTCGGATGCCGTGGCCACCACGACGCCGCCAGCCTCGAGAATTCTCGCGTCCAGACCGATGCGCAGCCGGCTGTCCACCACCACGCGCAACGGCTGGCGTTCCGCTGCCACGTCGCGCACCGTCAATCGCGGGTCGTCGTCCTTGAGCGTGCCGATGCCCGTCACCACCGCGCACGAGCGCGCGCGCCACCGATGTCCGTCGCGTCGCGCGGCGGGCCCGGTGATCCACTGGCTGGCTCCGTTCGCGAGCGCCGTCTTGCCGTCCAGGCTGGCCGCAATCTTGACGCGGACCCATGGACGCCCGCGCGTCATCCTCGACACGAACCCCACGTTGAGTTCGCGCGCCTCGGCTTCGAGCAAGCCCGCCTCGGCCACGATTCCGGCAGCGCGCAGTCGTTCGAGGCCCCGACCTGAAACCGCAGGATTCGGATCCTCCATTGCCGCGACCACGCGCGCAATCTTCGCGGCAATCAACGCGTCTGCGCACGGCGGCGTTCGTCCATGATGCGAGCAAGGCTCGAGGCTCACGTACGCGGTGGCTCCGCGCGCACCTGCGCCGGCCGCCTGGAGCACCAGCGCCTCGGCATGGGGTTCGCCGGCGCGATGGTGCCAGCCTTCTGCGATGACCGAGCCCTCGCGCACCAGCACGCAACCCACTCGCGGATTGGGTGTCGTCGTGTTCATGCCGCGCGCGGCCAGTTGCAGCGCCCGCGCCATGTGGCGATAGTCTTCGCGCTCGAAGCTCATCTTCGACCTGTGGTCGTGCGCCGGCGCTTCGGCTGCGGCTTGGCCACCGCCTCGATCGCGTCGCGGAAATCGTCCACGTCCTGGAAGCTGCGGTAGACCGACGCGAACCGGATGTAGGCGACCTTGTCGAGCTTGTAGAGCTCCTTCATCACCATCTCGCCGATCATGCGCGAGGGCACTTCCCGTTCCCCCAGCGCCAGGAGCTTCTGCGTGATGCGCTGGATCGCTGCGTCCACCAGATCGGTGGCCACCGCACGCTTGTGCAGCGCTCGCGTGAAGCTCGTGCGCAGTCGGTGATCGTCGAACTCGGTGCGCATCCCGCTCGATTTCACCACCTGGGGCATGCGCAGTTCGACGGTCTCCCAGGTCGTGAAGCGCTTGTCGCAGGATAGGCAGCGGCGCCGGCGCTTGACGCTCTCGCCCTCCTCGCTCACGCGCGAGTCCACCACCTGGGTGTCGGCGAAGCCGCAAAAAGGGCATTTCATCGCCGCGCGCGCCGCCTCGGAACCGGAGGCCGGCCGTCACGCCGCCACGGCGGACCGGATGAGCGTTCCCGGACCATAGACCGGGAAGCGGGCGCACATCTCCTGCACTTCGCCCGCCACCCGGGCAATCACTTTCTCGTCCTCCGGGGCGTCGAGCACGTCGGCGATCAGGTGTCCCAGGCGCTCGGCCTCGACCGAAGCGAACCCGCGCGTGGTCATGGCCGGCGAGCCGACGCGGATCCCGCTGGTCACGAACGGCTTCTCGGGGTCGTTCGGAATCGCGTTCTTGTTGACCGTCATGTGGGCGCGCCCGAGCGCCGCCTCGGCGAGCTTGCCGGTGATGCGCTTCGCGCGCAGATCGACCAGGAAGACATGGCTCTCCGTGCGCCCCGACACGATGCGCAAGCCGCGTTCGGTCAGCGCTTTCACCATGATCGCGGCGTTGTCCAGCACCTGCTCCTGATACTGGCGGAATGATGGACTCATGGCTTCCTTGAAGGCGACCGCCTTGGCGGCGATGACGTGCATCAGGGGACCGCCCTGGATGCCCGGAAAGATCGCCGAATTGAGCGCCTTCTCATGCTCCGGACCCGCCAGGATGATGCCCCCGCGCGGACCCCGCAGGGTCTTGTGGGTCGTGCTCGTGACCACGTGGGCCACGCCGACCGGATTCGGATAAAGGCCCGCCGCGACGAGGCCCGCGTAGTGGGCCATGTCGACCATCAGCATGGCCCCGACACTGTCGGCGATCGCGCGGAAACGCTTGAAGTCGATACGCAACGAATAGGCCGAGGCCCCGGCCACGATCATCCGGGGCTTGTGCTCGTGCGCCAGCCGCTCGACCTGGGCATAGTCGATCACTTCGTCCGCGTCGAGCCCGTAGGCCACCGCGTGGTAGAGCTTGCCGGACAGATTCACGGACGAGCCATGCGTCAGATGCCCGCCGTGGGCGAGCGACATGCCCAGAATGGTATCCCCGGGCTGGAGAAAAGCGAGGTAGGCCGCCTGGTTCGCCTGCGAGCCGGAGTGCGGCTGGACATTGGCGTATTCCGCCCGAAACAGGGCCTTGCACCGGTCGATGGCGAGTTGCTCTGCCACGTCCACGAATTCGCATCCGCCGTAGTAGCGCTTGCCGGGATAGCCTTCGGCGTACTTGTTGGTGAGTACGGTGCCCTGGGCCGCCAGTACCCGCGGGCTGGCGTAGTTTTCCGACGCGATCAGCTCGATGTGATCTTCCTGCCGGCCCCGTTCGGCTTCCAGTGCGGACCACAGCTCTGGGTCGAAACTCTGGATCGTGTCGTCGGCGGTGAACATGGCGGCATTCCTCGGATACAAGGGCGCGGATTCTAGCATTCGTCCCGCGACCGCCCTGCCGAATCCTCAGCGCAGGTAGGGCACGTTGTTCATGAGAGTCCAGTAGCAGCCGGCCCTGGCGACCTCATCGACGAAGCGCTCGAACTCGACCGGCTTCACCAGGTAGCTGTTGACGCCCAGCGCATAGCTGTCGACGACGTCCCGCTCCTCCGCGCTGGAGGTCAGCATCACCACCGGAATCGCCCGCAGCGCGGGATCGTCCTTGATCCTGCGCAGCACCTCGATACCGTCGACCTTGGGCATCTTCAGGTCCAGCAGCACGAGCTTCGGGAGCACGTCGGCCCGCCCGGCAAATACTCCTTCGCGATAGAGGTACTGCAGCGCTTCGGCACCGTCCTTGACCCGGACCACCGAATTCGTGACCTTGTTCTTGCGCAACGCGCGCAGGGTCATCTCCGCGTCAGCGTCGCTGTCCTCCGCCAGCAATATCTCCACCGCTTCCAGCGCACTCATTGGTGCTCTCCCGTGGGTAAGGCGAAATGGAACCGTGCTCCCCGGCCGATTTCTGATTCGGCCCAGGCCCGACCACCATGCCGTTCCACGATGCGACGGACGATCGCGAGCCCGACGCCCGTGCCGGCAAATTCGTCGGCGCGGTGCAACCGCTGAAACACTGTGAACAGCTTGTCGACGTAGCGCCTGTCGAATCCGACCCCGTTGTCCGCCACGCAGAACTCACATTGTCCCGAAACAACCTCGCCACGGACCTCGATCCGCGGCGCCGCGCGCGTCGCACTGTACTTGATTGCGTTCGACAGCAGATTGAAACAGACCTGACGCAGCAACGCGGGGTCGCCCAGCACATCCGGCAGCGGCTGAACGCTGCAGGTCCACCGCACGGCAGCTTCCCCGGCGAGCTCCTGCAGCACGCTCGCCATCATCGCATTCATGTCGATGACGACCACTTCAGTGGGTCCCCGGCCGATGCGCGAGAAAGCCAGCAGGTCGTCGATCAACTGTCCCATCCGCCGCGCATTGTCGCGTACCACATCGAGCAGACGCCGGCCCTCGTCGCCGAGTCGCTCGGCGTGGTCTTCGGCGAGAATCATTGCGAAACCGTCGATCGCGCGCAGTGGCGCACGCAGGTCGTGCGACACCGAGTAGCTGAATGCCTCCAGTTCGCGATTGCTCAGTTCCAGCTCGTGCGCGCGCCGGGCGAGGCTCTCGTTCAGCTGGCGGATCTCCTCCTGGACGCGGCGCCGGTCGGTGATGTCCTCGGCGATTCCCAGTTCGTAGCGCGCATCGCCATCGGTACTCGAGATGGGCAGCTTCTTGGTATGCAGAGTTCGTACCCCGCGATGCGGTGTCACGACCCGCTCCTCTTCGATGTCGAGGACGCCGTCGCCGGCCAGCGCCCTGCGGTCCTGGGCCCCGAATGCGGCCGCTTCCTCCGGCAGGAACAACTCGCGGTCCGATTTGCCGATGACCTCATCGCGCCGCCTGCCGAGGATGTCCTCGCCGGCCCGGTTGAGCCGCAGGTAACGCAAAGTGACCCCATCCTTGACGAACACCATGGCCGGTATGTTCTCGAACACCGAATCGAGGAAAGTGTTGGCGTCGTTCAACGCCTTCTGTGCGCGGGCACGCTGAGCAATCTCGCGACGCAAGCGGAGGTACGCGAAGACCAGCATGGCCACGCTCGCGGCCATGCCTATCACCAGGATCGCGCCCGCGGAGACTGCAGCGCCTTCGGTCTTCTGCAGCCGCGTTTCGAGGAGCGCACGTTCGCTGAGCGCCATGTCCTGCGTCAGTTGCCGAATCGCGTCCGTTACTGCCTTCCCGGTACCCGAATCGATCTTCCGGCGCACATCGTCGAAATTGCCGCGCCGCAGGCTCGCGATTTCGGATTCGAGGATCAGGCGTTGTTCGTTCACCAGCGTGCGCAGCGAATTCAATCGCGCCTTCTGCTCGAGGTTGTCGATGAGCAATGGCCGCAACGACGCGAATTCCGCTTCGACGTCCAGCATGGCCTTGCTATACCGGTCGAGCAGCGGCTCGCTGCGTGTGATGACGAAGTCGCGATGACCCGATTCGGCCTCCGACATGAGCCACTGTACCCTTGCCAGGCTCTCGATGACTCTGTGGGTGTGCTCGACCCAGCGTGCCTGTTCAACCAGCGACTTGACGGTGCTGAACGCCAGCGCTGAAATGGCCACCATGATCGCCAGCGCCATCACGAAACCGATCTGCGCGCTGAGTCCTTCTTCGGATCGGACCCTGGTCGGAATCAGCTCGGGTTGGAGAACTTCGGACACCTCGCGCAGAAAGACAGCGGCACCGCCCGGTCCGCTGGGGTCCGCCCAAGAATAACCGATAACTTCCCATGCCGATCGCGGGGCGCGACCGTCCCGCAGCTTCAGGCGGTCGGGGCACAACGCCGGCTGGATCGGGTCGGCGCCAGGGAATCGGGCGGAGCTTCGACTCGCGGTACCGCCGCACGGCGTGGTCGTCCGCCAGGATCGCCCGGACCGCCGGGGTCACCGGCCGACGCGATCGGCGCCGCCTTGTCCTCCCGACCCACCCCCCCGATTCCCGGCCAGGGGAAACCGGGCGACGACTTCGGTGCCGTTGCCGGGTGAGGATTCGATGCGGATCTGCCCACCCGCAAGCGATGCGCGCTCCTGCACACTCGCGAGCCCCATGCTCATGCCGCGCATCACCTGCTCGTTGGCTGCCGCAACATCGAACCCCACGCCATTGTCGCGCACGATGAGGATGAACTCATCCGCATTCGTGCGCAGCATGATCCGGATATGCGTCGCGCGCGCGTGGCGCAACGCGTTAGTGAGAGCTTCCTGCGCAATGCGGAAACAGGCGATTTCGGCTTCTGGATCGGGCCGCGACAGCACCGGATCGGAATCGAAGGAGATCTCGGCCTTGGTGGTACGGGAGACCCGCTCCACGTGCCAGCGCAGTGCCGGCACGAGGCCGAAATCGTCGAGCTGCGGCGGGCGCAATCCGAGCGAGAGATTACGTACCTGCCCGAGCGCCGTTGCGGCCACGTCGATGCAATCCGAGATGGGCGTGTGCATCGCGGCGGGATCGGAAACACTCTGCAGCGATTCGAGCTGGATCTTGAGCGCGGTGAATGCCTGACCGACTTCGTCGTGCAGTTCGCGCGCGATGTCCGCGCGTTCGCGCTCCTGCACCCGGATGAAGCGTCTGGACAACATGCGCAGTCGCTGGTGGGCGTTGGACAGTTCGCGCTCGGCCAGCTCGCGCGCCGTATGTGCGCTCGCCAGTTCGAGCGCGCGGCGCACCGCCCGGCCGAGTCCGGCGAGATTCGTCTTCAGTACGTAATCGACTGCGCCGCGCTTCAGCGATTCGATGGCGCGCTCCTCGCCGATGGTCCCCGATACGAAGATGAACGGGGTGTCGGGCCGGAGCTGCTGCACGGTCTCGAGCGCCGCGAGACCGCTGAACCCCGGCAGGGAAAAATCGGACAGCACGATCTGTGGTGAAAAGGTATGCAGGGCTTCGGCCAGCGCGGTCTCGTTGTCGACGCGCTCGAAGGCGCCATCGAGGCCATCGCGCCGCAGCGTGCGCACCATGAGCTCCGCATCGGTCGCGACATCTTCAACCAGCAGGATTCGCACTGACTCAGCCACAACGACCTCCGCTCCCCCGCGATACGCTACCCGCCGAAGTGTCGCCCCGGCCAAGTACCCGGCTGCACACCATCCGACATCCGCCGCCGCGCCCCCACCAGCGACGGCAGTACGGTGGACCGGGAGTCCGGATCACACTCCGCGAGGTCACCGTACCTGCGCTTCGCCCTCGATTCTAGACGAAGTCTAAGACAATCACGCCGAGGGTCCTCCATCGGCCCGAATGCGACCGTGGCAAATCCTGCGCGGCGCGTTGCTATTATCATGCCGCACTAGCGCGAACCGGTAGCGGCATACCGGGCGCGCCACGACAACAAGACACCTGGGGGAAGGACCAATGATGCCTCGAAGCATTCTGTCGAAACTGCTGTGGCTCGGTATCGCGCTGATGGGCGCGGCGGCCATCGGGGGCATAGCGATCCACCGCGGCGAGCCCATCAACGCATTGTGGTTCGTCGCTGCTGCCGCCGGCACCTACCTCGTTGCCTATCGCTTCTACAGCGCATGGATCTGCGCGAAGGTCCTGGTGCTCGACGAGACTCGGGCCACACCGGCGGAACGGTTCAACAACGGACGCGATTTCGTCCCGACGAACAAATGGGTCGCCTTCGGTCACCACTTCGCCGCCATTGCCGGCCCTGGACCGCTGATCGGGCCGACGCTGGCGATGCAGTTCGGCTATCTCCCCGGCACGCTGTGGATTCTCGCCGGCGCCGTGCTCGGCGGCTGCGTGCAGGACATGGTGGTCATGTTCTGTTCGACGCGCCGCGACGGCCGCTCCCTCGGCCAGATGGCGCGCGACGAACTGGGGCCCGTCGGCGGCTGGGCCGCGCTGATCGGCTCGCTCATGATCATCGTGATTCTGATCGCCGTGCTGGGCCTCGTCATCGTGAAGGCCATGAAGCACAGTCCCTGGGCGACCGCGACGGTCCTGGGCACCATTCCTGTCGCGATGTTGATCGGCCTCTACATGCGCGGCATCCGGCCCGGGCGCATCCTCGAAGGATCGATCATCGGCATCATCCTTCTGCTCGGGTGCGTCTGGGGCGGTGGATTCATCAACGGCAGCGAGTCACTCAAGGCGTACTTCGACTGGAACGACATGTCGTGCGCGTGGTTCGTGATGATCTACGGCTTCGCCGCCGCGGCGCTGCCGGTCTGGCTGCTGCTTGCCCCGCGCGACTATCTCTCGACATTCCTGAAACTGGGCGTCGTGTTCCTGCTCGCCGCAGCGATCCTGATCCTCGCACCAGAAGTGAAGATGCCGCCGCTCACGCAGTTCGTCGACGGCACCGGTCCGATCTTCAAGGGTGATCTGTTTCCGTTCGTGTTCATCACGGTGGCCTGCGGCGCGATCTCGGGCTTTCACGCGCTCGTCTCCTCCGGCACCACGCCCAAGCTGCTCTCGAACGAAAGGGAGATCCGCATGATCGGCTACGGCAGCATGGCGCTCGAATCGTTCGTCGCCATCATGGCCGTGATCGCGGCCTGCGTGATGGATCCGGGCGTGTACTTCGCCATCAACAGCCCGCCCGGCGTGGTCGGCAAGGAAGCCGTCGACGCCGTCGCGAAGATCACGTCGTGGGGCTACCCGGTCACCGTCGACCAGATGAGCCTGCTCGCCACCGAGATGGGGGAGAAGACGCTGTTCGGCCGCGTCGGCGGAGCGCCCTCGCTCGCCGTGGGCATGGCCACCATCTTCAGCACCACTTTCGGTGGCAAGCTCCTCGACATGTGGTACCACTTCGCCATCATGTTCGAGGTGCTCTTCATCCTCACCACGCTCGACGCGGGCACCCGCGTGGGCCGCTTCATGCTGCAGGATCTGCTGAAGCACGTGTCGAAATCACTGGGGAACGTGTCGTCCTACCCCGCAACCGTGCTCGCGAGCGCCGTGTTCGTGGCAGCGTGGGGCTACTTCCTCGTGCAAGGCGTGAGGGATCCGCTGGGCGGCGTCAACATTCTCTGGCCCCTGTTCGGCATCTCGAACCAGCTGCTGGCGGGCATCGCGCTGTCCGTGACAACGGGCATCCTGATCAAGATGGGCAAGCTGCGCTTCGCGTGGGTCACCGGCCTGCCCCTCACCTGGCTCGCGATCATCTGCACCACCGCCGCCTGGCAGAAGGTGTTCAGCCCGAACCCGGCCATCGGTTTCCTCGCCGGCGCGAATGACATGGCACAGAAGCTCGCCGCGGGCACCTTGCCGCCGGAAAAACTGGCGACTGCGCCATCCCTGATCCTCGGCCAGCGCATCGATGCCGCGCTCGCGCTGCTGTTCGCCGTCATCCTCTGGATCGTGATCGCAGACATGCTGCGCATGAGCTTCCGCTTCGTGAACGGCAAGACCGTTCAGCCGCTGTCGGAGGCGCCACGTGTGCCGACGCAACTGGCGTGGGCACGCGATTGACCACACCGCTCGGCTTACCCGGCAACCTGCGCGACGATCTTGCGCGGCTGTGGGACTTCGTCCGCGAAGTCTCCGGCGACGATGCGTATGAGCGCTATCAGGCGCGGCACGTCCAGACCCATCCGGAACTCCCGCCGCTGTCGAGGCAGGAATTCTTCGCGGCCGAGCAGGACCGCAAATGGGACGGCATCACGCGCTGCTGTTGACGCGTTTCTCGGCTCACCCTTTGTCCGGACGCTCGGTGCCGGAATGCATCTCGGCCCTGAGACCGGCGATCTGCTGTTTCAGTTCGAGCACGTCGCGATGCAGTTCCCGCAAGACGACCCGTTCTTCCTGCGAGATCCGGGCCGCGACCTCGGCGCGCAACGCGCGGATGTCGGCATGCATCTGCGAGCGCAGTCGCTTCTCGTCCTCGCCGATGAGCAGGGCGGCAATGCTGGCCGTCATGACGGACAGGATGCCGAAGCCGACGATCACCATGAATACCGCGAACATGCGTGAGGCCGTGGTGGTGGGGACGAAATCACCGTAGCCCACGGTGGAACCGGTCACGAAGGCGAGCCAGAGGCCGTCGCGAAATGAGTGCACCGTCGGCTCGAGCCACAGGAAGCCTGCGCCCGCCGCCAGCAGTGAAACGAATCCCAACGCGAACACATACGGCAGGCTGCCGGGTCTCAGCAGCTTGCGGGTGGAGCCGAACGCGCGCGCCAGCAGCAGCCCGACCAGGGCGAGCCGGGTCAGCCGCACCAGCGCCACCCATTCCGTCTCGAGGCCCACGACGCTCGCCAGCGAGAAGACGACGATGACCACGTCGACCCAGTTGCGCAACAGGTAGCGTCCCTTCTGGCTGGTGAGCGCGAGCATCCACGCAAGCTCCAACGTGAAGGCGCCGAGGATGAACAGCTCGATCACCGAGCCGAGTGCGCGAAGCCGGCCGCCTTCGGACAGCTCGTCGAGATAGAACGACGGAATCGAGAGCAGCGCGACGCCGATCATGACCCAGTGCAGGCGGCGCTCCCAGACGTAGGCCACGGGATGATCGTCCGGCGGCACGCCGCCCATGCCGAGCCAGACGTCGCCGCGGACACTCATGCGGCGCCTCCGTCGGTCCTTCCGCGAGTGCCGCGAACCGTCGCAAGCGGATCCGCGGAGCCAGACGGCGCGAGCTTCAATCCGTCACTCTCCTGCGACTGTCATGCGCCCGATCAGGATGGATCCGCACTGGCGCGCGCCTCGCGTCAGCACGTCCTTGCCGACGGCGACGATGTTCTGGAACATGTCCTTGAGATTTCCCGCCACGGTGATCTCCTGCACCGGATACGCGATGGTCCCGTTCTCGACCCAGAATCCGGCGGCCCCGCGCGAATAATCGCCGGTGACCATGTTGATGCCGTGGCCGAGCAGGTCGGTGACCAGCAGGCCCGTGTCGAGCCTGCGCAGCAACGCCGGGAAGTCCTCGCCGGTCGTGTCGAGCACGAGATTGTGATTGCCGCCGGCATTTCCGGTGGATTTCATCTTGAGCTTGCGCGCCGAATAGCTGCCGAGAAAGTAGCCCTCCAGGATGCCGTCCCTGACCACGGTCCGATCGAGCGTCGCCACGCCCTCGTCGTCGAAAGGGCTGCTTGCGAGGCCACGCGGTATGTGGGCCAGATCGCGGATCACGACCTGGGGCGAAAAAACGCGCTCGCCGAGCTGGTCGAGCAGGAACGAGGATTTGCGGTACAAGCTGCCGCCGCTCGCCGCCGCCGCAAAGTGGCTCAGCAGCGACGCCGCGATCGGCGCTTCGAACAGGACCGGAACCTGTTTCGTGGCGATCTTGCGGCTGCCGAGCCGCGCGACGCAGCGTCTGCCCGCCGTCTCGCCCACCGTGCGCCCTTCGTCCAGCGCGTCGGGTACGCGAGCGATCGTGTACCAGTCGTCTCGCTGCATGTCCTCGCCCTTGCCGGCGATCACCGAACAGGAAATGCTGTGGCGCGAGCCCGGGTAGCCGGCGTTGAACCCGAGCGAGTTCGCATACACGAACTGCGATTCCTGCGTATGCACCGAGGCGCCTTCGGAGTTGGAGATGCGCGGGTCCACGGCAAGGGCCGCGGCTTCGCAGTCGCGCGCCAGCACGATGGCCTGCTCCACCGATACATCCCAGGGGTGATACAGATCCAGTTCCGGCAGGTCGCGCGCGAGCAATTCGGCGTCCGCCAGGCCCGCGCATTCATCCACGGCGGTATAGCGCGCAATCGTGAGCGCGGCCCGCACCGTGTCCTCGAGCGCCTTGGGCGACAGGTCCGAGCTGGAAGCGTGTCCACGCTGCTGCCCGACGTAGACGGTGACGCCGAACCCCTTGTCGCGGTTGTATTCGATGGTCTCGACCTCGCCGTGGCGGACGGTCACGGCCTGACCGAAGCCTTCGCTGATGTCGACTTCGGCGCTGGTGGCGCCTGCGGCGGCGGCGTGTCGGAGCACATCGGCGGCGATGGTCCGGAGAGTGGCGAGGGCATGGCTGAAGCGAGGGCTGTCGGACACGATGGCGCGAGCCGCGGCGTGCGGCTTTGAGAGAAGTCGATCGGCTATGATAGCGCCTGCCATGAAAGAGACCACGAGCGAAGACGACATCGACGAGCGCCCGAGCAAGTCGCAGGTGAAGCGCGACATGCTGGCGCTCCAGGGGCTGGGGGAGGCCCTGGTGGCCCTGTCGGACGAGCGTCTCGCCGCTCTCGACCTGCCCGAAGCGCTGTTCGATGCCGTGCGCGAGGCGAAGCGCATCAGCAAACACGGCGCGCAACGACGCCAGCTCCAGTACGTCGGCCGCATCATGCGCGATGTGGACCCGGCCCCGATTCGAGCACAGCTCGATGCGATTCTGGGCCAGTCGCGCAGCCACGCGGCGTGGCTGCATCGGCTCGAACGCTGGCGCGTGCGGCTGCTGGAGGAAGACGAAGCGCTGACCGAACTGCTCACCGACTGCCCCGCTGCCGACGCACCGCGCATCCGGGCGCTCATACGCAATACCGAGCGCGAGCAGCGCGAAGGCAAGCCGCCGAAATCGTTCCGTGAACTGTTCCAGGTGCTGCGGGAATTGATGCCCGAGCCTGCTCCGGCGCCGTCACCGGAACCATCGGAATGAGCGCCCACGACGCCGTGACCATCGGCCTCGTTTCCATCAGCGACCGAGCCTCGAAGGGCGTCTATCGCGACGAAGGCCTGCCGGCACTGCGCGAATGGCTGGAGCGCGCCCTGCTCAACCCGGTCCGATTCGAGGAACGTCTCATTGCGGACGAACAACCGCAGATCGAAGCAACGCTGATCGCCCTGGTGGACGCTGCGGGCTGCCATCTCGTGCTCACCACCGGCGGCACCGGCCCGGCACCACGCGACGTCACGCCCGAGGCAACGCTCGCCGTCGGCGAGAAACTGATGCCGGGCTTCGGCGAGCAGATGCGCCAGATCAGCCTCAAGTTCGTGCCGACCGCCATCCTGTCGCGGCAGGTCGCAGTGATCCGCAAGGGTGCGCTGATCATCAATCTGCCCGGCCAGCCGAAATCGATCCGCGAAACGCTCGAAGGGCTGATGAGCAGCGAAGGCGACCCGCTCGTGCCGGGTATCTTCGCCGCGGTGCCCTATTGCCTCGACCTGATCGGCGGCCCTTATCTGGAGACCCGGCCGGAAGCCTGCAAGGCTTTCCGGCCCAAGTCCGCCATCCGCGCGCCGCGAAACTGAAGCGCAGGCGCGCCAGCACCGGCCTACGGCATGTAGTTGATCACCTTCTCGGCCTGCTTCAGCAGCGTCTCCGCGTCGCTCACCTCGAATTTGCCGGGCCCTTCGATATTGAGGCTCTTCACTTCGCCGTCCACGACGATGGCGGAGAAGCGCTGCATGCGCCGTCCCAGGCCACGCGCATCCAGATCCAGCTCCAGGCCCAGTGCCTTGGTGTAGGCGCCGGACCCGTCACCGAACATGCGCACCTTGCCCTTCGTCCCCTGTTCGCGGCCCCAGGCGCCCATCACGAATGCGTCGTTGACCGCCAGACACCAGATCTCATCGAATCCGGCCTTGCGCAGCTGCTCGAAGCGCTGCACGTAGCCCGGCACGTGCTTGGCGGAACAAGTCGGCGTGAAAGCGCCGGGCAGGCCGAACACCGCGATCTTCTTGCCCGCCACGAGCTGGTCCACCTCGAAGGCATTGGGCCCCAGGGTGCAACCCGCGGTCTCCTCCTCGATCAGCTCCCACAAAGTCCCTGCCGGCAACCGCCCTCCCACCTTGATCGTCATGACACGCTCCTCCACCAAAGAATCGATCGGCAAATTCTACCCCGCCTATAATTCGCCGCACTGCGCTCCTGCAGAGCCACCGGTCTCCGCTTCGAGCGCCGGGCGGCCCAATGCCCCAACCGCGCGAACCCACTGCCCATGAACAAGGCCTTCACCAAGGAAACCGACCATGACGAGGACGAAGACGTCGAAGAGCCCTCGCCGCTGCCGGCCGGCACCAAGAACTACATGACCCCGGAGGGCCATCACCGGCTCAAGGAAGAGGCGTTGCAACTGATCGACAAGGAACGCCCGGAACTCACCAAGGTCATCGCGTGGGCCGCATCGAACGGTGATCGCTCGGAGAATGCCGACTACATCTACGGCAAGCGCCGCCTGCGCGAGATCGACCGCCGCATCCGGTTCCTGACCAAGCGGCTCGACATCGCTGAAGTCCTCGACCCGGCGACCCGCGAGCACACCGACACCGTCTACTTCGGCGCCACGGTGACGGTGTCGGATCCGGAAGGCAGAGAACACACCTACGCCATCGTCGGCGTTGACGAAGCGGACGTGGCGCGCGGGCGCATCAGCTGGATCTCGCCGCTCGCGCGGCAACTGCTCAAGACGCGCGAAGGCGACCGCGTGGTCGTTCACACCCCGGGCGGCGATGAAACGCTCGACATCCTGTCGGTGGAATACAAGGCGATCGACTGAATGCTGACCGAACTCGTGCCCACGCGCCAGATCAGCGGCGAACCGCCGCGCCGGTGGTTCTTCTCGCAGAACGTCGATCTGATCGTCTGGTGCCACGAATCCGGTGCTCCCCTGGCTTTCCAGCTCTGTTACGACAAGGCCACCGGCGAACGCGCGCTGACCTGGAAGCCGGGACGAGGTTTGGCGCACATGACGGTGGACGACGGTGAAGATTCCGGCGCCGGACACAAGCGCACGCCCACCCTGACACCCGATCGATGCTTCGACGCAAACCGGGTCAGCGAACTGTTCGCGCGCATGTGCAACGGCCTGCCCCCGGGCATCAACGCGTTCGTGGCGGACAAGATCCGGGAGCACCCGAGCTACGGACGCGACGCCTCGGCCGCTGGCGCGACGGAATCACGCGCCGCGCCCTGAACGCCGCCAGCAGCGCGAACAGCCTTTCTTCCGAGTCAACGAAGTCGCAGGAGCCTGCGCGCCACGCCCTGGCCGCTCTGCCCGACAGGTCCCGATCCCCTCGTTCCATGAGGTGCTGCGAAAGACAGCGGCCGACCCCGCCGGTCGCACCCGCGACCGAGGGCTGATTCACCGGTTCAAGGCGAGAGTCGTTCGATCTTCCAGGCAGCCCCGGCCACCGGGATGTACTGCAAGCGGTCGTGCAACCGGCTCGGCCGACCTTGCCAGAATTCGAACCGATCGGGCTGGAGCCGATAGCCGCCCCAATGCGGCGGGCGCGGCGGATCGTTGCCCAATTCGCGCTCGACTTGCGCGAGCTTCGCTTCCAGCGCCTGGCGATCGGGCAGTATCGCGCTCTGTCGCGACGCCCAAGCACCGTACCGACTGCCCAGCGGACGTTCGCGGAAATAGGCGTCGGAATCGGCGGCCGCGATTTTCGTCACCGCGCCTTCGATGCGGACCTGGCGCTCGAGTTCGACCCAGTGGAACAGGAGGCATGCGCGGGGATTCGCCGCCAGTTCGCGGCCCTTGCGGCTTTCGTAGTTGGTGAAAAAAACGAACCCGCGCGCATCGAAATTCTTGATCAGCACGATCCGGGCGGATGGCGCGCCGGCGGCGTCGACCGTGGCGAGCGTCATGGCGTTCGGTTCGGGCAATTCGGCTTGCAGCGCTTCATCGAACCACCGGCGGAACTGGTCGATCGGATCGGCCGCCGCGTCGGCTTCGTCGAAGCGTTCCCGGAGATACTCCTTGCGCAGGTTGGCGATGGACATGAGCGGCTACACCGGAAATCCCGTCGCGCGCCGTGCCAGGCCGCCGAACAGATCGAGCATGCGTTCGCGCCAGGCATGGACGAGGTCATCCGGGGCGAGCAGGCGAAACGGCGACACGCCCCGTGCCCACATGAACGTGCCGAATACCGTGTAGTCCGCGTAGTTCGCGGCGGCGCCGCCCACGAACGGCTGAAGGTCGAGCATCGCGCGCAGCGGCTCGAGGGCTTCCCGGAATCGCACGAGTGTCTGATCCCGATTCGCGACCACTTGTTCGAGCGGGCCTCCGAGGCGCTTTTCGCGCGATTCGCGAAAGTACTGCCGATCTCCCTCGGCAACGATGTCGAGAATATCGAGAGCAACCATCCGCGTGATCAACGGGTTCAAGGTGCGCTCGACCCAGAACTTGATGAGCAGGCCTTCGGCCCGCGCAGCATCGCTATCGAACAGCGGCGGCCGCTCGCCGTAACTGCTGTCGAGATAGGCCGCGATGACCCAGGAATCGACGACCGCCCGGTCGTCGTCGAGCAGCACCGGTACCGTGCGCGAACCGTAGGGGGCGATGCGCTCGCCGTCGGCGAATCGCCAGGGAATCGTCTCCCACTCGAGGCCTTTGTGGGCGAGCGCGAGACAGGTGCGCCAACAGTACGGCGAATAGCGGCGGGCCGGATCGGCGCCCGCGAGTTCGAACAGCCGGATGCTCACGCCGTCGTCACTTCACGGTGGAGGCATCCTGTCCGAACAGGATCTTCTTTGCCTCGTCGTCCACGGTGGGCTTGACGTTGATCGACTTCGCCAGCTCGTAGGCCCGCTGCACCGCAGGCCGTGACCTGATGGCAACGAACCAGCGCTTCAAGTGCGGAAAGTCGTCGAGATCCTGCATCTGGCGCTCGTAGGGCACGATCCAGGGATACGAAGCCATGTCGGCTATCGAGTATTCGCCCGCGACGAATTCGCGATCAGCGAGCCGCTTGTTCAGCACGCCGTAGAGCCGTGAAGTCTCCTTCACATAGCGGTTGATCGCATACGGCAGTTTCTCTGGTGCGTACTGCGCGAAGTGATGGTTCTGCCCGGCCATCGGACCCAGTCCGGCCATCTGCCACATGAGCCATTGCATAACCTCGACCCACGCACGGGTGTCGCGCGGCATGAATCGACCGGTCTTCGCCGAGAGATACACGAGGATAGCACCTGATTCGAAGATGGAGATCGGCTCGCGCCCGTCACCCGGATCGGTATCCACGATCGCGGGGATGCGATTGTTCGGCGCGACTTTCAGGAAGCTTGCATCGAACTGCTCGCCGCGCCCGATGTTGATCGGCTTGATCGTGTAGGGCAGTGCGGTTTCTTCCAGGAAGATGGTGACCTTGTGGCCATTGGGAGTGGTCCAGTAGTAGAGGTCGATCATGGTCTGTTCCAGCGGGTGAATGATCGGCCGAGTATAACCGTCACCAGTCGCCGCCCGGCCGCTCGCCGGCGACCCCTGGACGCGAAATTTTTCGACCATCGTCACCCCGAAGTTCGTGCGCTCGCGCTTGCACGAGCGCCTTCTCGGCATCGGCAATTGCAGGTAACGTCCACGTTTTGCAACGATCGTCCTCTCGCAACATGGCATCGCATTACGATTTGATCTGCATCGGCGGTGGCAGTGGCGGCGTCGCCACCGCCAATCGCGCGGGAAGCCATGGCGCCCGGGTGGCGCTGGTGGAAATGGGTCGCCTCGGTGGCACCTGTGTGAATGTCGGCTGCGTGCCGAAGAAGATCATGTGGACCGCAGCCCAGTTTGCGCACGGGTTCGAAGACGCCGCCGGTTACGGTTTCGCCGTCCCGTCCCATGCGTTGGACTGGTCGATCCTCAAGACGGCGCGCGATGCCTATGTGCGCAACCTGAACGACGTCTACGCGCGCTACCTCGGCGCCAACAACGTGACGCTGGTGCGCGGGCGCGCCTCGTTCAACGGCGCGAAGTCCATCGAAGTGAATGGCGAGACGCTGAGTGCGGACCATATCGTCATCGCCACCGGGGGCCAGCCGATCCGGCCCGCCATACCGGGCGCAGACCTTGGCATCACCTCGGACGGCTTCTTCGAACTGAAAACGCAGCCGAAGCGCATGGCTGTCATCGGCTCCGGTTACATCTCGGTCGAGATCGGCGGTCTCATGCAGGCCCTGGGCACGGAGGTGAGCCTGTTCCTCCGGCGCACCCACTTCCTGCACAGCTTCGATGCGATGCTGCGCGATGCCCTGATGGAGCAGATGACCTGCGACGGCGTACGCGTCTTGAAGGACGTCCTCGCCAGCGCCATCGAGCACGACGGGAGCGAGCTCTGGCTCATGACCGGAAGCGTGCGCCACGGCCCCTACGACTGCGTGCTCTGGGCGGTGGGCCGCCAGCCGAATACGGCGGATCTCAACCTGGCCGCCGCCGGGGTGGAGGCCACCGCGCACGGCGTGATTCCGGTGGACCCCTACCAGCAGACCAACGTGAGCGGCATCTACGCGCTCGGCGACCTGATCGGCCACCACGAGCTGACACCGGTCGCGATCGCCGCCGGCAGGCGGCTCTCGGATCGCCTGTTCGGCGGCCAGAGCGAGCGCAAGCTCGACTACGAGAACATCGCGACGGTCATCTTCAGTCATCCCCCCATCGGTACGGTCGGCATCACGGAAGCAGCGGCGGTCGCGGTCTTCGGCGATTCCGCCAAGGTCTACGAGACGAAATTCACGCCGATGATCCACGGTCTTTCCGGGCGCAACATGAAGATGCAGATGAAGCTGGTCGTCGCCGGCGAGGACGAGCGCGTGGTCGGCTGCCACATCATCGGCCCGGGGGCCGACGAGATGCTGCAAGGCTTCGCCGTCGCCGTGCGCATGGGCGCGACCAAGCGCAATTTCGACGACACCGTGGCGATCCATCCGACCGCCGCCGAAGAACTGGTGACCATGAGGAGCGCGAGACCCGCGCGGATCTCCGGGTAGAGCCAGAACGCGGCGTCCACCAGACACGGAGGAGACCATGACGATGATCGCGCCCCACCCGCTGGCAGAATCGCCACCGAACCCGAATCGCTACCGGTACCAGCTCGATCCCGGGGATATCCTGGAACCGCCGCGGACGAAGAGCGCGATCCTGTGCAACATCGGCTCCGGCGTGGCGCTCCAGGCATCCATCCTGGGACAGGGCGGATTGATCGCCACCACGGCAGTTCGTTTTCCCGTCGCTCCATTTCGAACCAATGCAGTCTCTCGCCTGAGGTTGAACCCATGACCATCGAACGCAAGCACGTCGGCCCGCGCCTTTCCCAACTCGTGATCCACGGCGACACCGCCTATCTGGCGGGCATAGTCGCGTCCGAACCCGTGCCGGATGATCCCGCCGAGCAGACGCGAAATATCCTGGACCAGATCGACGCCCTGCTCGCCGAGGCCGGCACCGACAAGTCACGCGTCCTCTCGGCCACGATCTGGCTGTCCGACATCGCCTATTTCGACGCGATGAACGCGGTGTGGGATCCCTGGGTGCCGGCCGGCGCCGCGCCCGCGCGCGCTTGCGTCGAGGCCAGGCTGGCACGGCCCAAGTTCAAGGTCGAGATCCGCGTGGTCGCCGCGCGTTGATCGTTCGAACGCGCAATCGGGCGCAGCCGCACCCGATTGCGTCGATTCCCGTTCCGGTCGCCTAGCAAGCCCCAACACGCCGCGATGAACCTGCTCACCGAAACCGCCATCTTCCTGGCGGCTGCCGTGGTGACGGTACCGATCTTCAAGCGTCTCAAGCTCGGTGCCGTGCTCGGCTACCTGTCGGCGGGGCTGCTAATCGGCCCGTGGGGGCTGCGCTTCATCACCGAGGTCGAAAGCATCCTGCAATTCGCGGAACTGGGCGTCGTGCTGCTGTTGTTCCTGATCGGGCTCGAACTGCAGCCGTCGCGCTTGTGGATCCTGCGCAAATCGGTGTTCGGAATCGGTGGCCTGCAGGTCACCGTCACGACGTTCGTGTTCGGCGCCATCGCGCTGATCTACGGGCTGCCCTGGCAGGCGGCCCTGATCATCGGAGTGGCGCTGTCGATGAACTCCACGGCGTTCGTCCTGCAGCTGCTGTCCGAGCGCAAGAAACTCGCGACCCGCTACGGTCGCACCGCTTTCTCGATCGCGCTGTTCCAGGACATGGCCGTGATCCCGATGCTCGCCATCATTCCGTTGCTGGTCGTCGTCGAGGGTGCTCGTGCCGAGAACCCCTGGTTCGGAGCGCTCAAGGCTGCAGCCGTCATCGCGCTGGTGATCTTCGGCGGGCGCTACCTGTTGCGCCCGATCTTCAAGGCGATTGCACAGAGCGGCATCCAGGAAATCTTCACCGGAGGCGCGCTGCTGATCGTGCTGGGTGTCGCCCTGTTGATGCAATCGGTGGGCCTGTCGATGACGCTCGGCGCATTCCTGGCCGGCGTGCTGCTGGCCGATTCCGAATTCCGCCACGAGATCGAAGCGAGCATCGAACCATTCAAGGGCCTGTTGCTGGGCCTGTTCTTCATCGCCGTGGGGATGTCGGCCAATCTCGGGCTCTTCGCCTCGCATCCGTGGGCGGTGATCGGCGGTGCCCTGGCCCTCATGGCACTCAAGGCGGCCATCCTGTACCCGATCGGCATCCTGTCGGGCGACGACGCCGAAGGCAGCCGCTGCCTCGCCACGCTGCTCTGTCACGCGGGCGAATTCGCCTTCGTGCTGTTCAACGTCGCGTTGGCATCCAAGGCGATATCGAGCGAGACCGCGGAGTTCCTGATCGTCATCGTGACGGTCTCGATGGCGCTGACGCCGGTGCTGTTCCTGTTCAACGAGAACGTCATCGCACCGCGGTTGAAGGCGAAGGTCGCACCGCACTTCGATGCCATCCCGGATCAGGAAGAACCCCGGGTAGTGATCGCAGGCTTCGGGCGCGTCGGGCAGATCGTCGGACGCGTATTGAATGCGCGTCGCATTGCGTTCACGGCGCTCGACATCAGCGCCGATCAGGTCGACGCCGTGCGTCGCTTCGGTCGCCAGGCCTATTTTGGCGATGCCGCCAAACTGGACTTGCTGCGGGCGGCCAAGCTCGACCGCGCCGAAATCTTCGTCCTGGCGATCGACGACGTTCCGTCGTCGATCCTTTCGGCCGAGACGGTTCGAAAGCATTTTCCGCATGTCACCGTGATAGCCCGGGCGCGCAATCGCTTCCATGCACACAAATTGATGGAACTGGGCGTGAAGTCGATCAATCGGGAAACTTTTCTTTCCACACTCGCCATGGCGCAGGACACGCTCGAAGCATCGGGGTTTTCCGCCGGCGAAGCGAGCGACACCGTCTCACGTTTCCGGCGTCACGACGAGGAAGTACTGTTGCGTCAGTATGCGGTGCGTCAGGACGAAGCCAAAATCATCCAGACCTCTAAGGATGCGATCGTCGAACTGGAGAGCCTGTTCGATCAGGATCGCGACACCGTGGCGGAGCCCGCCACCGTTTCCGCCGCAGACCTCGCGCGCAGCTGGAAGTAACGCGTAGCAGCCGCGCAGCGCAACCCTTTTTCGTCTCGCGCAGCGCGCTACGGAAACCTCCTCCGGATCGCATTGCCCGTTCCAGATCGCCATCGGGATGCGGCGTTGTTGTTGCGCGGACGAGTGGCCGATCATAACGACCGATGCCGGTCCCGGATGTCTCCGATTCATAAGGACGCAGATCCGTCCGCAGATCCAGTCAAAACGCAAAGTCGGGATTAGTGTCAAAATTGCGGCACCAATCCGACGTCGGTAACCAAAGTCCGTGCGCGATTTGTCGCTCCGAGTGCGACATCCAGCCGGCAACCGATACCGTGCGGAACGGCGCGTGAACCGGCCCTGAGTTCCCGATGGCCACGCCCACGCTCTTCAACCAAACATAAAAGGATGCCCATGTCGAATATCGGTGTTTTGCTCAAACAGGAGATCACCCGACTCTCCCGCAAGGAGGTCCGCACGGAACTGCAAGCCACAAGAAAAGCTTCGGCGCAATATCGGCGCAGCATCGCGTCGCTGAAGGCGCAGGTTGCCAATCTCGGGCGTCAGGTAGCCGTGCTGCAACGTCGGGGACCCGCTGCAAAGGCAATAGCGAACACCGAAGTCGAAACCGGCCCGAAAATGCGATTCGTCGCCAAAGGCTTCAAATCGCAGCGCGCGCGACTCGGACTTTCGGCCGCCGATCTTGGCGCGATGATCGGCGTGACCGCCCAGTCGATCTACAACTGGGAACAGGGCAACGCCAGACCGCGCGCGGAACAACTCAAGAAAATCGCTGCGCTGCGCAACCTCGGCAAGCGCGAAGTCGCGGACATCCTCGAACAGATGGCGGCGAAGGAGGCCCCGAAGGCTCGCAAACGCCCGTCCTCGCGCCGGGCGTCCCCGCGCAAGCCGGCGGAAAGCGCTTCGTAACGCCCGTTCGGGCAAGCAAACGGTCGGATCGTTTCCGCTCGCGGGAGCAGATCGTTTCCTGACCCCCCGTCTTGCTGCAGTTCGCGCCGGGCGACTGCGACGCTCGCTCCCCGCCCACGTCGGCGTAGGGCCCGCTCGGCCCCGCGTTACACGCCAGTGACGGCGAGCCCGCGCGCGCCTGAACGGACTCCCATGCCGATGAGTGTTACCAGTCGGTAACGCGGGTGCAACCGTACGAAATCGTTTCGTAAAGCGCGAACGGGATACTGATCCCGGCCGTGATTCGCCACGCGCATGGGGTGGGGGGATTGAACTCCGCCGAGCATTCCTGCGCCGCCTGGCCTGGTTCACGCCGGAGCGGACTCGAGCGCTCCCTGGCCGTACCGACTCGAGTTGACCGGCAGCCGCACGCCGCCGTGGACGCGGGGACAAGAGCACCAACAACGATGTAGAGAAGCTCTTGAAGATCGGACGACCTTCGTTCAACGCCGCAGCAACTGCCACGACCGCAAGCGCTGCCTCCGGTGTTCTGGCGGCGGACAAATGGGGCCGTGATCGCGACTGCGCATATGGGAGTTCCTATCTGCCCACAGGTTGCGGCAGACCGCGGCACCGGACTGACGCAACGAATTTCAGTCGTCGTCCAACTCGCGTTTCAGCACGTTGAGCGTCGCAGCATCGAGCTTCAGTTCATAGCGTTTGCCATCGGAATGCAAGGCATCCTCAACCTCGATGCGATCGCCTTCGATCTCGATTTCGCCGATCGACTTGTAGCCCAGACCCTCCAGTGTCTGAACGATCCGTGCACGCTCGTCACCGGTCGGCGGACGATCGTCGTCGGCAATTGCGTACATCGTCGCACCTGCAAGCGCGGCGCTCAGCAGGAATGGCAAGACTCGTTTCATGGCGTTTCTCCTGTCGAGGCGTGGGGGAGTATCAGGCGTGGGTGCAAGGCGATTCTTCGGCATTCGTCGTCGGAAAGCATCGCGTGGCACGGTCATGTCGATACGACCCGCACCTCGTGACCGAGTTCCCGCTCGAGCGACCGTGAGTGGACGCAGCACGACATCGGACTTGTCGCTCCTGGATCTCACGATGTCCAGTATCGCCCCGCAGCATGTTCCGCGGATGTCGAAGGCGTCGATTTCGTTACCGGACGTAGTGCGCCGCTATGCTGCCCCCAGTTCACGAAGATCCAGCGGCTTGCCGAGAATCTCGTCAACGCCCGCCGCAATTGCTTCCTCCATGAGGAACGGCCCTGCATCTCGTGTGTCCAGTCCGCGATTGCTCCTCGCGACAGATTCGTTTACCGCCACCGGGACGCGGTTCATCATCCCGCACTTTCCAACTGGACTGTCGCGCCCCCCAAACCATGACCCGGACCCAGACGCCCCTGCCGACGCCAACCCCCGGAGCACTGACCGGCGTGCGAGTGATCGAGAAGGGACAGCTCATCGCGGAACCATTCGCGGGCAAGATGCTCGGCGAGTTCGGCGCGGAGGTCGTCAAGATCGAACCCCCCGTTACCGGCGACCCGCTGCGCAACTGGCGCATGCTGAAGGACGGCACGTCGGCATGGTGGCAGGTCTCGTCGCGCAACCAGCGCTCGGTCGCGCTCGATCTGCGCTCCGAGGCCGGCCAGGACATCGCGCGCCGCCTGGCCCGTGAGACGCACGTGCTCATCGAGAATTTCCGACCCGGTACGCTCGAAGGCTGGGGGCTCGGCTGGGAAGAGCTGAGCGCGGGGAATCCCGGTCTGATCATGCTGCGCATCTCCGGCTATGGACAGACCGAGCCCTATCGTGACCTGCCCGGCTTCGGCGTGATCGGCGAAGCCATGGGCGGGTTGCGCCATCTCACCGGGGAACCCGGGAGGGTCCCGGTTCGAGTGGGCGTGTCGATCGGTGACACGCTGGCCGCCTTGCACGGCATCATCGGCGTGCTCGCCGCGCTCGGCAGCGCCCGGGTGCCGGCCGGCAAGGTCTGCACCGCGAAGGACATTCACGAAGATCCGCACTTCCGCACCCGCGACATGATCCTGCGGCAGCGCACGCGCGAGGGGTACGAGCTCGACGTGCCGGGCATCGTGCCCGAGCTGTCGGCCACGCCGGGATCTGTGCGTTCGGCCGCGCCGCGGTTGGGCAAGAAAACCGACACAGTGCTGGCCGGGATCGGCCTGACCGCCGCAGACGTTGCCGAGCTGCGGGCAACAGGGGTCGTGAGATGAGCGTCTGGCACGGCGCACGCAAGCGCATCCACATCCAGGAAGTCGGCGCGCGCGATGGTCTGCAGGTCGAGCCGGCGTTCGTGGCGACCCGTGACAAGATCGCGCTCGTGAACGAACTGTCCGCGTCCGGCGTGGCCAAGATCGAGGTCACCGCCTTCATGTCGCCGCATGCGATTCCTTCATTGCGCGATGCGGAAGCGGTGATGCGCGGGATCGAACGCGTCCCCGGGGTCGTCTATACGGCGCTGGTGCCGAACGTGCGCGGTGCCGAGCGCGCAATCGAGGCTCGCACCGACGAACTGAATCTCGTCATGTCGGCCAGCGAGACGCACAACCTCACCAACCTTCGCATGACGCGGGAGCAGTCGTTCGCCGCGTTGTCGACAGTGGCCGCGCTGGCTGGTGGAGCAGGAAAAAGAGTGAACGTCTCCCTGTCGTGCGCCTTCGGTTGTCCGATGGAGGGCGATGTCCCCGCCGCCGCCGTGCTCGCCTGGGTGCGGCGCTCCGTGGAGGACCTCGGCGCCCGGGGGATCTCGCTGTGCGACACGACCGGCATGGCCTATCCGGGCCAGGTCGCAGCCTTGGTCGGCACATTCCGCGAGCAGTGGCCAGACACCGAGTTGACGCTGCATTTCCACAATACCCGGGGCATGGGTCTCGCCAACGTTCTCGCCGCCATCGATGCCGGCGCCGATCGCTTCGACACGGCGCTGGGCGGGCTCGGTGGTTGCCCCTATGCCCCGGGCGCGACCGGCAACGTGTGCAGCGAAGAGATCGTGCACGC
Source organism: Burkholderiales bacterium (assembly GCA_038324085.1). GTDB lineage: Bacteria > Pseudomonadota > Gammaproteobacteria > Burkholderiales. The sequence continues at coordinate 145,029 of JBBQHP010000008.1, forward strand.
GCTTGAACTCATGCGCTATGACACCGGTGTCGATCTGCCGCGCCTGCTCGAAGCGTCCCGGCGCCTGCCGGGACTGATCGGACACGATAGCCCGAGCCAGATCGTCAAGGCGGGGCGGCGTCTCGATCTGCACCGGCTCCCCGCGGACTTCGATTCGATCCGCGAACGCGCGCTGGCCCGTTCGTCATGACGCGGACCAGCGGTGAACGGGCGCGCCCGGTGCGATCGGAACCGCCATCGCCGCGCACCGGGACGCGCGCGAATGTTGCTCCCAACGGGTCGCATTCCTGTCGGACCGCGGACAGCAGATTCGGGCGAGCGTGCGCGCCCTCATGTCGCGCCCCGCAGCGGCCGTTGCTGGTCCGGCTCTCGCTCGGGCCCGCGCCGCTGATGGCCAAGACGATCTCTTGCGTCCTCCGCGGCCTGAAGGCACACGGCACCACGATCCTGCGGATGGGACAGATGGGGCACCGGGCGGAGGCCGGGGTCGAGCGCGCGACGCGAGCGCAATCCGGAGCCGCGGCACGAAACTGCGCCGCGATCCGCCGGAGCGCCCGGACTGTCTCGGAGAACGCGCGATGAGCGCGAAGTCCGGCACCGGAGGCGACGTATTCGACTACGTGATCGTGGGGGCCGGCGCGGCCGGTGTCATCCTCGCGAATCGCCTCACCGAGGACGGCACGGCAACCGTCTGCCTGCTCGAGGCAGGACCCCCCGACTGGCATCCCTACCTGCATATTCCGGCGGGATACATCAAGGCGGTCTTCGATCCCGCCTTCACCTGGCAGTTCTCGTCGGAACCCGATCCGATGACCAACGGCCGCCGCATCCCCTTGCCGCAAGGGCGCACGCTGGGCGGCTCCACGTCCATCAACGGGCTCGTCTACAACCGTGGCCAGCGCGAGGACTACGACGAATGGTCGGCACTGGGCAATCGCGGCTGGAGCTTCGCGGAAGTGCTGCCCTATTTCAAGCGCAACGAATGTCGGGTCGGCGGGGACGACGCCTATCGCGGTCGCGCCGGTCCGCTTCCGGTCACCGACATCGACTGGTTCCATCCGCTCTGCGAACAGTTCATTGCCGGCGCCCAGACCCTCGGGATGCCGCGCAATCCGGACTACAACGGCGCAACGCAGGCCGGCGTCGGCTATTTCCAGCGCACGATCCAGGGGCGCTGGCGCATGAGCGCCGCCCGTACTTACCTCGCGCCCGCGCGGAAGCGTCGCAATCTCGAAGTGCGCACCAACGCTCAGGCCACTGCCGTCATCTTCGAAGGCAGGCGCGCGGTCGGCGTGCGCTTCGTCCGGGGGGCCGCGGCGGGCACCAGCGCCATTGTGAACGCGCGTCGCGAAGTGCTGCTGTGCAGCGGCACACTCAACACCCCCAAGCTGTTGCAGCTCTCCGGCATCGGTCCCGGCGAAATCCTGCAGCGCGTCGGCAGCGCACCGGTCCAGGTGCTCGATGGCGTCGGCAACAACCTGCGCGATCACTATTCGGTGCGCCTGGTGGCGAGCACGCAGGGCGTCGCAACGATGAACGAATTGTCCCGTGCCCCCCGCCTTTGGGGCCAGATCGCCCGCTGGATGCTGGGCCGGCCCAGCATCCTCGCACTGAGCCCCTCGCTCGTGCACTTTTTCTGGCAGTCCCGCCCCGGGCTCGACCGGCCGGACCTGCAGGGCGTGTTCGCACCGGCCAGCTATCGCGAGGGCTACGTGGGGATGCTCGATACCTACCCGGGTATGACTTGCGGCGTGTGGCAGCACCGACCCCACAGCGTCGGCACGGTCCAGGCGCGATCGTCCGACCCGCTCGCCGATCCGCTCATCCGACCGAACTATCTGGCGGACGAGCGCGATCGAAGAGTCCTGATCGACGGGATGCGCCTCGCGCGGCGCCTGCTCGGGACGCCCCAGTTGAGCCGTTTCGTGCTGCGCGAATCGCTGCCGGGCGCGCAAGTCCGCAGCGACGACGAACTGCTCGACTTCGCCCGGCGCTACGCCGTGTCGTCCTATCACGTGAACGGCACCGCGCGCATGGGACCCGCAAACGACCCACGGGCGGTCGTCGACGACCAACTCCGGGTCCACGGCGTGGCTGCGCTGCGCGTGGTCGATGCCTCGGTGATGCCCACGACCCCGTCGGCGAACATCTGCGCGGCCACCATGATGATCGCCGAGAAGGCAGCCGACCTGATTCGCGGGTTGCCGACGCCCGCCTCCCTCGAGCCGGGGACCTCGACCGTACCGGCGCAGACGCAATACACGCCTGCCGCGACACCCGGGCGGAACCGCGATGTACCCTGAGCACCAATCCGACAGAACGGCCGAGCAAGGCCATCCAGCATGAGCGAGCAGGCAAGGGAGTCCGAGACCTTCGATTTCGTCATCGTGGGCGCAGGCGCGGCCGGGTGCGTGCTTGCCAACCGACTGTCCGCCGATGGCCGCGCGACCGTCTGCCTGCTCGAAGCGGGTCCGCCCGATCGCAATCCGTACATTCACATCCCCGCCGGATTCATCAAGCTCGCTTACGACGCCAGGTACACCTGGCAGTTCAAGACCGAACCCAGCGCGGAGACGGCCGGCCGGCGCATTCCCACCACGCAGGGCCGGACGCTGGGCGGATCGAGTTCCATCAACGGATTCAATCGCACGCGCGGGCAGCCTGACGACTACGACGGCTGGGCCGCGCGCGGCAATCCCGGCTGGAGCTACGCCGAGGTGCTGCCCTACTTCAAGCGCAGCGAGCGGCGCATCGGCCCGTTCGATCCGCGCTACCGTGGCGGCGAAGGGTTGCTGCCCATCGCCGACTGCGATTGGCGCCATCCGCTGTGCGACGCGTTCATCGAGAGCGCCCGCGAAATCGGCGTACCCGACAATCCGGACTACAACGGCGCGCGCCAGGAGGGCGCCGGCTACTACCAGCGCTGGATCCTCAAGGGCCGGCGCCACAGCACCGCCTACGCCTTCCTGCGCCCGGCGACGAAGCGCTCGAATCTCGCGGTGCGCACGAACGCGCAGGCGACCCGCGTACTCCTGGAGGGACGGCGCGCAGTCGGCGTCGCGTACTGCGCCGGACCCGGCGCGGCGCTGCGCGAGGTCAGGGCGCGCCGGGAAGTCATTCTCACTGCCGGGGCCGCCAATACACCCAAGCTGCTGATGCTCTCGGGCATTGCGTCCGCCAGCCTGTTGAATCCGATCGGGATTCCCGTCGCCCACCACCTCCCGGGCGTGGGCGAAAATCTGCAGGACCACCACATGGTGCGATCAGTGTGCCGGGTGAAAAATGCGACCACGCTGAACCAGACGGCGCGCGGCTGGCGGTTGCTCGAGCAGATCGCGCTGTGGTCCATGGGCAGGCCGAGCGTGCTGGCGATCAGCCCGTCCGTGGCGTACGCGTTCTGGAAATCCGATGACGCGCTCGACCGCGCGGACCTGCAGTTCCATTTCAGTCCCGGCAGCTACAAGGAAGGCGTCGCCGGACTGCTCGACGATTTTCCCGGCATGACGCTCGGCTTCTACCTGCTGCGGCCGAAGAGCAGGGGCACGGTCCGCCTGGCGACGGCGAATCCGTTCGACGACCCGCTCCTCCAGCCCAACTACATGGCCGAGGCGGCAGACAAGGCCGTGGTCGCGGCTGCGCTGCGCCTGTCGCGCCGTATCCTGCATGGCCGCGCCTTGAGCCGCTACCGGGATCGGGACGAATATCCGCCGGCCTCCGCGGTTTCCGATGCGGACCTGATCGAGTTTGCGCGCCGCCGCGGCGGTACCGCCTGGCACCTGATGGGGACCTGCCGGATGGGGCCCGATTCCGATCCCACCGCCGTGGTCGACAGCGCGCTGCGCGTGATCGGGGTCGAACGGTTGCGGGTGGCGGACGCGTCCATCATGCCCACCATGCCCTCGGGTAACACCCAGATCCCCACCATGATGATCGCCGAGAAGGCCGCGGACCTGATACTCGGCCGGCCGGCGCCCCCCGCCGAATATCCTGCGCACAACGCTTAGCCGCACGAACGATCCGGCGCTGCGACACTCTATGTTCTGGCAGGACCCGCTCCGGGACGAGCGCGAACCAAGCCGATGCGCCCGTCGTCCGAATCGGCCATTCCCCGCTGGAGGAACCGTGTTCAGACTGATCGCGATGATTGCACTTGGTGCCCCGCTGATTGCCGTGTCGGCGCCGCCCCGGCAGATCGACTGGCCCACCCAGCTCGCCATGGGGCCCGATCCGGGCGGGCACACGGGGGCGGGCGTCACGCCCGAGACCACCAAGACGGGCCAGACCGGGGACCACAACATGGGGACCGGCGGCACGCGTAGTGACGAGGCGAGGCCCGCAAAGTCCGAGAAGCCGGAGAAGCCGGAGAATCGGCCGACCGAGGGCGCCAAGCGGAAGTAACGGGCAACCGCCGCCGGGCATTCGTGCGCCACCGATCGCTTCGAATGATCCGCCCGGCGCGCGTGCTCGTCCGTGTCACTGTCGAGAAAACTGACGTGACGCCTCGCCTCTTCCGGTAACCCCCGGGCAGGCCGAGGATTTTTTTCTGGCTCGGGTATTGCTGCGGCCACCCACGTCACGCTCGTGATTCTGGCGAGCGGCGACGAGAGCGCGCGGCCGCACAGGTCCGCCACACGCACACGTTTAACCCTTTGAACAGTACACGCGTACTCCGGCTCGCAACCATGCGCGAGCCAGTGAGCCGATTCGCAGAACTTCGGACCCGCTCGCTCCGCGGCGAGACCAAGAAGTCTTCGGCCGTTTGCAGTCCCACTCCGGGAGACCCACCTTGATGCTCCACCCGCCTCTGCGCCGCAACGCCCTGAGCGTTGCCGTGCTGCTCGCCTTGTCGCCATCCGCCTTCGCGATCGACTACGTCTTTTCGAGCGGCGTATACGCTCCAGGCGTCACCGCCCCGGAGCCGCTGGTCGCGGGCCAGGTGCTCCAGATCAACGCCGGAAGCACCAAGTACTTCAGCGGGTCGACGCTGACCAACCAGACCGGGCGGGTGAACTGGAATGCCGAAACGCTGTACCTGCAGATCGGCGCGCTCATCGATAACCAGTCGCTGTGGGATGCACAGGGCAACGACACGCTGGTGAACAACGGCGGCAGCACCTCGACGTTCCTGAACAGCGGGACATTCCGCAAGAGCGCCGGCGCGGGCAGCACGACGATCGGCGGCATCGCCTTCGTGAACAGCGGCACCATCGACTCTCAGACCGGCACGATCAACTTTGCCGGCGGCAATGCCACTTTCAATGCCGGCAGCCAGTTCATCGGCATCGGATCGACCACCATCTCGAGCAATGCCAGCTTCAACGGAGCATTCACCTCATCCAACCTCAGCGTGGCCGGTGGCACGGCAACGGGGACCGCGGCCCGGATCGGCGGCAGCATGAGCTTCAGCGGCGGCGTGCTCGGGGGTACCTGGGAAGTCGCGACCGGCCAGCTCGTGCGCGGCGTCGGTGGTTCCACCAAGTACATGAGCGCTGCAACGCTCGTCAACAACGGGACGGTGCAGTGGGAGACAGGCGACGCGCTCTATCTCCAGAATGACGCCGGCATCGTGAACAACAAGCTCTACGACATCCAGGCCAGCACCACGATCGTCAACAACGGCGGCACCCTCCCGCGCTTCACCAACAGCAGCGGCGGCACCCTGCGCGTAGCAGCGGGCCAGACCGCGAACATGGGCACTGTCGCATTCGTCAATGCCGGTACGCTCGAAGCAAACGGCACGCTGAACTTCGGTGGCGGCAATGCGACCTTCAATGGCGGCACGCATTTCATCGGCGGCGGGACCAACCTGATCACCAGCAACGCCACGTTTGCCGGTGCGATCGAGAGCAGCAACCTGGTACTACAGGGCGGCGCCTTCACCGGCAGCGCAGCCGTGGTGAGCGGCAACGTGACGTTCACTGGTGGCTCGATCGCGGGCACCTGGGAACTCGCCAACGCCCAGCAACTTCAGGTCAAGGATGGCGGCACCAAGTATCTCGATGCGGCCACCTTCACCAACAAGGGCACCGTCCAGTGGAATACCGGCAATGCCCTGTACCTGCAGAACGGCGCGAGCTTCCTGAACCAGGGCACTTTCAACTTCAACAGCAGCGCGAGCCTGGTGAACAACGGCGGCAATCTGCCCGGCTTCACCAATACCGGTACGTTGCACGCAGCCTCGGGCATGTCGGGCTCGATCGGCACCCTTGCCTTCGTCAATAATGGCGGAACGCTGAACGCCGAGGGCACACTCAGATTCGACGGCGGCAACGCGACCTTCAACTCGGGTACGAAGTTCGTCGGCAGCGGGTCCAATGTCGTCAATTCCAATGCCCGCTTCGTGGACGATTTCAACTCGCTCAACCTGACCCTCGCGAACGGCAGCTTCGCCGGCGGCAATGGCAGTGCCGGGTCCAAGGTGGTCGTGAACGGTACGGTCGACCTGACCGGCGGCCTGCTGGAGGGCACCTGGGAAATCGGCACCGACCAGAACTTCATCGGTTTGTCGGGCGGAACCAAGTACGTGAATGGCGCGCAGATCACCAACCACGGTCTGCTCAGCTGGCAGACGGAGAACGCGTGGTATCTGCAGAACGGTGCCCAGGTCGACAACCAGCAGGTGTTCGAGATACTGCAGAGCGCGACGATCGCCAACAATGGCGGCGCGCTGCCGACCCTGGCCAACAACGGCCTGATGAAAGTCGCCGCGGGCAAGACGGCAACGATCAGCACCGTGCGCTTCATCAACAACGGCACGCTGCTGATCGACGGCACTGTCAATTTCAACGGCAACAACGCCACTTTCAATGCCGGCAGCGTGTTCACCGGACCGGGCGTGGTGGCGATCAACAGCAATGCGAGCTTCAACGGTTCTCTCGAGTCGAGCAACCTGTCGTTGAATGGCGGCGGATTTGTCGGCACCAACGCCATCGTCAACGGGCTCGTGGCATGGACCGGCGGCTCCCTGCAGGGCTCGTGGGAAATCGGCTTCGGACAGGCCCTGGTGGCCAGCGATGGCGGCACCAAGTTCGCCGATGGCGTGACCCTCGTCAACAAGGGGGTGGTCGCGTGGAAGACCGGCCAGGCGCTGTACATGCAGAACGGTGCCCTCATCGACAATCGCGGCGCGTTCGAACTGCAGACGGGCACCACCCTGGTCAACAACGGCGGCGCGACATCCACCTTCGACAACAGTGGCACGCTCCGCGTGGCGTCGAACCAGGACGCGAACGTCAGCACCATCGCCTTCGTGAACTCCGCGGGTCTGATCGACGTCGGCTCCGCGGCTTCGCTGAACTTCAGCGGCGGCAACGCCACATTCAACGCCGGCACGCGATTCAAGGGTGCCGGCGTTGCGATGGTGACCAGCAATGCCAGATTCAACGGCGCTTTCGAATCGCAGAATCTGTCCTTGCGCGGCGGGGTGCTCAACGGCGGGGCCGCGCAACTGAACGGCAGTGCCGAGTTCACGGGCGGTTACCTGCAAGGTGCCTGGACCGTAGGCGCGGGCAGCACGCTGAACGTGCGTGACGGCGGCACCAAGTTTCTCGACGGCGTGAGCTTGACGAACAAGGGCACGATCAACTGGCAAGGCTCCGGCGCGCTGTACTTCCAGAATGGCGCCAATTTCCAGAATGCAGGCCGGATCGATCTGCAGACCGACTCGAGCGCGGTTCACAACGGCGGCCAGGTGGGAACGTTCGTCAATACGGGACTCATCACGAAGACCGCGGGCACGGGCACTTCCACGATCGGCAACAACCTCGGCTTCGACAACCAGGGAATCGTCGAGGTGACGACCGGCACCATCCGCCTGCCGGACAATTTCACCAACAACGGCACGTTGAAGGGCATCGGCAGCTTCGCATCCAATGTCCTGATCAACGCCGGCCATGTGGCCCCCGGCAGTTCACCGGGAACACTCACCTTCAATGGCGAGTACCGGCAGGCGGCGACCGGCTCCTTCGACGTCGAACTCGCCAGCAGTTCCCTGTACGACATCTTCTTGGTCAATGGCAAGGCGACACTCGACGGCACGCTGGCACTGACATGCGTCATGACCTGCGCGCTGAACGACGGTGACGAATTCGTGATTCTCGATTCCACCGGCGATTTGAGCGGAACGTTCGCAACCGTCACCACGCACAATTTCGGCAACGGCTTCCGCTACAACGTCGTATACGACTACAGCGCCGATCTGGTGAAGCTCCAGGTGCTGCAGGCCGGAACGCTGCCGGTGCCCGAACCCGAAACCTGGGCGCTGCTGGTCGCTGGCCTGGGCATGCTCGGATTCATGACACGGCGGCGCCGCTCGAAGGCTTGAGCGCCCAGGTCGGCGGGCGCCGGACCGGACGGGAACGGCGCCTGCCGCGGCAGCTGCCCATCCGGTCGAATCGGATGGGCCTGTGGCATCACCGGACGGCGGGCGCACTGCGCCCTCGTCTGCGGTGGGAGCGACATCTTGTCGCACGGGTACCCGCGGGGTTACGTGCTTAAATCCGCGCCATGCATTCACCACCGCCTCAGGCAGACAGAGGGACACTCACGGCCGCGAGGTCCGGTGCGCGTCTGCTCTTGGCACTGATCCTCGCCACCACCTCCTTGGCCGCAGCGGACGTTTTCGCGAACTGCGGTTCCGCGTTCTGTGCGGTCACCACAAACTGGAATCTGCAGGGCATTCCGACGGCAGCCGGCAGCGGACGCATCGATCTGCGCTACGAATACATCGACCAGAGCCGGCCCTGGTCCGGCTCTCACCGCGCTGACACGGCCGGTGACGAGGAGGCGCGAGAGACCAAGACCACCAACCACAACCTGCTCGCCACCTTCGACTACACCCTCTCGCCGCACTGGGCGCTGAGCGCCACGCTCCCGGTCATCAGCCGCTCCCATTCACATGTGGCTGAACCCGATACCGATCCGACACAGGAATCGTGGAGGTTCTCCCGCATCGGCGATGCACGACTGCTGGCTTCGTGGCGCACCGCCGATGCATCGGAACATCCTTGGCTTCAAGCTGCCCACAGGCCCATATCGGGTCACCAACGTCGAAGGCGTGCTGGCGGAACGTTCGTTGCAGCCGGGGACCGGCAGCATCGATCTGGTCACGGGTGCCTTCGTTACGCGGCCCGCGCGCAAAGGTGCGCTCTGGTTCGCGCAGGCCACGTTCCAGGCCGCCGTCGCGACCAAGGACGGTTTTCGTCCGGGCAATCAGTTCAGCGTGACCCGCGGTTATCGCTATCCGTTGAACCTTCATGTCACTGCGATCCTGCAATTGAATGCCATGGTCCGCACCCGTGATGGCGGCGCGAACGCGGAGCCCGACGTGACCGGCGGCCAGTCCGTTTTCGCGAGCCCCGGACTGAGCTGGAGTCTGTCGCCACTGACCGAGGTCTATGGTTTCGTGCAACTGCCGGTGTACCGGCATACCCACGGCGCACAACTCACTTTCGACTGGGCGCTCGTGGCCGGCGTTACGCGGCGGTTGTAAGTATCCCCCGGCAGAGCCGGGGGCTTTAAGTTGTGAGCCGCTCGAAGCGGCTGATCGGGGTCGCTAACGCGGCCCCGCGTTCTTGGGGCCACCTTCGTGGGGGCCGCCTGTCATTGCCATAGCCTCATTTGGTCCA
>JBBQHP010000009.1:0-131291 GCA_038324085.1 Burkholderiales bacterium
CGAGATCGAGCGGCTGTTCCGCAGGCTCAAGGGATTTCGGCGCATCTTCTCGCGATTCGAGAAACTCGACCTCATGTTCATTGGCTTCATCAACTTCGCGCTCATCGCCGATGGGCTGCGAGTAGTGTGAACAGGCCCTAATGTCATTGCATGCCTGATTTGTCGAATCTACATCCTTGCCTTGGCCGCATGCCTCGGCGCAGGGCGAATCCTCGACCGACGCCATGAAACTCCCCGCACCGTGGCAGCCAGAGAATGAAAATTGCCTCGCACACGGAATGGGGCTATAGACTCGTATTCCCATGGGCGCAACAACGCACCCTGCACACCTACCCGGAAATCAACCATGCCCGCGTTTGCACTGCGCGTCGTCCAGTCAATGAAGTCGAAGCGAGTCTGCGCATTTGCGGCCGCGCTGTTTCTGGGCGCGCTGACCGCGGAGGCCGCCACGGTGTTCACCCTCACGGGTACCGGCACCGTGATCCGGCTCAAGGCGGATGGCTCTCAAGCCGCTCAGCAGATAGTCGGTCTCGTGGGCACTGCGACCTTCGATGTTCATGGCGTGCCGGATATGGTCGGGCCGGACACTGCCAGCGGCCTGACGTGGGTCTCCTCCAGTTTCCAGTTGAGCTGGACGGGGCAAACCCCGGGATCCTTCAGCAGCGATCCAGTCGCCGGGCCACTTCCGCTGCGCAAGGAGCGGCGGTCTACAACGACCATCTTTCACTGACCGCGCCGAAGCCGATCGACTGGATCAATCTATCTACCGCCAGCCAGGTAACCGACAACCTGGGCACTCTGACAAGCGTGGCAGCGGAATTGCGCAGGCAGACGACTCAGACAGGCTGGCTTGCCAGCTTGGCGTTTCCGGAGACCGCTGGCCTCGAACCCGGCAGCGCCGACAATGCAATAACCAACACCCTCGCAATTGAAAGCTACACTGCCGGCAATTCGGGAGTGCTGCCGGGTTCGTACTTTGGGATCTTCACCGTGACTTCGATGACGGCCGTCAGCGCAGTGCCGGAACCAGCAACAACCGCTCTGTTCGCTCTCGGCGTGGCTGGCCTGTGGTTGATGCCTCGCAGAGCACGGCAGGCACACGGCGTCTAGGGTTCGTACCGGAGGGACGCCGTCGCTCCGGGCGGCACTCGAGAATGGAGTCGATTCCTACCGCGCCGCGCGCGCCCCGAGTTCACCGCGAACGCCGCACGGCGGGTACGAGATTGCGATCAGCTGCGTGGCTTTCCCACAGTGACTGGACCGTCTGATCGTTCGACATTCGCTGCTCCTCCGTTGCCAGGAATTTCCGCAGGAAGCTAGCACGCCGATGCCAGTACGTGGGTCCTGGTCACTGCGAAGCGGCCGCCGTTGACGAACGCCTAGCGAACCTGGTCACGGTAGCATCCACGGTCTTGCTGACCCCCAAACCTATTTCGAGATGAGCCCGAGTCGCGCTGTCCGTTCGGAATCTGCCTTGCGGACATGCGAATGACCCGGACGAAGTCCATGCTTCGCCTCGGGCCGTGTCACCGTCACTCACCGTTCCATTCACCATCCTCTTTTCACTCAATGTCCGCCCACACCCAGTACGAAACCCTCGCCACCAATTGGCATGACCAAGGCCGCCCCGCATCTTCCCTGATCGAAGGGTACGACCTGATCGCGGTGCGCTGCTGGGCCTACAGCGACGGCGCCAAGGCGGAAGGCGTCAGCGACAATCTGCGGGCGTTTATACGCGCCTGCGAAGCCGCCCTGCGGGATGACTGGCTGGACGCCTACCTGTCCGACCGAGAGTCGTGCCGGGATTGCGGCGAAAGCTATCGCTTCGAGAATGTATCGCTCTGTACGAATTGTTCACGCAAGCTCTGCTACAAATGTGTTGGCGCTGTGCCGCGCGCACCGAACGGCAATCCCGCCTGCCAATGCGGCGGAGAATTCGTCGGCTGAGGCGCAGGCATCGATCGCATCGATCGTCCATATGGCTAGGCGGCCGTGCCCGCGGTGCTACTCGGTTGGATACGCCAGGTCCAATACGGCCTGCGCGAACGCCTGCGGTGCCTCCTGCGGAATGTTGTGTCCCGCCAACGGCACGACACGGCGCTCGTAGCGGCCGTTGAAGTGTCGTTCGTGGCCGACCGACCCTTCCGGCGCACGCACTCCGTCGCCGCCGCCGTCCATGCTTATCGTCGGCACACCGATCCTGGGCTGCGCTTCGAGTCGCCGCTCCGTTTCCTCCACGGCGGGGTCTCCCGACACCAGGCCGTAGCGATGCCGGTAGGAATGGATGACCACCTCGACGAAATCCGGGTTGTCGAACGACACCGCCGAGCGCGCATACGTCTGCTCGTCGAATTTCCAGTTCGGCGACCACAACCTCCACAGAAGCTTGCACAGCGCGTAGCGGTTCTGCTCGAGCCCGGCTCGGCCACGCTCGCCATGAAAATAGTACTGGTACCAGTAGCGATGCTCGTCTTCCGGCACTCCAGGGCGGCGCGATCCGGGAATATCGTGGACGTTGTAGCCCGCGCCCGTGACCAGGCCCTGTGCGCGCTGCGGCCATAGCGCCGAGACGATGCACGCCGCGCGCCCACCCCAGTCGTAGCCCGCCAGAACCGCGCGCTGCACGCCCAGCGCATCCATCAGGGCGAGCAGGTCGTGAGCCAATACCGCCTGCTGACCGGAACGCATTGTGGACGGTGCCAGAAAGCGCGTCGGGCCGAAGCCGCGAAGATAAGGCACGACCACACGGCATCCCGCGGCCGTCAGGATCGGCGTGACCTCGTCGTAGGTATGGATGTCGTAGGGAAAGCCGTGGAGCAGAAAGGCGGTGTTATTCGATGAAGCACCGCTGTCTTCGTAGGCCACGTCGAGCGCGCCGGCATGGATGCGTTGTTGGGTCACTGCGTCTTCCTCTTGGGTTGCACGCTGCTGGGCGATCCATGCGGGCATGCAGCCATTGTCGTCTGAACAGCCCTCCCCGATCTGCAAGTAGACTTCAGGCAGCTTGATAGAGATACAGGATCGTCCGCGGCGGCGCGCATCGCTCGCGACGGCTGGATCACGACGAGCCCCCGTGCGCCGGGCCGCCCTCGGCCCGGCTACCTGCCCATGGATTCCGCTTACACCGCTGTTCGTATCGGTGGGGCCACTTATGCTTATCCTGCCTGGCGGAGTTGCCAGCGTCGGCTCTTGAAACGCCCGCTGCCGGGCCCATTTCCGTGTTCCATTCCGTGTTATCGGAGACCCGATGAAAACCTACGACAAATCTCCGGAAGCCGTCGCCCGCCTGAACGAGGAGCAATACCGCGTCACGCAGCAGAGCGGCACAGAGCTGCCCGGTACCGGCGAGTACCTGGACAACCACGAGCCCGGGATCTATGTGGATGTCGTTTCCGGCGAGCCGCTCTTTGCTTCGTCGGACAAGTTCGAATCAGGCTGCGGCTGGCCCAGCTTCACGAAGCCCATCGAACCGGCCTACGTGAACGAGCTGCGCGACGCTTCGCACGGTATGGTGCGTACCGAAGTGCGCTCCTCGCACGGCGACAGCCATCTGGGTCACGTTTTTGACGATGGCCCGAGCGAGCGCGGTGGCCTGCGTTACTGCATCAACTCGGCGTCGCTCCGGTTTGTCCATCGCGACGACATGGAAGCCGAGGGTTATGAGGCGTATTTGAACCAGGTGGAGGAGAACTGAGATGAACACGACACAGCAACGAGCCGTTTTTGCCGGAGGATGTTTCTGGGGCATGCAGGACCTGATCCGAAAGTTGCCGGGCGTGCAGAAGACGCGCGTGGGTTACACCGGTGGCGAGGTGCGCAATGCCACCTATGGCAACCACGGCAACCATGCCGAGGCGATCGAGATCCTGTTCGACCCGTCCGTAACAAGCTACCGCAAGCTGCTGGAATTCTTCTTCCAGATTCACGACCCAACCACGAAGAATAGACAGGGCAACGACCGCGGCGCTTCGTACCGTTCGGCGATCTATTACGTGGATGATGCGCAGAAGCAGGAAGCGCTGCGTACCATCGACGACGTGAACGCCTCGGGTCTTTGGCCAGGGAAGGTCGTCACCGAGGTGGAACCGGCGGGTGACTTCTGGCAAGCCGAGCCGGAGCACCAGGACTATCTGGAGCGCTACCCGCACGGGTACACGTGCCACTTTCCGCGAGCGGATTGGCGTCTGCCTGCGCGCGCCAAGGCAGCCTGAGGTTCGCCGACGACTCGGAACATCGGTCACCCCGCACGGTGCGCGGCGGAAAGGGACGCCACGGCCGTTCATGAACCCGGCGCCGAGATCGCGCATCATGGGAGCCTCGATCTCGTTTCGAAAGGCAGGCTTGCATGAGGTACGAACCCACCGGGCAGTTACCCGCGGTCACCGGGCAATTGGGCTACATCGCCTCGGGCGTCCAACGGGCTGAAGTGCGCATCTTCCCGCCCACCAGCGGGATTGCCACGGAGCGCCCGAAGTCGGTTCCGCATGCCATGCCGATCCACGATGCCCGACCGATTGCCGATTCGTTGCGGCTGGACGAACACGGGTTCGAGTTTCACGCGCGCCCGTCCGAGGTCACGGATTTCTACGATGATGCGACAGTCCGCGAGCACTACTATCCGGAAGTGCGCAACGTCGTGCGCGAGTTGATGAACGCTGAAGAGGTCTTCGTCTTCGACCACAACGTGCGCCGCGCCGTGCGAGCCGCGCGAGGCGAACTGGGCGTGCGGGTGCCGGTGGACCAGGTGCACAACGACTACACGCTCGAATCGGGACCCAAGCGCAAGCTCGAGATACTCGCAGCCGTGGGCCGATCGGATCTATCGGACGCGCAGGTCGCCTTCGTCAATCTGTGGCGCCCCATCCTGGGCCCTGTCCGCGACAATCCGCTTGCCGTGTGCGATGCACGTACGGTGGCACAGGCGGATCTCGTGGTCACCGACATCCATCATTTCGGCGAGGACAACGCGACGCGGCCGCGGCACAGCGGCCAGATCTATTCGGTGCACCACAACGCCGGACACCGCTGGTTCTACATCTCGGAAATGCAGCCCGCCGAGTTTCTATTGTTGAAGTGCTACGACTCGCGCACGGATGGGCGCGCGCGCTTCATGCCGCATACGGGCTTCGGCAACCCGGCCTGCCCGACGGACTTCATTCCGCGCGAGAGCATCGAGGTGCGCACGCTCGTCGTCTTCAATCGCTTCGGATCGTGAACCGGGCCCTGATCGGTTCGCTGTGCTGCCTTGTCTGTGCGTGCCGAAAGTCATTTCGCGCACGAAAGCCGCCGCCACCAGGGATCAGAGCCGGGCCAGCAGCCCGATCATGAAGATGTCCTGGTCCCGGTTGTAGAACGACGCGACGCGGGTGTACATCAGCCCGGCCTCGTAGCGATGACGCTGCGTCTCCTTCAGCAGGTACATGACCCGGATGCTGCCGATTCCCGCGAAGATCAGCTTCTTGCCACGGTCGCCGTCGTAGGCCACGTAGGGACCAATGCCGAAGCTGAAGGTCACGTGGCGGGTCTGGCCGATCCACCAGAGCTGAAAGGGAACGCCTGTGCGGTGGGACAAATTGGTATCGCCCTCAGACAGGTAGGCCACGGAATAGGCCGCGATATCCCACCAGTGCTGTGGATTCTCAACCAGGTATTGCGCCTCGATCTGCCACGCGGCGGCCGTGTGCTGGTCGCCGAGCTGGGTGGTCCTCGATGCGCCGCCCCACGCGCTCACGTCGGCATTGAGGAAACGCCCGCTCGTCGGCTCGTCGCTATACGCGAAATCGCGCCCCACGCCGAACAGCAGCGCATTCGAGTTGAACGACCCGGGTACCCAGGTGTTGTTGTACTGCGTCCGCAGGTACCAGGTGTTGCCCGGCAGGCGCCACTTCAGCGCGACGGAGCTCATCAGTCCGACCTTGAATTCATTGATCCGGACGCCGTCGACCGACGTGTTGTTCATGTTCGCGTAGGGGCCGGTGCCTACCTGCAGCTCGAAACCATCACCGAGCGCCCGGATATACCAGGCTTGCGCGAGCATGCCGTCGCGATGATTGTTGCGCAGGTGGCCGTCGTTGTTGTAGGCGAAGCCGATGCCGAAATGGTTGGTGGGCTTGTAGATGAACCCGCTTTCGGCCGTCCACGTGTTTTCGTTCAGCGCGCGCAGCGCACCCCCCATGATGAAGAAGTCGACGTTCTCCGACTGAGCGTGCGCGGACGCAGTCATCACGAGCAGACCGAACAGCAGACAGGCTTTCATCGCATTCCGGAGAACGGTTCTGGCAAGTCGACACACCCATCGTATTCCATGTCCGGCGACATGTCCCCCCGATGACGAGCGCGCCCGCCGGTCCGGTTCAAGGCCCCGCCTTCGACGCGGCGCCAGAAACCGCCGCGACGACTATCCCGTCGGATCACCCGGGCGCGACGTACGGCATCGCATAGTAGATCGCGAACACCCCGATCCACACCACGGTGACGAAATGCCAGTACATGACGCCGATCGAAACGGCGGAGTGCCGGCGCGCGCCGAAATAGCCCAGCGCGGTCCATGCGAACAGCGCGCACAGGATCAGCAGACCGACGATCACGTGCGCGACGTGGAACCCGGTCGTCGTGAAGTAGAGCGAGCCGTAGACGTTCGTGCTCAGGGAATACGGTTTCGAGCGCCACTCGATCGACTGGAGCACGAGAAATATCGCACCGAGCGCGATCGTCACGCCGAGACCCCACAACAGCCTGCGGGCATTGCCGCGACGAATGCCGCGCTCGCCCCACATCATGGTGAAACTGCCGGCAACCAGGATGATCGTGTCGATCACCGCGATGAGCAGCTTCGGTGGGCCGCCGGGCGGCCATTCGCCGTGCGCCTGGGCCGCGATGTAGAAGTAGCTGAAGAACAGATACGCGAACAGTGCCGCTTCGGTCGCGATCACCGTGCACATGCCCCACCAGCCGGACGACAATCGTCCCTTGCTGCCGACCGGCAAGGCTGCACCCTGGTAAATCCCGGCGTCATTCATCAGCGATCTCCATCGTTTGGCCGAGTGCCGCGCTGGGCCAGAGCCATGCCACCAACGTCAACAGCAATGCGCCCGTCGCGACGATCACGGTGGTCCACGAATGCAGCAACAGGCCGACGAAGATCGCCGCCATCGCGACGGCCAGCGCGAGCGGCGCCAGCGAATCGCCCGGCATGCGCAGGATCACGTCGGGCTCGGCACCGACCACGGTGGTGCCGATCGTCTCGCGCCCATGGTCGAGCAGCATGCCCTCTTCCGTGGAACTGCGTCCTGCGCCTGCCTCGAGCCGGTCCTCCCACAGCGGATAGCGGCTCGCGACGGTGGGAATCACCGCGAAATTGAATACCGGAGGCGGAGACGCGGTCGACCATTCCAGCGACGGCGCATGCCACGGATTGGGGCCGGCCGCTTCCCCGCGTTTTAGGCTGCGCCAGACGTTGACGAGGAACAGCAGCACGCCGATGGCGAAGAGGTAGGAGCCCAGCGTGATCACCATGTTCACGGGACCCCAGCCCATACCGCTCCCATAGGTGTAGATGCGTCGCGGCATCCCCAGCAAACCCGCGATGTGCATCGGAAAGAAGCCGAGGTTGAACCCCGCGAACATCACCCAGAAGCTCCAGCGTCCGAGCCGCTCGTTCATGAGCCGGCCGGTGATCTTCGGGAACCAGTAATGGATGCCGCCGACCACCGGAAAGACGTTGATGCCGATCAGCACGTAGTGGAGATGGGCGACGACGAAGTAGGTGTCGGTCAACTGGCGATCGACCGGCACGGACGCAGTCATGAAACCGGACAGACCACCCACGACGAACAGGAATACGAAGGCGGCAAAGAACAGGAATGCGGCGGTGAATACCGGTCGACCGGTCCAGATCGTCGCGAGCCAGGCGAACACCGCAACGGCGCTCGGGATCACAATGACGAAGCTCGCGGCGCTGAAGAACGACAGCGCGATCGGCGGCAATCCGGTCGCGAACATGTGATGCACCCAGACCCCGAATCCCAGCACCATCGTCGAGACGGTGGCCAGCGCGACCGGCGTGTAGCCGACCAGCGGTCTGCGGCAGAACGTGGGCAGCGCGTCGGAAACGATGCCCATGGCCGGCAGCACGATGGCATAGACCCACGGATGGCCGAACATCCAGAACAGGTGCTGCCAGAGCAATGGTTGACCACCCGCCGCAACGTCGAAGAAGTGGGTCCCGACCTGCCGGTCCATCCACAACATGAAGAAGGCGAGGCTCACGGCGGGGACCGCGAGCAGATTGCCGACCGAGGCAGTGAGCGTTCCCCACACGAGGATCGGCACGCGGTTGAGCGACATGCCCGGCGCGCGCGTGCGGGCCAGGGTGACGATGAAATTGGTGGAGCCCACGGTGGTCGACATGCCGAGGAACACCATGCCGAGCGCGTAGACGTCGATGTTCGGTCCGGGATTGAATTCGTGCGCCGCGTACGGCACGTAGTTGAACCAGCCACCATCGGGCGCCATGCCGAGCGGAAAGCTGGCATAAAGGAACAGTCCCGCGAGCAGGAAGATCCAGAAGGACAATGCGTTGAGGCGCGGAAACGCCATGTCGCGCGACCCGAGCAGCAGCGGCCAGAGATAATTGCTGAAACCCGAGAGCACCGGCAGCGCGTACAGGAAGATCATCGTCACGCCGTGCATCGTGAAGAGCTGGTTGTACTGCTCCGGGGTGAGCAGGGTCTGGTCCGGAGCCCCGAGTTGCGCGCGGATCACCCCGGCCTCGATACCGCCGATCAGCAGAAACAGGAACGACAGCACGAGATAGCGCTTGCCGATCTCCTTGTGATCCACCGTGGAGAGCCAGCCGATCAGGCCGGGTCCGGTCTCCCAGATGCGGCGCAGGCGCTCCTCGATGCCGGGATCGTCGGACACGCGGGCGAGCACGGGAACGCGCAAAGGTCCGGAATCGATCATCACGCCCCCATCATTGCAAGGTTTGAAGGTAGCGCGCCACGGACTGCAGTTCCCGGGCGGACAGCGCGAGGCGCGGCATGCGGCAGCCCGGCTTGATGGCCTGCGAATCGGCGAGCCAGGCAAGCAGGTTGGCAGGCGTATTCGGCAACGTGCCTGCCGCGAGGGTCGAACGGCTCATCAGATGGGTCAGATCGGGGCCGAGGATGCCACCGGCGTCGGTGCCGCGAATCGCATGACAGGCGGCGCAGTGACGCGAGAAGGTGGCGAGCCCCGCCGCGACGTCGCTGGAAGCCGGACGCGGCGCCTGCGCCAGCTGGTCCGCGACCCACGCCGCATACGTCGCCGGCGGATCGGCCACGACCGACAGCGCCATGTGTGCATGCTGTGCACCGCAGTATTCGCCGCACTGGCCGCGGTACACGCCGGGCGCATCGGCCTCCAGCCAGGTGACGTTGGTGCGACCGGGGATGACGTCCATCTTGCCGCCCAGCTTCGGAATCCAGAAGGAATGGATCACGTCGAGGCTCTCCAGCTCGACGCGCACCGGCCGGCCGACCGGAATGTGGATTTCATTGGCCGTGTCGAACACCTGCGACGGATCGGCATTGTCATAGCGCACACGCCACCACCACTGGGCCGCCGATACCTCGAGGCTGAGGTCGGTGCCGACCGGCATCGCTATCGCCGAGATCGTGCGGATCGTCCAGACGGCACATGCCAGCAGGATCACGGTGGTGATGCCGGTGCCCACGTAGATCCATGCCATCCCCCCGGTGTCGCTCGCGACTGCCAGGGCCTTCGGGTCGGCGCGCTGGCGACGACGCAGCAAACCGGCGAGCAACAGTGCGGTGACGATCACCGTGACCGCGATCGAGATGAGGCCGAGGCCCCACCCGAGTCGCGTCGCCGGGTCGCCCGCCGGCCCGAAGGTGGTCAGGTAGGACATGGACGATTCGGCCCGCGCGACCTGCGACGCAGCGAACCCTGCAACAACGACGACTGCGGCAGCGACGAGGCGACTGGCGCCGCCGGTCACGGCTTGCCACCGGCGTCGGGACGCGCCTGGGGCGGACTGGCGGCGGCGGTCGCATCGGTCGCGTCGGTCGCGGAATCCTTGCCCGCGCTTGCCGGTTGCGTCGACGTGCTCTGCGCTTCGGGTGCAACGTTGTCGCCGGGTCGATCGCCCCGCAGCGAAGCCTCGTAGGCCCCGGCCGGGGCGGTGCCGCCCAGCGATTCGATGTACGCCACGAGCTTCCAGATCACCTGGGGCGGCAACGACGGATTCCACGCCGGCATGCCCTGGGGCCGCCCCTCGTAGATCGACTTGTAGACCGACACCGGGACGCCGTTGTAGCGCCAGTACCGATCGGTGAGATTCGGACCCATGCCGCCTTTTGCGTCATAGCCGTGACAGCCCGCGCAGTTCATGCTGACGAACATCTGCCGTCCCTGCGCGATCGCCTGCGGGTCGCCGGTAAAGGGATTGCGGATCGTCTCGGTATAGGTGCTGCCGGCTACGCCCGCGACATCCCCCAGGGGTACTGCGGCGACTTTGTCGCCATCGGTGCTCGCGGCCGCGGGGGCGACGTTCGACGTCACGCCGCCCTGCGGCCGTTGGCAGGCGCCCAGCAGCACGAGCATGCCGAGCAACGCGAGCGCAGCCGCCACTGCCGAGCGCGGCTGCGCCGTCATGGTTTGCCACCCATGCCGTGGTCGCTGCGGGCGGCCGGTGCGCCACCGCGGGTCTCCAGTTCGCCCTCGCCACCGTGCGGCGAATCGCCCTCGAGGGAGAACACGTAGAGCGTGCTGCCGCGCGGCGGGAAGCCGGGCATCGACGAACTCACCATCGCAGCCCCGCCTACACCCGAGTACACCGCCACGTACTGGCGCTTGTCGGGCCCGATGTAGGTCATCGGCTGGCCGATCACGCCGGAACCCAGTTTCTGCGACCAGAGCACGGCGCCGGTCCGTGCATCCAGCGCGCGGAACCAGCCGTCCGCGGTACCGTAGAAAACGAGGTCGCCGGCGGTCGCGAGCGCACCGCTCATCGTCATGAAGCGTTCCTTGTGCGACCACACCTTTTTGCCCGCGACCGGGTCCCACGCCATGAACTCGCCCCAATTGCCGCCCGGCGCGGGATACCGCTTCATCTCCATGCCGTCGTAGGGGGTGCCCGGTATATACGACTGCGGGTGATCGGTGAGGTCCATGCAGATATTGAAGATGCCGGCATAGACCAGTCCGGTGCGCGGCGAGAACGCGGACGGCTGCCAATCCTTGCCGCCGATATCGGGCGGGCACACGTTGGGCAGTTTCACTCCGGGCTTCGGCTGCATCTCGGGCACGACTTCCGGCATGCCGGACTCGAGATCGATCCCCGAGGACCAGTTCTGATAGGCGAACGGCGCAGCGAGCAGGACTTCGCCGTTGGTGCGATCGATCGTGTAGGCGAACGCGTTGCGATCGAAATGCACCAGTACCTTCCGCGGCTTGCCGTCGAAGATGATGTCGAGCAGGATGTTCTCGTTGACGCCGTCGTAGTCCCACTGATCGTGCGGCGTGAACTGGTAGGCCCACTTCGCCATCCCGGTGGTCGCGTCGCGCGCGAAGACCGCGCTGGTCCACAGGTTGTAGCCGGGGCGCTGCGTCGGCACGCGCGGCCCCGGATTGCTGGTGCCGTAGTAGATCAGGTTCAGTTCCGGATCGTAGGAGATCCAGGCCCACACTGCGCCGGAACCGGTCTTCGACATGCCCGCGGGCCAACTGGTCTCGCCCAGGTCCTTGCCCTGCATCCAAGAGTAGTACGGCTTGAAGTCGGTGCCGATACGCACCTGACGATCCGTGCCGGTACTGTAGGCGCGCCAGAGTTCCTTGCCGGTATCGACATCGAGCGCCGCGAGCCAGCCCCAGGCCCCCATCTCACCGCCGCTGTTGCCGACATAGACCTTGTTGCCCACGACGAAGGGCGCCATGGTCATCGTCTCGCCGCGGGTGGCATCACCCATCCTCGTGCGCCAGACCTCGTGCCCGGTCGCGGCATCGACGGCGACCGTGTGCGCATCGAGCAGGTTGTAGATGATCTTCCCGTTGGCATACGCACCGCCGCGATTGACGGTGTCGCAGCATGCCTTGCCGATAGCGACGGGCGTCGGAGCGGGGGCGTAGGACCATTTGATCGGCGCACCGGGCTTCGACAGGTCCAGGGCGTACGCGAGATTCGGATAAGGCGTGACGAGGTACATCGTGTCGCCGAGCACCAGCGGTGCCGCCTCGTGACCGTTCTGCGTGCCGTCCGAGAACGACCAGGCGGTGCGCAGGCGCGCGACATTGCCGGTGTCGATGGCTCGCAGCGGACTGTAGCGGGTATTGGCGTAGTCCCGCGCCTGGCTGCGCCATTCACCCGCCGGATCGCCCGGTGCGAAATCGGCCGTGGGCAATGCGTGGGCAGGCGGAGCTGCCGGCTGCGTGCCCGTAGACGCGGCTCCGGCCCAGGAGGTCGTCCCATGCACACACGTGGCGATCAGCAGGCAGCAAAGGCGGATGCGGCCGAAGGCACCGAAGGCCGTGCGCGAACGGGCCGCGTCGATTTCGATTCGGGGGTCGAAAGCCAATACCGGCTCCTGCTCGGCGCTCATGATTGCTACTCTCCGTGGCTCGGGATGCGGGTCTGGATGGGACGGATTTTCGCGACCGCCGGCTCGCCGTCCGGACGTGGCATCGCCCCCAGGCACTCGAGGGCAGGCCGTCGATCGCATGATCGGGAGCAGGGGCAATCGGCGTGCCTTCGGCAAAGCGCACCTTGCCGATGGACCTTCCGGTGTGGCCCAGCGCACTGATGGACGGGACGCAAACGTAGTAGCTACGCGCAGCGACATCGGGTCGCGGCGGCGGCTGGAAGGCACTTCATCCCTGGTGTCCGTGCACATCTTGCTGCAATGCGTTCCGGGGTTCGGCAAGAATGCATGCCGAATTGCGTGGCGTGAAAAGAGATCGACGGGCGGGCGCCCGGGGGGAAACGCGCGCGCGGGGGCACGGACATTGCGAACCATCGGCCATCGATGCAACCGCCGGACCGAGCGCGATGCCCACTACGCTTGCTGGCCGCCACACGCGCTGGTGGCTCCCATTCCTGATTGCGTTGACCCTGTTCGCGGGCCCATGCGACCTCGCATTGGCACACGCGATCGACAGTGACGCGCCCGCTGCATACCTGTCTGCCGCATGGTCACTCGAACCCTGGGTACTGGCCTGCATCGGCGCCAGCGGCGTGCTCTACGCGCTCGGCATCGTTCGCCTCTGGCGTCACGCGGGCGTCCGGCGCGGAATCACGCCGTTGCAGGCAGCCGCATTTGTCGCTGGCTGGCTGTTGCTGCTGTTGGCGCTGGTTTCTCCCCTCGACAGTCTGGGCGCGGCGCTGTTCTGGGCCCATATGGTCCAGCACGAACTGCTCATGATCGTCGTGGCGCCTCTGTTCGTTCTGGGTCGCCCGCTCGCCGCGTGGGCGTGGGCATTCCCGCTGCGCTGGCGGCAGCGGATCGGGCGCGCGCTGCACCGGCCGGTGTGGCGCGTGCCATGGCTGCTGCTCACCGCACCCGGCACCGCATGGACCTTGCACGCGGCGGCCCTGTGCCTGTGGCACGTGCCTGCCTTCTTCGACGCCGCGCTCGCGAACGAGGCGGTGCACACCTTCCAGCACCTCTGCTTCCTGTTCACGGCATTGTTGTTCTGGTGGAGCTTGCTCCAGGCGGCAACCGGCTCGCGGCAGGTCGTGGCGCTCGTCTCCCTCATGACGACCTTCGTCTACACCGGCGTCCTGGGCGCGTTGCTCACGCTCGCGCCGACCGCGTGGTATCCCGCTTACCACACGACTGTCCAGGCCTTCGGACTTAGTCCGCTGGAGGATCAGCAGTTGGGCGGCCTCGTCATGTGGATTCCCGCAGGGCTCGTCTACGTCCTGATCGGCGTCGTCATCGGCGCACGCTGGATGGACGCAGGGAAGCCCCGGATCATGCGAACGGCGTGAGGGTCACGGCCGGTCCCGGACGGGACCGCGCGCTGTCCAGGGCCTCGGTACACGCTCGCGAGGTCGAGCCGTCGCACGCAGCTTCAGGTCCGCTACATCCGTTCCTTCCACCCTGCCCTGATGAGCACGGCGTTCACCGGCCAGGCGACGGCGAAGCCGGCGACCATCGCGATCTGCATCATGAACCAGAACACCGGTCCGGACTTGTCGATCTCGTGACCGAAGATCGCGAAGGTCGCGATCGCCATCCAGCCGTACATGCCGATCTGCCACGCCGTCAGCGAGGCGGTGTCGGCCTTGAGCGCGGCAACGATGCCGTCGCGAACGCCGAGGTTGCGCATGGGGGCGATCGTGAAATACTGGAAGGCGATGCCGAGCAGGAAAGCCAGGACGAAATCGAGCGCCCAGGTACCGAAGATCGGTCGGCCGAACAAAGTGATCGGCACCGCCACGACGAACGACTCGGCGATGAGGTCGCCGAGGGCGCAACCCGCCCCGCAGTGCGTGGCACCGAGCGCGGCGGAGCGAGCCAGCGACGATTCATCCGACCCGGGCCCCGAGTCGGCCGACTCGCGCGCCTGCATCGCTGCCTGCGTGGAGCGCCGACCCACCTTGAAGTAGGCAAGCACGGCGAAGGGCCCCGCGTAGAGCGCAGTCAACGGCCACACCACGTTCATGATCCACATGTGCTGGCGATGGCCGTTGAGCACATCGCCGACGATCACGAGCGCGCTCACCACCGCTGCGATCACCGCGACCCATGCCAGGGGCGTGAGCCACTCAGGCATACGGCGATCCGGGAACGCGCGAACATCCGGGCCCGGAACGACCGTCGATGTCGGGAAACACGGTGCCAATGCTCCCGACCGCGGCACGACACGCAGCAGGTCTCGTCATCTTCACCATCGCTTGAGCGCTGTTCATCGAGGCAGGCCCGTCGAAAGAAAAAAAAGGGTGCGTGGCAACCTTGCAGTCACCACGCACCCGACGTCTCGCAGCGCAACGATACCGACGGCAATGCCCGAATCATGTAGGACATCTCCTGATTCTGCTGTAGGTGTGCACCGCCGCGGCCCGCTCCGTCGCGAGGCCCCCGGGGAGCGCCGCAGAGCCTAGAGCGGAGCCAGCGAGGTCGAGCTTCCCGCTTCGATGTAGATGCGCTTGATCATCGGATAGCGCTCGCGGATCGACTGTTCCAGTTGCCGGATGGCGACGGCCACCTGCGCCGCGGACGCATCGGGATCGAAGGTGATGTCGAGGGTCAGCAGCACCTCGTTCGCCCCGATGTACATCGACAGCGGCGAGGCGGCACTGCGCACGCCCCTGGTTTCGAGAGCGAGCTTCCGGATTGCCGCGGCGGTTTCCGCGCGGACGCCTTCACCGATCAGCAAACCGCGCGATTCCCGGATCAGCAGGATCGCCACACCGCCCAGCAGGCAGCCGATCACGCAGGAAGCTACACCGTCGAGCATGGGCAGGCCGAAGCGCTCGCTGGCGTAAATGCCCGCCGCCGCAGTCGCCAATCCGGCGAGTGCCACCGAATCTTCGGCGAGCACCGTATACGTGGTGGGGTCCTTGCTGTTGTGGAGGGCCGACCAGAACGGCGCGGGCCCCTTGTCCGCGAGGAACTGGCGCAGCGCGATCGTCCAGCTCGCGCCTTCGAACACCGCGGCGGCACCCAGCACCACGTAATTCCAGAAGGCATCGCGGACAGGAACGGGATGCATCACGTGGAGTATTCCTTCGTAGACCGAAACGCCGCCGCCGGCCCCGAAGATCAGGACTGCCACGATCAGCCCCCAGAAATAGAGTTCCTTGCCGTGCCCGAACGGATGCTCCGGGGTTGCCTTGCGTTTCGACAGCTTCAAGCCCACGAGCAGCAGAACGCCATTGCCCGCGTCGACGGTCGAGTGGATGCCTTCCGACAGCATGGCCGAGCTGCCCGTGACGCCGGCAACGACGAACTTCGTCACGGCAATCGCGACGTTCGCGGCGATCGCACCGTAGATCACAAGCCTGGATTCTGCCATTGCGGGCCCCGTCAGGATGACGCTCGGGCGCCCACTGGTCGATCACTGCAACCGTCGGGCCTCGAGCGCGTTCACCTGCAGCAAGGGACAGGCCGGCAGGACGGATCGTTCAGATCATCGCCCACGGTCCGGCGCGAGGAGTCCGGATCAGTACCCGGATCGGACCGGCGCGGGTCGTCGCGTGCGCCAGCGCATGACACCGGCCAGCAACGTGAGGCCCGCGAGAATCAGGACGAAACTCCCGGGCTCGGGCACGACCGCCACGGCGAGCGGTGCGGCCAGTGATTGCAAATCCTCATTGATCTTGACCTCGGGGTTGATGAACGTCCCCGCTGGCGGCGTTGCACCGAGCGCCGTGAACGTCGCCCGCAGCAGCGCACCCGAACCGGCCAGCAGCGGATTGATGTAGAAGAAACCGACCTTGTTCTGTCCCAACCCCGGCTCGAACGACAAAGGCAGGAACGGCACCGGCACGCCCGGCGCCAATTCGACGTTGTCGAGCGACAGCAACGCTTGGTCGAAATTGAAGGTCACGTCCACTGCTTCGATCCCGGCGAATGCATCGAGCGACAGCATCGTTTCGAATGCCTGCCCGGGCGCCGTGGGTGTACCGGGGCCGGTGAACGTGGCGGTAGCGAAACTGGTCGCCGACACACCCAGCCCCAGCACGGCAGCGTAGAAGGTCCGCGCGAGAATTCCTGACAGTCCGGGCATGGCCTTCACTCCTCTTGTCGAACTCATGGTGCCCGCCGCGCAATGCCCGCGCACCCGGACTGGTTGGGAGGTCGCTCCGTGCCGACCGAATGCGATCGAACGAGGCCCCTGCCCGCTGCTGAAATTTGTCGCCCGACAGTGACGGTGTCGCAATTGAATCACCGAGCCGCCGACCCGGTCGATGCGTCGAATCTTGTCACGATTCATGACTCCATCGCAACGCCCGAACGCGTCGGGTCGACGATCATGAATCGCGGGCCATGGGTCGGCCCACGGACTATTGATTCCGCAATTCCCGCCTGAGGATCTTGCCCACCGGGCTTTTCGGCAACGAATCCCGAAACTCGACCCGCCTGGGAACCTTGTAACCCGTGAGGTGCGCGCGGCAATGGGCGATGACCTGCTCGGTCGTCAGCGCGGGGTCCTTGCGCACGACGATCGCCTTCACGGCCTCGCCCGACTGCTCGTCCGGCACACCGACCACGGCGGCCTCCAGGATGCCCGGGTGCTTCGCGAGCACGTCCTCGACCTCGTTCGGATAGACGTTGAATCCGGACACCAGCACCATGTCCTTCAGCCGATCGACGATGCGCAGGTAGCCTTCCGGGGTGAACTCGCCGATGTCGCCGGTGGCGAAATAGCCGTCCGGCCCGATGGCGCTGGCGGTATCGTCGGGCCGGTTCCAGTAGCCCGCCATCACCTGCGGCCCTCGGATATGGACCTGCCCGGTCGCACCGCTCTCCAGCGCCTTGCCCGATTCGTCGCGGATCTCCACCTCCGTGCTCGGCAGCGGAAACCCGGTCGTACCGGTGTGCGCCAGGATGTTCGGCGGGTTGATCGTAGCCGCTCCCGAGGTCTCGGTGAGGCCGTAGCCTTCGATCAGCGGCTTGCCGGTGATCTCCTGCCAGCGCTTCGCGACCGCCAGCTGCAACGGCGCCCCGCCGCCCCCGAACACGCGGACCCTGCTGAAATCGATCCTGGCAAAGGCTTCGTTGTGGGCCAGGGCGTTGTAGAGCGTATTCACCCCGACGAAGAAGGTGAAGCCGCTCGTCTGCAGCGTCTTCACCAGGCGCGGGATGTCGCGCGGGTTCGTGATCAGGACCTGCCGGCTGCCGAGCGACAGGTGCATCATGCAGTTCAGCACCAGCGCCAGTATGTGATAGAAGGGCAGCGGGGCCACCGCCACCTCCTGGCCTTCGCTCACGTGCCCGGTGAAGTAGGCCTCCACCTGGGCGACGTCGGCGAGCACATTGCGATGCTTCAGCATGGCACCCTTCGACACGCCGGTGGTGCCCCCGGTGTACTGCAGGAAGGCCAGGTCGTCGCCATCGAGGGGAGGTTCCCTGAGCGTGAGGCCGCGACCCGCCGCGAGCGCGAGCGGAAAACGCAGGGCGCCGGGGAGGGTCCATGCCGGCACCATCTTCTTCACGTTTCTGATCACGAAGTTGATCAGCACGCCCTTGACCGGGCCCAGCATGTCGCCCACGGCAGCGACGATCACGTGACGCACGGGCGTCGCCTTCAGGACCGACTGGAGGGTCGCCGCCGCACCCTCGAAGATGACGATGGCGGTGGCCCCGGAATCCTTGAGCTGGTGCTCCAGTTCGGCTGCCGTGTAGAGGGGGTTGACGCTCACCACGACGAGGCCCGCGCGCAGGATGCCGAACAGGGCGATCGGGTACTGGAGGATGTTCGGCATCATCACCGCCACGCGATCGCCTTTCTCCAGCCCGAGCCCGGCCTGGAGATAGGCGCCGAATTCGCGCGACCTGGCGTCGAGTTCGGCATAACTGAGCGGTACCTCGAAGTTCTCGAACGCCGGCCGGTCGCGATAGCGGGCGACACTGGCCGCGAGCAGCGCGGGAATGGTCGGTTGGCGCAGCGGACCGATGTCCGCCGGGACGCCGGGTGGATAGTTCTTCAGCCACGGGCGGCTCTCGCTCGTCATGCTCCCCTCCTGCTGTTGTTCTTGTGCGCGGTGATCGCCGGCCACGCATCGCCCCGCATGCCCCCCGGGTCGATGCCGTGTCACAGCCGCGCGTCCGTCACCCCGCGCGCAGCGGAGGCCGGAGCCCGGGGCCGGTCGCGGCTAGGTTCGATTCTGTTCGGCCACCTTCTCGGCGCGGTCGAGCGCTTCGTAGAGGTCCCAGAGGTTGGGATTGAGTTCGATCGCGCGCCGGAAATAGTCCACGGCCGCTGCTGCATTGCCGGTGTGCAGGCTGCAATGACCCATGCCCTCGAGCGCGCCGAAGTGATAGGGGTTGAGCTCGAGGGCATGCTCGAAATCGTGGAACGCCGCGTCCCAGGAGTCGAGCAGCGCCATCACTTCGCCGCGCCGATGCCAGGCTTCGGCGAAATCGGGCTTGAGCGCGATCACCTCGGTGAATTTGTCCCTGGCCTCGGCGAGCTGGTTCGTGTTCATCAGCTCCAATCCCAACTGGAACATGGGATCCGCGGTGGAATCGTTCGCCCGCATCCAGAGTCCCCACAGGGCCTGCTCGGCGACGCCGCGGATCAGATCCTCGTCGTCCTGGAGCGCGGACAGTAGCAATGGCGTGTCATCCATGGTGCCGATCTCCGCGAGCCGCAGATAGCCGGCCCGTCGCTGCTCGGCCCTCGGAGAGGCGATGTTGCGCAACGCCTCGGCGTGCGACATCGTGTTGCCCCACTTCTGGGCCGCCTGGGCCGCCGGCACCTGCCACAGCACGCCAAGCGCTGCCAGCAACAAGATCAGTCCCGTCCGAAGCATGCCGACCATGGCCTGGTTCCCTCCGCCCCCGATTGGCCCCCGGCTCAGTGTGCCCCGGCAACGGCGGCGCCACAAGCGGCAGCATCGCCATGGCATGGGACGGTACGCGGCAGCCCGGCCGCGAGGCGCGCGAATCGACCCTCCATGCGATGGATCTTCGCGGCGATGGCCCGACCCACGAACAACTGCGGATTCGAAGCCGTCAGGGCGAGCGTCTGTTCGCGCCGGGCGATCGTGGACCGCGCCCGCTCGAATGCCGTCTCGAACGAGAAGGTGCCGCGCAGGGCTTCGTCGAAATAGGCTTTGCCGAAATAGGTGAGATCCGAATCGGCACCGCACCCGAAGGAGGTGTTGTCCGCGTCCGAAGCCGTCATCACGAGCGTGCGCTCGTCCTCGAGCGGTTCGATGAACCCGCCCGAATAGCACGCGGAGATCGCGACCACTCGCCACTTGATGCCGGCTTCGTCGAGCATCGCCTTCAGCATGGCAGGCGTGATGGAGTCGAGCTGCAGCGGCCAGAATTCCATCGCGAGCTGATGGTCCTCGGAGCCGTGCGTCGTGAGGAAGACGAAGACCACGTCCTCGTCGGGATCGATGGTGTCGCCGACCACCTTGAGCGCCCGGGCCAGGGCGGTCGCGCTCGCCACGGGCAGCACATGCACGGTCTTCGCGTTGTTGGCGAGCAGCACCGAACGATGATCGGTATCGAACCGGGCGCGCATCACGTCGGCCGCGAGCCCGACCTCGTTCAGGAACACGTCCTCCGCCGCGTAGCCTGCGGCGCCCACGAAATACAGGTCTTCGACGCCGCGACGCTGGGGAGCCAGCCGTCCGAGCGTCTCGTCGAGCAGCTCCGACTGGCCGTAGAACACATCTTCGTGCGTGACCACGTAGTCTTCGGCGACGACTTCTTCGGGATCTTGCTCGATCTGCCAGAGCGGCTGGTACGGCACCCACCAGAACGGCAGCGCCAGGACCACGATGGCCCAGCCGAAATCGGCCAACCGGCCCGGATATCGTGTGCCCGCGATCCGGGCCGCGCACAGGCCCAGCGCGAGCGCCCACCATGCGAACAGGGCATAGGTGATGTTGGCGATGTGTTCGGACACCGGCGCCCAGTTGCGCGCCTGGGCAAGACCCAGCGCGCTCCAGCCGAGATCGAACCAGAGGGTCACCGCGACGAGCCCGGTCGCCACCCGGATCAGCAGCTCGTCGCGGCGGGTCCGCAAAGACACGAGCCATGCCGCGCCCAGGGCGAGCGGCACCACGAGCAGCAAGCGGGGAACGCCGGGCCAGTTGAAGACGCCTTCGCCATCCGCCTCGAACACATCGAAAGCCAGGGTCACGATGCCGTCAAGCAGCATGAGCAGGACGATCTGGGCGGCAAACGGTCGCCAGTGGCGGGCGGCCCGGGGCAGCAACAGGGCCGCTCGCAGGCCCGACAGCAGGTTGGTGGCGAGGTCCTTCAGCGCGCCGTGGGAAACCGGAGCACCGTAGTGGGTGGGCGAAGGCATGCGGGCGGACGCGGGACGACGGTGCGCTTGGCGGTCACGGAGCGCGGTCCCTACAATGCGCATCCGCTTATCGCGGAGCGCCATTCTACCTGCCGCCCCGTCACCCACCAACGAAGGGACCTGGATGAAACACCTGCTCGCCGTGCTCGTATTCGCACTCGCCCGATCGGCTGCCGCCGCCGACTATCCGCTCGGGACGATGACGTGCGCCGACATCGGCGCCTTCGCCTCCGAGGTCATGGCCGCCAAGAAGTCCGGCCGCTCGAAGGAGGACGCCCTCGCCGCGCTCGAGAGCCGCAGTTATGGCGATCCGGTCGAAAAGAGCAACCTCACCGATGTGGTGGAGATCATGTACGGCAACCTCGGTCGCAACCTGGGCGTGCAGAGCGCAGGCGTGGTGATGAAGACGGATTGCGAGACGGGACGCAAGCCGAAATAGCGGGACGCGCCCGTCCGCGCCCTCGCACCCGTACCGCTCCCGACGCATCGGACCCGAACCCACCCACGCACCGGCCCCCGCCATGACCCTGCCACCGCCCGCCCGAATCGGCATGCCGCTCGCCGAAGTCGACACTCCGGCACTGCTGGTCGACCTAGACGCCTTCGAATCGAATCTCGATACGCTCGAACGTACGCTCGCCGGACGAACGGTGCGCATCCGCCCGCACGCGAAGAGCCACAAGTGTCCGCGCATCGCCCTGATCCAGATGCAGCGCGGCGCCATCGGCGTGTGTTGCCAGAAGGTCGCCGAGGCCGAAGCGCTGGTGGACGGCGGCGTGACCGACGTGATGGTCAGCAACGAGATCGTCGGCGCGCACAAACTGGCGCGGCTCGCGGCGCTCGCGCGGCGGGCACGCATCAGCGTGCTGGCCGATCATCCGGACGCTGTGGATGCGCTGGCGCTGGCCGCGCGCGCCGCGGGGGTGACCGTGGAGGTCCTGGTCGAAGTCGATGTCGGCGCCGGCCGTTGCGGCACGGCGCCCGGCGAGCCGGCGGCCCTGCTCGCAGTCCATATCGCGGCCCATCCGGCGCTGCGCTTTCGCGGCATCCATGCCTATCACGGCGGCGCGCAGCACCTGCGCGCGCCGCATGAACGCGAAGCCGCGATCCGCAGCGCGGTCGACCAGGTCAGCGCGACTCTTGCGGCGCTGAAGAGCCACGGCCTGTCGGCCGAGATCGTGACCGGCGCAGGCACCGGCACCTATCTCCTCGAAGCGGCGAGCGGCGTCTACAACGAGATCCAGCCGGGGTCCTACATCTTCATGGACGCCGACTACGCGCGCAATCTCGCCACCGATGGCGAGCCCGTGCACGTGTTCCGGCACAGCCTGTTCGTGCTCGCGACCGTGATGAGCCGGCCGACGCCGGCCCGCGCGGTGGTCGACGCGGGCCTCAAGGCGCACTCCGTGGACTCGGGCAACCCGGTCGTGGCCGACCTGCCCGGCGCCACCTTCCTGCGCGCTTCGGACGAACACGGCGTGATCGAGCTTGCCGCTTCGACCCTGCTGCCGCTGGGAAGCAAGGTCAGGTTGATCCCCGGCCATTGCGATCCCACGGTCAATCTCTACGACTGGCTGGTGTGCGTCCGCAACGATGTGGTCGAAGACATCTGGCCGATCGCCGCGCGCGGCGCGTTCTACTGAAGCTCACCGCCGCTCTTGGACGCGCGTCACAAACACTCGGCGGCATCGATCCCGGCCCTGCTGCGCCACCCGCCGCGGCGCGCGCGCTTCGAGCCCTCGCGACGCCAGCCCGCAGGTGCGCCGCGCGGCGCCTGCCACGGCCGCGCCGGAGCCTCCCTTCCCTAGCGAAAGAAATCCGATGGCCGCTCCACGCTATTACAACTTCGATACGCTGAGCCTGCACGCCGGCCAGCAACCGGACCCGCACACCGGCGCGCGCGCGACACCGATCTACCAGACGACCTCGTACGTCTTTCGCGATTCCGACCACGCCGCAGCGCTGTTCAACATGGAGCGCGCCGGTCATGTCTATTCGCGCATCTCGAACCCGACCAACGCCGTGCTCGAGGAACGCATCGCCGCGCTCGAGGGCGGCATCGCGGCACTCGCGACCGCCAGCGGCCAGGCCGCGCTGCATCTCGGCGTGGCGACCATCGCCGGCGCGGGCTCGCACATCGTCGCCAGCCGGTCGCTCTACGGGGGCTCGCACAATCTGCTGCATTTCACGATGCCGCGCTTCGGCATCGAGACGACCTTCGTCGATCCGCGCGATCTCGACGCCTGGGCGCGCGCGATCCGTCCGAACACGCGGGTGCTGTACGGCGAGACGCTCGGCAACCCCGGCCTCGACGTGCTCGACATCCCCCGGATCGCCGCGATTGCACACGCGGCGAGACTGCCGCTGCTGGTGGACGCAACATTCACCACGCCCTATCTCATGCGTCCCTTCGACCTCGGCGCCGACCTGATCTATCACTCGGCGACGAAGTTCCTCGGCGGTCACGGCATCGCGATCGGCGGGCTGCTGGTGGACGGCGGCATCTTCGATTGGGAAGCGTCGGGAAAATTCCCCGAACTGACCGAGCCCTACGACGGTTTCCACGGCATGGACTTCCAGGAAGAATCCACCATCGGGGCATTCGCGCTGCGGGCGCGACGCGAAGGGCTGCGCGATTTCGGCGCCTGCATGGCGCCGACCACGGCATTCCACATTCTCCAGGGGCTGGAGACGCTCCCCATCCGCATGGAACGTCACGTCGCCAACACGCGCAAGATCGTCGAGTTTCTCGTGAGCCACCCGGCGGTGGCATCCGTGAGCTATCCCGAACTGCCCACGCATCCGGACTACGAACTTGCCAGGAAACTGCTGCCCAAAGGGGCCGGCGCCGTGTTCACTTTCGCCATCCGGGGCGGCCGGGCCGCGGGTCGCAAGTTGATCGAGACGCTGAAGATCTTCTCGCACCTCGCCAACGTCGGCGACGCGAAATCGCTGGTGATCCACCCCGCGAGCACGACGCATTTCAGAATGGACGACGCTGCCCTGCTCGCCGCCGGCATCGGTCCCGGCACCATCCGCCTGTCGATCGGCCTAGAGGATCCGCAGGATCTGATCGACGATCTCGCCGGGGCGTTGCGGGCGTCGCAGAGAACCTGAGCGCGCGAGCGTCGCCTGCCGCCCCCCGCCTTTTGTACGCCAGCCCATCACCACATCCGCCCGACACGATGGAAATCCAAGTCAACGGCAACACCGCCTATGCCTACACCGGCGGCAAACCCTTCGACGCTGCCCTGCCGAGCGTCGTGTTCATTCACGGCGCGGAGCACGACCACTGCGTCTGGTCCCTCCAGAGCCGGTATCTGGCACACCATGGCCGCAGCGTGCTGGCCGTGGACCTGCCGGGCCACGGCCGCTCCACCGGCGAGGCGCTGGCGAGCGTGGAAGCGATCGCGGACTGGATCGTCGCGCTGCTGGATGCGGTCGGCGTCGGGCAGGCGACCCTGGTCGGTCACAGCATGGGGTCGCTCGTGGCTGTCGAGTGCGCAGCACGCCGGCCCGATCGGATCGCGAAGATCGCACTGGTCGGAACAGCCTTCCCCATGAAGGTCTCGGACGAATTGCTGAATGCGACGCGCGACGACGAGCCGCTCGCGCAGGACATGGTGAACATCTGGTCGCACGCGGGCTACGCCCAGTATCCGGGCAATCCCGGTCCGGGCTTCTGGGTGATGGGCGAGAACCTGCGGCTCATGCAGCGCCAGAAGGCCGGCGTCATGCACACCGACTTCAAGGCGTGCAACGACTACGCCAGCGGCATCACGGCGGCGGGCAGGATTACCGCGCCTGCGCTGCTGCTCATGGGCAAGCGCGACATGATGACCCCGCCTCGGGGCGCAAAAGAGCTGGCCGCGGCGCTGGCGGACAAGCGCATCGTGGAGATACCCGGCGGCGGCCACGCCCTGATGGCGGAGAAGCCGGACGAAGTGCTGGACGCTCTGCGAGCGTTCGTCTGAGCTTGCGCCAGCGCGATCCGGGATTCGCGGGACGCACGCTCCCGGTACGGCTGTGTCCCGGCGACGATCTGCGCCGGCGCGCTACGATGCGTGCACCTGCACACCGACCCCCCCGACGCCATGCGACCCACGCCCCACGACGAGTTTGTCCGCCACATCTGCGAATCGCTGGCGGCGCTCGGGACGGTCCGGTCGAAACGCATGTTCGGCGGCTGGTGCATCTACATCGACGAAGTGCCCATGGCGCTCGTCGCCCACGACGCGCTCTGGTTCAAGGTCGACGACGGCAATCGTGTCGACTACGAAGCCGCCGGCGTCGGCCCCTTCCAGCCTTTCCCCGACAAGAACATGGTCATGTCCTACTGGCAGGTGCCGGATGCGGTCATTGACGACCGGCTCGCCATCCTCGCGTGGGGACGCAAGGCCCTGGAAGCCGGCGTGCGTAGCGCGGGGCGGCAGAGGCCCGGGAAGCGCTCGCGGCGGATCGGCAAGCCGGACGCCGGCCGCCCGTGATGGGCGCTGCGGTATCGTGGGCAATCGCCGCCTTGCATGATCACAGGAGTTCCACTTGGTGAGCGCCCAGATGATTCTCGTGACCGGGCCCTATCGTTCGGGCACGAACGACGACCCGGCACTGATCGCGAGGAACGTGGCAGCTATGACGGACGCGTCGCTGCAGCTGTTCCGCGCCGGCCACCTGCCCGTGATGGGCGAATGGTTCGCGCTGCCCCTGATCGAGCGCGCGGGTGCCACCGGCATCGGCGATCCGGTGTTCAACGAGATCTTCCACCCCGTTCGCGCCGGCTGGTGGCCAGGTGCGACGCGTGCCTGCGCATCGGCGGTCCGTCGACCGGCGCCGACGAAATGGTCGCGCTCGCACGCGCGCATGGCAAGCACGTCTACTTCTCGCTCGCCGAGATTCCGGCCGCCGGTTGATCGCAGGCCATTGAATTGCACAGGAGGTCCGAAACCATGCATCGCTACGAAGCCCGAGTCGCCTGGAACCGCAACGGCGCGACGTTCACCGACAACAAGTACAGCCGTGGTCACGAATGGCACTTCGACGGTGGCGTGACGGTGCCTGCATCGTCGTCGCCGTCGATCGTACCGACGCCCTGGTCCGTGGCCGCTGCCGTGGACCCCGAAGAAGCCCTCGTGGCGTCGGCTTCGAGCTGCCACATGCTGTTCTTCCTGGCCCTGTCCGTGAAGCGCCGTTTCGTGGTGGAGAGCTACGTGGACGACGCTTTCGCGGTGATGGAGAAAAATCCCGGCGGCAAGCTCGTGTTGACCCGCATCACCCTGCGTCCCACCATCGTGTTCGGTGGCGACCAAAGACCGAGCGCCGAGGAGATCGATTCGATCCACCACATGGCGCACGAGGAATGCTTCATCGCGAACTCGATCAAGTCGGAGGTCGTGGTGGAGGCAGGCGTTCGATAGCGCAGCCGGGGCGCGCCATGATCCACACTGCCTCCTGCCACTGCGGCGCCGTCGTCGTCGAGGTCGAAGCCCCGCCCGACATCGAGGTGCTCGAGTGCAACTGCTCGATGTGCGCGCGGGTCGGCTTCCTGCATCTCATCGTAGCGAGGGACCGTTTTCGTCTCGCGCGCGGCGCGGACATGCTGACGAACTACACCTTCAACACCGGGGTCGCGCGGCACACGTTCTGCAAAGTCTGCGGCGTGAAACCGTTCTACGTGCCACGCTCGAATCCCGACGGCTTCAGCGTCAACGCGCGCTGCCTGGACCGATCGACCGTGCGGTCCATGAAGGTGCTGCCATTCGACGGACAGAATTGGGAGAGCTCCGCCGGCGCGCTCGCGCCCCTGTCGAAGGAATGACCGCGCAGTTCGATGCGATCGTCGTCGGCGCCGGCGCGGCCGGCATGATGTGCGCCGCCACGGCGGGCCGGCGCGGACGCCGCGTGCTCCTGATCGACCACGCGAGCAAGCTCGGCGAGAAGATCCGCATCTCGGGCGGTGGACGCTGCAATTTCACGAACCTCCATTGCACGCCGGAGAATTTCCTGTCGCGCAATCCGCATTTCTGCCGTTCGGCGCTCGCGCGCTACACGCCGAAGGATTTCATCGCGCTGGTCGAGCGTCACCGCATCCGCTATCACGAGAAGAAGCTCGGTCAGTTGTTCTGCGACGACAGCGCGACGCAGATCATCGCCATGCTCAGGACCGAGTGCGATACCGGCGGGGTGACGTGGCGCATGCCTTGCACCGTGACCGTGATCGCGCGACGAGACGCAACCTTCGAACTCGAGACGACCTCCGGCACTTTCTCGACACCGGCGCTCGTCATTGCCACCGGCGGCTTGTCCGTTCCCAGGATCGGCGCGACGCCGTTCGGTTATCGGGTGGCCGAGCAGTTCGGCCTGGGCATGGTGGCACCTCGTCCCGGGCTCGTGCCGCTGACGTTCGATGTGACGGAACTTGCCCGCTTCGGCGATCTTTCCGGAGTATCGACGGAGGCGATCGTGAGCACGCAGGACGGCCGGTTCCGCGAGGCCCTGCTGTTCACGCATCGCGGGCTGTCGGGGCCCGCGATCCTGCAGATCTCGTCGTACTGGATGCCGGGCAATGCGTTGCACATCGACCTGCTGCCCGACCAACCGGCCGTCGCATTGTTCGAGGCCCATCGGCGCAGCCGGGCGTTGCCCGCCACCGTGCTCGGCGAAGCGCTTCCGAAACGACTGGCGCAGCAGTGGTGCGATGCTGCCGGTGCCACGAGGCCCATGGACCAGATGAGCGACAAGGCGCTGGATGCGCTGGCGTCCGGACTGCACGACTGGCAGGTGAAGCCGAGCGGCAGCGCCGGCTACCAGAAGGCCGAGGTCACGCTGGGCGGGGTGGATACCGCAGACCTGTCATCGAAGACGCTGGAAGCGCGCACAGTCCCCGGCTTGTACTTCATCGGCGAAGTGGTGGACGTGACCGGCCACCTCGGCGGCTTCAACTTCCAGTGGGCGTGGGCCTCCGGGTTCGCGGCCGGCGTCAATCTCTGAACCGCGAGCCCTGTGCACCGGGATTGCCGTAAGCTCGCGGCGGGACACCCTGGAGGATCCATCATGCTGATCGACACCGCCATACCCGTACTGCCTGCGTTGAACCTCGACCAGACGGTCGCGTTCTACCAGCGCCTGGGCTTCCAGCTCGTGGGCCGTGCCCCCGCTCCCGAGGACTACGCGCTGATGCGCCGGGACAACATGGAACTGCACTTCTACGGCGCGCCCGAACTGGATCCCGCCACGTGCTACGCGGCCTGTTACCTGCGCGTGACCGACGCGGTGGAGATGCATCGCGAGTTCGCCGCCATCGGCCTGCCCGCACTGGGCATTCCCCGCCTGAGCGAAGTCGAGACCAAGTCGTGGGGCATGCGCGAGTTCAATGTGATCGATCCGAGCGGAGTGCTGTTGCGGGTCGGCGATTTCAAGACCGGGAACGATCCATGACGGCATGGACCGCCCCGACGTCCGATTTCGCGACCCGCGGACGGGCCAGCTTCGATCGGCAGGGAGCCATGGCATTGATCGGCGCGCGGCTGGCCGCCATCGACGCCGGTGGGGTGGACATCGAGTTGCCGTTTCGCGACGAGCTCTTGCAACAGCACGGCTTCATGCACGCCGGCATCGTGACGACCGTCATGGATACCGCGTGCGGCTTCGCCGCGTTCACCTTGATGCCGGCAGGCGCCGCCGTGCTGACCATCGAGTTCAAGGTCAACCTGCTCTCGCCGGCCAAGGGCGAATCGCTGCTCGCCACCGGGCGCGTGTTGCGCGCCGGGCGCAACGTGACGGTGTGCCAGGGCGAAGCGTGGATGCGATCCGGCGCGGACCGCAACCAGGCGGCGACGATGCTCGCCACGTTGATGACGGTCCGCGACAGCGGCATCGAGGGCTGACGCGCGTGGGCTGTTCGCCGCCGACCTGCGCCGGAGCGGCCGCCGACGTGGCGCGTCACTCGATCGAACCGGCGGGCGGCGGGTCGTGAAAGCCGCGCTGGTGCCGGAGGGGTTCGTCGTTCCGGAACGACTCGCCACGGACCGTTTCGTTTTGCGGCCCATCACCATCCATGACGTCGTCAAGGACTTCGATGCCGTCATGACGAGCCGCAGCCAGCTCGCCGGCGTGTTCGGTCCGTCATCGGACTGGCCGCCGGACGGGTTGTCGCTCGAGCAGGACCTGATCGACCTGGGCTGGCACCAGAAGGAGTTCCAGATCCGCAGTTCGTTCACCTACACGGTGGTCGCGCCGGACGCAGCGCGGGTGCTGGGTTGCGTCTACCTGCTGCCATCGGGAAAACTCGACGTCGACTGCGCGGTCTATTTCTGGGTTCGCGCGAGCGAGTTCACTACCGGACTGGAGGACGCATTGAACGCGACACTGCACGATTGGCTGGCCGAATGCTGGCCATTTCGCAATCCCGCCTTTCCCGGGCGAAGCACGGCGTGGCCGGACTGGATACGCCTGCCATGATGCTCCGCCTCGCGATCATCCTCGCCGTGATCGGCCTCATCCTGATCGCCTTGACCCCGCGCAAGGACGCAGCGACCCTCGAGCGACGCGGCAAGGCCATGGCCATCGCCATGCGGCAGACGGTGTACACGGTCGCCGCAGTCGGCTTCACGCTGCTCACCGGCTTCGGCCTGTGGCACGGCTTCGGCCATGACGATCGCACGGCATTGACCCTGGCCGTCATCGCGGCGCCGCTCGCCCTCGTCTTCGGCTGGCTCGCCTGGCGCGCGCAACGCCGTCCCGCGCGGCGCTGAACCCGCTATCATCGAGGCCGCACTTGTCACCTGTCCCGCCCCATGAACGACGCCAAGAACGTCTTCGGTGAACCGCTGGCGCCCTGCTGCCTCGATCCGCTGACCGGGTTCTATCGGACCGGGGCTTGCGACACCGGCCCCGAAGACCGCGGCGCGCACGTGGTCTGCGCCCGGGTGACGCAGGCATTCCTCGAGTTCGAGCGCGCGCAGGGCAACGACCTCGTCACCGCGGTCCCGGAGCACGATTTTCCGGGGCTGAAGGCGGGCGACCAGTGGTGCCTGTGCGCCGGACGGTGGCGCGAAGCGCTCGAGGCCGGCGTGGCGCCACCGGTCGTGCTCGCGGCAACGCACGAGAAGGTGCTCGATCTGGTTCCGTTGGAGGCGTTGAAACGGCACGCGCTCGACCTCGTATGACGGACCTGA
This sequence comes from Burkholderiales bacterium, assembly GCA_038324085.1. Classification (GTDB taxonomy): domain Bacteria; phylum Pseudomonadota; class Gammaproteobacteria; order Burkholderiales. The sequence goes on from JBBQHP010000009.1 coordinate 30,168, forward strand.
ACCCGAAGGTCGAACCCGCCCCCGCCGTGATCGATGTCGAAGCCTCGGGGTTCGGACCCGGCAGCTATCCGATCGAGGTCGGCATGGTCCTGCCGAACGGCAAGACGCATTGCTACCTGATCCGCCCCGCCCCCGGATGGACCCATTGGGACCCGGTCGCGGAGGCAGTGCACGGCATCAGGCGTGAGATTTTGCAAGCGCGGGGCGTCGCAATTGAAGAGGTTGCACGCGCGCTCAATGAGATCCTGCATGACGAGACGATCTATACGGACGGCTGGGGCCACGACCGCTCGTGGCTCGCACTGCTGTAAGACGAAGCCGGCATCTCGCAGCACTTCCGGGTCGAATCCCTGCGCGCCCTGCTCTCCGAGCGCCAGATCGAGCGCTGGCAAGGCGCACGCGAGTCCGCGATCCACGCCATCGGCCAGACCCGGCACCGGGCCAGCGTCGACGCGCTGATCGTGCAACAGGCTTACCTGCGCACGCTGCCGGATACCGAGGTCGTGAGCTGATCGGTGCATTCGGGGTTGAGCCCGCGGGGATCAACGCCTAACATTCCGGCCGGGGTCCGGCGGAGACTGAAACACCGGACCGCGCCGCTTACCGAAACAGACAACAGCGCCGGATCACGAGCGCACGAGGCCGACCTGCATTCACTCGCCGTCATGGAATCGCCGCGCGCATTCGAATCGCTCGATGGCTTCGAATGGCTCAACGGCCAACGCTGCACACGGATCCTCCGTCGCCCGGATACGGGATTCGTATTCGAGTTCGGACCCTATCGCGTCTGCGTGCTGTGTGCGTGGCGCATCGTCCGCGGCAATGGCGAACTGCTGCTCGGGCTCGCCGACTACGAACAGTTGTTCGCGAGCCGCAGCGCGCTCGATGCGCAGGAGATCGTGGCGACGCTGATGATGAACGCGCACGTGATGTCGGTCACTGTCGCGGAACCCGCCAGCGACCTCGCGATCGGATTCGCGGGCGGGCACGTCCTCGAAGTCTGGAACGACAGCGCCAGCGGTGAAGCGTGGCGCCTGGTCGGGCCCGGGGGGCGCACCTGGACTGCCGCCGCGGGAACATTGATCTCCAGCGCGCTGTCCGTCCCGGTATGAGTCCCGTTCCCCGCCGTCCCTGAAAGCATCCGACAACGTGCCAAACGATCGCATCCACTCCCCCAGCGCTCCCGCCCTTCCGCCCGCGCGGCCGGCACCGTCCAGCGTGCTGAGTCTCGAAGCACGCCAGGCCGGCTCGCGCTTCCTGGGCGTGCGCGGCGCGACCGAAGCGCTCGCGTCCGGACTGACACCCGAGGACTGCATCGTCCAGTCGATGCCCGACGCGAGCCCGGTCAAGTGGCATCTCGCGCACACATCGTGGTTCTTCGAGACCTTCCTGCTCGCGCCGAACGTCGTGGACTACCGCCCCTTCCGCGACGAGTACGCGTATCTGTTCAACTCCTACTACGAATCGATCGGCCCCCGCCAGCCACGGCCGGAGCGCGGCATGCTCACCCGTCCGCCGCTCGACGAAGTGATCGCGTATCGGCGCCACGTCAACGACGCCGTCGTGCGCCTGCTGTCGGAACAATGGCCGCTGTCACCCGGCGCGCTCGCGGTGCTAGAAATGGGGCTGCAGCATGAGCAGCAGCATCAGGAGCTCATCCTGACCGACCTGAAACACCTGCTCTCGCGCAGCCCGCTCAAGCCGGCCTACCGGTCGCAGCCGATGGCCATTCCGGCCAAAGTGAAGCCGATCCAGTGGTTTGCCTATTCCGAAGGCGTCCGCCGGGTGGGGCACGTGGGCGACGGCTTCCATTTCGACAACGAAGCGCCGGCCCACCGCCAGTTCATGGAGCCGTTCGAGATCGCCTCGCGCCTGATCACCAACGGCGAGTATCTCGAATTCATCGAGGCCGGTGGATACCGGCGGCCTGACCTGTGGATGGCCGATGGCTGGGCTGCCGTGCAGGCGGGCGAATGGAGCATGCCGCTGTACTGGCAGCAGGACGCTCGACGCTGGCTCATCTTCACGTTATCCGGCCTGCAGGAGCTCGATCTCGACGAACCCGTCTGTCATGTGAACTGGTTCGAGGCCGATGCCTACGCGCGCTTCCTCGGCGCACGCCTGCCCACCGAAGCGGAGTGGGAGGTGGCGGCGCTCGACGCCGCGCAGGGCGGCAATTTTGCCGAGAGCGGCCGGTTGCATCCCGCACCGGTGCAATCGGCGTTGCGTGCCGACTGGGGCCCCGCGCAATTGTTCGGCGACGTCTGGGAATGGACCGGCAGCGCCTACCTGCCGTATCCGGGGTACGCGCCCGCCGCCGGCGCACTCGGCGAATACAACGGGAAGTTCATGGTCAACCAGTTCGTGCTGCGTGGCGGTTCCTGCGCCACACCGCAATCCCACATCCGCGCGACGTATCGCAATTTCTTCCCCCCGCACGCACGCTGGCAGTTCTCCGGCATCCGGCTGGCGCGCTCGCCGCGCTGACGCTACTCGCTCGGGTGTGATGCCGACCCGGTGCGGTTCGTCAGGCCGTTCCAGAGAGGCAATCCATGATCCATATCGACCGAATCGACCATGTCGTGCTGACGGTCCGCAGCATCGCTGCCACCACGGACTTCTATCGGCGCACGCTCGGCATGAGCGTCGTCAAGTTCGCCGGCGGGCGCGTGGCGCTCGGCTTCGGCCAGCAGAAATTCAATCTGCACGAGGCAGGACACGAGTTCGAACCCAAGGCCGATCGCCCGGCTCCGGGTTCGGCGGACTTCTGCCTCGTCACCGCCACACCGATCGCGGACGTGATCGCGCACCTGAAACGGGAGGAGGTCGAAATTCTCGAGGGCCCGGTCGACCGGACCGGCGCGATCGGGCGGCTGCTCTCGGTGTACTTCCGCGATCCCGACCTCAACCTCGTGGAAGTTGCGAACCTCGTCGAAGGCGCGTCGGCGGCGCTCGACGGCTGAGTCGGCGTCCCGGTGCAACGCCCATGACGAGCGCCTGACAGTGGCCGACACCGGTCCGACCCGCTGCGCCTGGTCGCAAAAGGGCAGCGCGCTCGAAATCGCCTACCACGATACCGAGTGGGGCGTGCCCGTCCATGACGACACGACATTGTTCGAGTTCCTGGTGCTCGAAGGCGCGCAGGCCGGCTTGTCGTGGTCCACGATCCTCAACAAGCGCGCGGGGTATCGCAATGCGTTCTGCGATTTCGAAGTGGCCCGCGTCGCGCGTTTCACCCCCGCGCGCATCGAGAAGCTGCTCGCGGACCCCTCGATCGTGCGCAATCGCCTCAAGGTGCAGTCCACCGTGACGAATGCGCGCGCCTTCATCGAGATCCAGCGCGAGTTCGGCACCTTCGACGACTACGTCTGGCGTTTCGTCGACGGGCGTCCGCTGCAGAATCGCTGGAAGACGCCTGCCAGCGTACCCGCCACCACGACCGTCTCCGATGCGCTGTCGAAGGACCTCTCCCGGCGCGGCTTGCGGTTCGTGGGCTCGACCATCATGTACGCCTTCATGCAGGCGACGGGCATGGTCAACGACCATTCGGTTGCCTGTTTCCGACACGCTCAACTCCGGGGCGGCTCGTGAGCCTCGAGCTGTGGCTGGCCTGGATCGCCACGTTGAGCGCGATGAGCTTCTCGCCCGGCACCGGCGTGGCCGTTGTGCTGTCCACGGCGATGGCGAGCGGCGGCCGGCGCGCCTGGCCGCTGGTGCTGGGCATGCAGGTGCCGCTGCTGATGTACGCGTTGATCGTGTCGCTCGGAATGTCGGCGATGATGCGTCACGGGCCGGTGTTCGCGGTCATCAAATGGGCCGGCGTGGCCTATCTGGCATGGCTCGGACTGCGCAGCCTGTTCGCGCGGCCGGTCATCGCACCGGACGCGCAGCGCGGCGCGCGGCAGGATGGCTGGACGCGCTTCTCCGAAGGCTTCATCGTCAATGCCACCAATCCCAAGATCGTCGTCTTCATGGCTGCGATGTTCCCGCTGTTCGTGCGGCCCGACGCACCCATCGCGCCGCAACTGCTGATCCTGTGCGCGACACTGTTCGCAATCGACATCGTGGTGATGATGGGCTACGCTCATCTGGCCGCCACCCTGGTCCGCTGGATGAAGGACCCGCGCCATCTCGCCTGGCTCAACCGGATCATCGGCGCGTGGTTCATCGTCCTGGCCGCGCTGCTCGCCACGGAATTCTGACATGGCACTCGAGAAGAACCACACGCCCTCGCCGCACCCCCGCCTCATGCCGCTGGCGCTCGCGGCCGGCCTGGTGCCCCCGCCTGGCGCGCTGTCGTCGCCGGTGTTCGAGCACGGCTCGCTGCTGGTCAAGTACTACGCCCCGCGCATGCAGGACTCGCAGGTCCCGCACACGCGCGACGAGCTGTACATCGTGGCGCAGGGTAGCGGCACCTTCCTGAACGGCGACGCGCGACACGCGTTCGCCGTGGGGGATGCGCTGTTCGTGCCGGCCGGCGTGTCGCACCGGTTCGAAGATTTCTCCGACGATTTCGCGGTATGGGTGATGTTCTACGGGCCCGAGGGCGGCGAATCCGCTGGTGAGCGCGCATGAGCGTCGCAACCATGCCGGGGCTGGAGCCCGGCGCGCTCGAGCACCCGGGCGTCCAGGTCTCGATCGTGATTCCCATCTACAACGAAGCGGACAACCTGGCCGATCTCGTCACGCAGGTGCATGACGCGATCGCACCCACCGGCCGCAGCTTCGAATTGATCTGCGTCGACGACGGATCGAGGGACGGCTCCGCGCGCAAGCTCGAATCGCTCGCCCTCGAGCGCCCCTGGCTGAAGCCCGTCTACCTGATCCGCAACTATGGCCAGTCGACCGCGCTCCAGGCGGGATTCGACGTGGCCGAAGGCGACTACGTGGTGACCCTCGACGGCGACCTGCAGAATGATCCTGCGGACATGCCTCGATTGCTCGATCATCTCGAAGCCAATGCCGACGTCGACGTGATCTCCGGTTGGCGCAAGGACCGGCATGACGCCGCAATCTCGCGCAAGGTGCCCTCGATGATCGCGAACGGCCTCATCTCGCGCGTCACGGGAGTGAAGCTGCACGACTACGGTTGCGCCCTGAAGCTCTACCGCGGCCGCGTTATCCGCGATCTGCGGCTGTACGGCGAACTGCACCGCTTCATCCCCGCGCTCGCGGCCGAGGTGGGCGCGAAGATCATCGAAGTGCCGGTGCGCCACCATGCGCGCACGCGCGGGGTGTCAAAGTACGGCATCGACCGCACCTTCCGGGTGCTCCTGGACCTGCTGTGGATCAAGTTTCTGCTGCGCTTCCTGCATCGGCCGATCCATGCCTTCGGCGGCGTCGGCCTCACCTTCGGCTCGATCGGCGTACTGATCCTCGTCTGGCTCAGCTTCGACAAGCTCATGCTCCACCACGACATCGGTGGCCGGCCGCTGCTGCTGCTGGGGGTGATGATGGTTCTGATCGGATTGCAGCTCGTCGCCACGGGCGTGCTGGGAGAGATGCTGACGCGCATCTATCACGAGCCGCAGGGCCGCGCGCAGTACATGACGCGCGCTGCGCCGCGTCCGGCCGCGCGCGCCGGCACCCCGGCCGGACGCTGACGCCCCGGATGGCAGCGATCAGGCTCGCCGCCCGCATCGCCGGCGGGCTGGCGCTGCTGGCGCTGGTTGCCTGGATCGTGGGCCCGCAGCGCCTGCTGGACAGCCTGGCGCGGACCGACCCCGCGCGCTTCGCGCTCGCACTGCTGATCGCGATCGCATCCAACATCGTATCGGCCGCCCGTTGGGCGTACATCGCACGCGCGCTGGGGCTGACTGCTCCCACGCTCCCGCTCGTCGCCATGTATGCGCGTGGCATGACCAGCAACACGTTGCTGCCCGGCGCCACGGTTTCCGGGGACCTGCTGCGCAGCTACGAGTTGTCCCGGCTCGGCAATCCGATGCTCGAATCGACCGCTTCGGTCGCCTTCGACCGCTTCAGCGGCCTGTGGACACTGTGCGTGCTCTCGTTCTTCGCGGCCGGCCTCGGGCTCGCCGCCGGCGTCACATTGTCCGGCGCCGCCGCGGGGCATGACGTGCTCCTCGTCTACGGCACGCTGCTGGCAGCGATCGTGGTCGCGCCGCTCGTGCCCTGGCCGATCGGCTGGCTGCGTCGGCTTCCCGGTCGGGCCGGCGAGCGCATCGCCGACCTGTGGCTCCGACTGCGCGCGCCCGGCAGCGTGCTCAGGCGACGCCTCGTGCAGTCGCTGGCGCTGTCGATGGTGGTGCAGGTGCTCTCGGCCACCGCGCTGTGGGCCTGCGCGGGAGCGCTCGGCGTCGACATACCCTATGTGATCATGCTCGCGGCCGCGGCGCCGATCTTCGTCATGGCCGCATTGCCGCTCGGCATCGCTGGTTTCGGCACGCGCGAACTCGCGGCCGTGGCGATCCTCGCACTCGCCGGCGTGCCCGCCGGCCTCGCCGCCGGCACCGGATTGCTGTACGGCATCTGCGGCGTGATCCAGGGCATGCTGGCCGCACCTTTGTTCCTGCTACCATCGCGCGGCCCATGACCACAGCTTCCATCGCCGACGACATCAGGGCTCTGCGCGGCTACGCCTGGCTCCTGGCGGCGGCCATCGCTATGAGTTTCTTCGTCGGCCTCGGCTCGGTGCCGCTGTTCGATCTCGACGAAGGCGCCTTCACCGAGGCGACACGCGAGATGCTGGCGCGCGGCGATTACATATCGACGTTCCTGAACGGCGTGCCGCGTTACGACAAACCGGTGCTGATCTACTGGTTGCAGGCCGTGTCGGTACTCGGCTTCGGCATCAACGAGTTCGCCTTCCGTCTGCCGTCCGCGCTGTGCGGCACCGCATGGGTTGCTTTCGTGTTCCTGTTCGTGCGGCGGCTGCGCGGTGCGCCGGCGGCGTTCGTGGCCGCGGGATTCACCGCGACGGCGGCAGGCATCACGGTCATCGCTCGCGCCGCCATCGCGGATGCGCTGCTCAACATGCTGATCGTGGCCGCGCTCGCGAGCGCCTACCTCTATTTCCAGACACGGCAGCGGCACTGGCTGCATGCCGCGTTCATCGCCATCGGCTTCGGGCTGCTGGCGAAGGGACCGATTGCGATTCTCGTACCCGCCGCGGTCACCTTCCTGTACTGCCTGTCGAAGCGCGACCTCGCTGCGTGGTTTCGCGCCATGCTCGACCCGGTGGGCATCGTGCTGATGCTGGCCATCGCCGCGCCCTGGTACGTCGCGCAATACCTGAAGGAAGGCGACGCCTTCGTCCAGGGATTCTTCATGAAGCACAACGTGCAGCGCTTCAGCGCGCCGATGCACGGCTTCAACGGCAGCGTGCTGTTCTATGTGCCGTGGCTGTTCGTGGCAACCCTGCCGTTCACCTCGCCACTGCTCAACGTGTTGCGGCGCCTGCGTTCGGTCTGGGCCGACGACCTGCAGCGATTCTGCCTGATCTGGTTTGCTTTCGTGCTGGTGTTCTTCTCGCTGTCGGGCACCAAGTTGCCGCACTACGCGTTCTATGGCTACACCGGGATGTTCATCCTGATGGCGCTCAACGTGGACCGCCTGCGCTCGGCGTATTTCGCATTGCTGCCAGCCTTGCTGGTGTTCGCGTCGCTGGCCGCCCTGCCGTGGGTCATCGAGCACTACGCACCGGCGGTGCGCGACCCCTACTATCGCGAAGCGCTCGGCAACGTCCGTGCGTATTTCGGTCCCGGGTTCTACACGTTCTCCGCCGGTGCGGTGGGCGCCACGATCGCGCTGATCTTCGCGCGCAGGATCCCCCTGCCGGCAAAACTCATGGCGGCCGGCGTGCTGCAGGCAGCCGCGCTGGCGCTGTACATCCTGCCGGCAGCGGGCGGCGTCCAGCAGCAGCCGATCAAGGAAGCGGCATTGCTCGCCCGCGAGCGCAACTACGACGTGGTCATGTGGAGCGTCAACGCGCCCAGCTTCATCGTCTACTCGGGCAAGCTGGTCGAACGGCGCGATCCGGTACCGGGCGACATCGTTCTGTCGAAAGTGAAGCGCCTCGCGGAATTGCCCGGCTACGAAGTGCTGTACCGGAAGAACGGCATCGCACTGGTCAAGGTCACCGAGGGCAGGCAATGACGCAGCCCGTGCCGCTGCGATCGCCGGCAGCCTGGATCGTGCCCGTCGTCGCGGTCGTCATGCTCGCAATGGTCGCGCTCACCGGAACGAATCGCCCGGTGTTTACTTTCCTCAATGGCTGGAGCCACGAGACTGGACCGGGCCCATGGCAGTACGTCACCCTGCTGGGTGACACCGCGGTCGCACTCGCGCTGTTCCTGCCCTTCGCCCTGCGCCGACCGGACGTCCTCTGGGCGCTGGCCGTGAGCGCGCTATTCGCGGCGTTGTACGTCCACATCCTGAAACCGCTGGTCGGTGCGCCGCGTCCCCCAGCGGTCCTCGCCGCCGACGCGATCACGATCATCGGTGCCGCATACCGCGCGCGTTCATTTCCCTCGGGCCACACGACCACGATATTCCTCGCAGCGGCCATCCTGTGGCTTCATTTCCGTTCGCCATGGCTGCGCGCGGCAACGCTCGCCGTCGCGACGATGGTGGGCCTGTCGCGGGCAGTCGTCGGCGTTCACTGGCCCGTTGACATCGCGGCCGGGGCCGCGGGCGGTTGGATCGCCGCTTGCGTCGGCACCCCGATCGCGCGCCGGCTGTCCTTCGGACTCCGCCCGGCCGTGCAATGGGTCCTGACGGCGATCGGAGCCGGTTGCGCGATCGCACTGCTGGCCGGACTCGACACCGGCTACCCGCAGGCAGTGGTGCTGCAATACCTCGTCGGCGCATGCGCCCTCGCGAGTCTCGCCTACGCGATCGTGACGCGACGCGCCGGGCGCCACGATGCAAGAATCCGACCCTGACGAACACACCATGGCGCAGGACAGTTCACGACCCGAATTCTGGGAAAGCCGCTACCGCGATCAGGTGACGCCGTGGGACGCCGGTCGGGTGCCTGCGCGCCTCGTTGCCTATGCCCGGGAGATGCGACCCGGCGCACGCGTGCTCATTCCGGGTTGCGGGTCCGGCTACGAAGCGTACTTTCTCGCGGAAGCCGGCTTCGACGTGCTCGCCATCGACTTCAGTCCGACCGCAGTGGCGACGGCGCGAAGCAATCTCGGGTGTTTCGCGGATCGCGTGCAGCTGGCGGACTTCTTCGAATTCGACGCAGGCCAGCCCTTCGACGTGCTGTTCGAGCGCGCATTCCTGTGTGCATTGCCGCGCAAGATGTGGCCGGACTATCCGACCCGCACTGCGGACCTGCTGGCGCCTGACGGGCGGATTGCCGGCTACTGGTTCTTCGACGACCGGCCCAAGGGCCCGCCGTTCGGTACCAGTGCCGAGGAACTGCAGGCGCTGCTCGGCCCGCGATTCGAACGCGCCAGCGACGAACCGGTCGTGGATTCGATCCCGGTATTCGCGGGCAAGGAGCGCTGGCAGGTCTGGAACAGGGCCGGCCCGTGACGCCGCGGCCACCGCGGCGGCGTTCAGCGCTCCTTGCAGGCTGGTCTAAGCCTTGCTCGACCGACGTCGAACGCCGTACCCGAGCAAGCCGAGACCGGCGAGCATCAGTGCACTGGTTCCGGGCTCCGGAACGGCAGCCACGCTCGCTACCGTGATGTTGTCCAGCGCCCAGTACTCGTCGCCGCTATCGCCGCTGGCGGTCGGTAGCCGCTTGAAGACCAGGCTGGCGGTGCTGTCGTCCGCCGTGAAGGTCAGCATCGGATTGCCGGTGCCGCGCCCGAACGAATAGATGCTGTAGTCGCCGGAGTAGTCGCCACTGTTGTTCGAAAAGGATGCGTCGGCCCCCGCGAAGCGGTTGAAACTCAGGGCATCACCGCCCAACGGCGTGGCATCGGAATAGCTCTGACGCGAATCGGCGCCGTAGTTGATTCCCTGCTGACCATTGGCGAAGGTGGCGTCGAGCAGGAGCTGGTCGGCCGCGACGCCGCTTTGCGCGCTCACCGCAATCTGGTCGGCACCATAGCTGATCGCCGAACCGTCCCACGACGCCCCGACCAACAGATCGAACGCGAGCGAGTACTGCTTGCCGGCCGTCAATCCGCCCAGAGCCAGGGTCACCACTTCACCGTCGGCGCTCGCCTTGCCGATCCCGTATCCGAGACGTCCCAGCCAGGTCGACTGGTTGGGGGAGGCGAGAGTGCCACCATCCGTGGGCAGGCTCGTCGTCGAGAGACCTCCGGCGCCAAGAGTGCCCGATGCCGTCAATCCGGCGAAGGCGGTGGCCGGCGTCTCGAAATCGTTCGAGTACACGGTCTCGGCGTTGGCGCCGGTCATCCACAGCAGCGCGACAGCGGCCGCTACGGCGCGCATGCAGCCTTGATCGAGCGTTCCTGGAGCTGCGAGATTCATGTGCGTTTCCCGTGTTGGCATCGCGGCAACTTCCTGTCGCGAGCGTTTATCGGCTGGGCAATCAGGCTCACGCACGGAGCAAGTTTCGTTCAAGTTGTCTCAAGCTTCTGATCGCTCGACGATTGTGATCGTCGAGCGCGCGCGCTGCGAAAACGCGATGCCAAGAATGTCGACGGTGCTCCGCTCAGCGTTGCAGCGGAAAGAACGACACCGGGGTCATGAGGCGATTTTCCTGATGCTCGAGAGCACCGAATTTCGCGCTCTCCTCGGTGTACGCGATCCATTCGGGATCGGCCCACATCGCCGCGCGCTTCTTTTCGCGATCGCCGGCATTCTCGTAGGCCCAGATGTGGATGTACTGGTTGACGTTGCCGGTTTCGGTTACGAGGTAGGCGAGGGGCAGGCCGAGGTGCCGCGTCTGCGGTCCCTTGCCGAGCTTCTCGTAGAGGGCGAGGTGCTTCTTGATGGTTCCGGGGCGGCAGGTATACGTGCGCACGTCGAGCAACATTGGGGGTCTCCTCAAGCTGGCAAGCGTCCAGCAACGCAATGATGACATGCGCGCGGGGCTCCGGCCGATGCGCCCCGGGGCCGCCGCATTGCGCCGGAGGTTCCGGGAGGGAGACCGCGAGGGATCGCTGCCCTCAAAGGGTGCGGTTCATGCCTTCCGCGCCCCGTTGCGGGCGCCGTCGCCACGTGCGGGCTTGCCCGACCCGGGACGCAGGGTGCCTTCCCACTCGCACCCGAGCGCGCTGCACCGGTAGCGGAAGCGCGGCGAAATCAGGCTGATGACTCGATCCAGCAAGTGGCGCCGAACCCGGAAAGCGGTACCACCACAACGGGGGCACTCATACCTGGCGGCAGGTCCCTTGTACATGGCCTCCCCTTTCACGCTCATTGACAATGCCGTCGCCGGGTTGGTTTCCCACTCGATGAAGATACCTTGACCTGCCATCCGCTCTGGCTGCGTGCCTGTATTCCGCCGTCCGGTCGATCAAGTTGCGACCGGGCCCGACGTCGCAGAGTCCCTTGGTGGGAAGTCGAGGAAGCGCAGCCATTCTCACCCCTCGAAATCGATTGAAACGGGAGCGAATCGGAGCCGGAATTCTGCACGTCCTTGCCCTAGCTGGAATTCACTAGCAAGGCTCTTGCCCGACGTGGTGTGCGCGCAGCCGCATCGTCGGCAGGTGGGCGACATCGGTATCCCTCCACCGTTGCCGCGGCTCGTCGGCAAAGGAGACTCGTCTTTGCTGTCGACGTTCACGACGATGATTCTCGCGCATCACCCGGCGGCTCGCGGGCGCGCGCGACCGGTTCACCATGGGCGTACTCGATCCGTATCCAGGTTCAAGTGCCTCGATACGGGGCCCGGTAACGGCATCGTCGCAGGCGTCGCCACCCAGCGCGAAACCCAGAGAAAGAGTGCCGGACCGATGGACGGTCCCACCCGGTTTGCTGCTACCTTACAATCCGTCACACCTCACTTGCCCGCAACACCATGACCTGGAAAGTCTTCATCGACGGCCGTCACGGCACCACCGGACTCAAGATCGACGAGCGACTCGCCGACCGCGACGAGATCGAGGTGCTCGCGATTCCCGAGGACAGGCGCAAGGATCCGGCGGCCAAAGCCGCGGTGATCAACGACGCCGACATCGTGTTTCTCTGCCTCCCCGACTCGGCATCGCGGGAATCGGTGGCCTTGCTCGCGCCTGCCAACGGGAAAACGCGTTTTCTCGATGCGAGCACCGCGCATCGCACGCATCCGGATTGGACCTACGGCCTGCCGGAACTTGATGCCGGTCAGCGTGGACGCATCCGCCAGGCCGCGAAGGTGGCGATCCCCGGCTGCCACGCCAGTGGCTTCATCCTGCTGGCGCACCCCCTCGTGGCCGCGGGCATCGTGCCGGCGGACCATCCTTTGACGGCATTCTCGGTGACCGGCTACACCGGCGGCGGCAAGGAGATGATCGCCAGCTACGAGGCGCCGGCGAGCCTGCCCGACGCCATGAAGAGCCCGCGTTTGTACGCACTCGGGCTGAAGCACAAACATCTGCCGGAAATGCAGGCGATATCAGGGCTCACGCACGCACCGCTGTTCACGCCGATCGTGGGCGACTTCGCCCAGGGCATGGTGGTTGCCGTGCCGCTGCTGCCGCGCACGTTGCCGAAAGCCGTGACGCCGCAATCGCTGCAGACATTCTTCGCAGACTATTACCGCGGCGAGACTTTCGTGAAGGTGATGCCGTTCGACAGCGCGCCCCTGCTCGACAACGGGTTCCTGCCGGCGACCGCCTGCAACGACACCAATCGCGCGGAAATCTTCGTGTTCGGGCACGCCGAACAGATCCTGCTTGCCGCGCGTTTCGACAATCTCGGCAAGGGCGCTTCCGGTGCGGCGATACAGTGCATGAACCTCATGCTGGGCCTCGACGAAGCACGCGGACTGGCGGCCTGACCGCCCTGCGCGTCAGGGATACAGGGTGACCAGGCCGGCAATGTCGGTCAGTCCGAGTCGCTGCGCGCGCGCCAGCGCCGTTTCCCCGGCCTTGTTGCGCATGCCCGGATCGGCCCCTGCGGAAAGCAGAGCAGCCACGATTTCCGCATAACCCATCGCCACGGCGCCCAGCAACGCGGTCTCGCCGTCTGCATCGGCAGCATTGACGTCCGCCCCGCGCGAGAGCAACTGTTGCACGGCGTTCAGACGGGTCCGCGAAAAGACCCCCAGATCGCCGGACCGCGCCGCCCACATCAAGGCGCTATCGCCATGGGCAGTGCGCGCGTTGACGTCCGCTCCTGCCTCGAGCAGTGCCCAGATCGCGTTGCCGTAGACCTCCGGTCCGCCCACGGCGCACATCAGCAGCGTCACGTTGCCGCGCGCTGAGCGCGTGTTCGGATCGATGCCCTGCTGCATCAGTCGCTCGATGCGCTGAAAGTCATTCTGCCGCACCGCCTGGACGACACCGCTGCCGCCGCAGTCCAGCACGCTGCTGGCGGGCTCCAGCGTTGCGGTCGGCACCGGCGCGCCCGGATGAAAGCGCAGGCGCAACGTTTCGATGTCGTCGATCACCGCCCAGGACGGCTGCACGTCGGGCGCGCGCTCGAAGAACAGGAAAAGCGTCAGCGACTCCACGTCGGACGAACGGATCGCCTCGGCACCGAGCCTGAACACCGGAAGCAGTTGCGAACCATCCTTGCGCAGCACCGCGGTCGTCTGCTGTCGTTGCGTCACGAGCACGTGGGGACTGCGCGGAAAGCTCGCGCGCAGCAATGCGAGATCAGCCATCCGCGCGACCCCGAGCACCGGCCCCCACTGATCGAGGAATCCCGGCGCGAGACCTTCATAGAATTCGAGACCACCGTCCAGCACGTTGAGCGCCAGCGGAGGCGAGGCGTGGTCGGTTTCCAGCGTTGCCACCAGCGGCGCGCCCCACAACGCCCGTGCGTCGCCCAGCGCATCGGCGCTCGATGTCGCGACCACGGACATGCGTCCGGAGCCGGGCGCCACACGCACGACAAACGGTGCGCGGGCGAGGTCGAATACGCCTGCGACCGGCTGCACGGCGACGCCATTCTGCAGCACATCGATTCCGGGACCATGGAGCGGCGCCTTCGGCACCTCCCCGGTTTCCGCCGCGGGTGTCGGCGGCGACAGCATGCAAGCCAGAGCAGCAGCGGAAATGAATCGAAACCGCAGCCCGCTACTTCGATTCGGCATCCCACCCATTCACGAACCCGTCGCGATTCGGCATGCGCACCTTGGGCAGCGTCTGCGCGTCCATCACGTCCTTGCGCCCCACGATGTCGTTCAACCACAGAATGTAGGCGGTGAGCGCATAGGTCTCGTTGTTGGTCAGCGACATCGGTCGGTCGTACGGCATGGCCCGCCGGATGTAGTCGAACAGCGTGGTGGCGTACGGCCAGTAGCTGCCTACGGTCCTGACCGGTTTGGCAGTGGCGAGCGAACCCAGTCCGCCCGCCAACGCCGGCGCCGTCACCCCTTCGCCGCGCGGACCATGGCAGGCTGCGCACTTGTCCATGTAGAGATCGATGCCATCGACGACGGTACCCTCGCCCCGCGGCAACCCGTCGCCGTCGGGTGCGATGTCGATGTCGATCACGGCGATTTCGGCATCGCTCACCGGCCGGCCCAGATCGGGCCCGGCAGCGGCCGTCGCCGCGAGCAGTGCCGCCGATACGAGAGACACTGCCTGCGCCTTAAGCATAGACATTGTGAAGTGTCCCATCCGGTTCCACCCGCCAGGCCTGCACGGCGTTGTAGTGATAGCGCTGCGTGCTGCCGTAGCGACCGATCCATTCGGCGCGTGGCGGCTGCACCTGCCCGCGGCGGTCGTGGGCACGACTCATCAGGACGGCCGGGGCGCCGTCCCAGCGCCACGGCAGGCGAAAGCGCGTGAGGCTGCGCGCGAGCACCGGCTCCTCCAGCGCGGCGACCGCCCAGGTGGCGCCGCCATCGGCAGACACTTCCACCTGCTCGATGCCGTCGACACCCGACCATGCCAGACCCGATATCTCGTAATAGCCTGGCCCCTGCAACGCCCAGCCCGGCGACGGCTGGGTGATGACGGACTTGACGCCCATCGGGAACGTGAACTGGAGCGCCTTGCCGTCGGGTAACAGATCCGTGTAGTGCGACGTCTCGTCGCGGGCCTGCATCGGCCCGGCCGCGAGCTTGATCCGGTGCAGCCACTTGATGCCCATGTTGCCTTCGAAGCCGGGCAGCACCAGACGCATCGGGTAACCCTGCTCGGGGCGCAGCGGTTCGCCGTTCTGCCACAGCGCGATCATCGCGTCGTCCAGCGCCTTCGAGAGCGGTACCGAGCGGGCCATCGTGGCCGCGTCCGCACCCTCCGCGATCACCCACCGCGCCGTGGCATCGACGCCTGCCTCCTCGAGCAGGAGCGCGAGCGGCACCCCGGTCCATTCGCTGCACGAGATCAGGCCGTGGATCTCGCCGCAAGTCACTTGCGGCGCCTCGGCGAGCGTATTGCGAAAGCTGTTCCCCGAACATTCGATGAACAGCATCCGGCTCACCATGGGATAGCGCACCAGCCGATCGAGGCTGAATTTGAGCGGCCTGGTGACGAGCCCGTGGATCACGAGCTGGTGCCGCGCCGGATCGATGTCGGCCACGCCGTTGTGATGACGCTCGAAATGGAGTCCCGCCGGCGTGATCGTGCCGCGCAGCAGGTGCAGCGGTGTGAATGAAACGCCATTGCCCGCAGCCGTGGGCCCGAATGGCTGAACGATGGATCGCTCCAGGCCTGTGATGTACTTCGAAGGCTGGCCGTAGCCGCTGAAGGGGCGGCCGGGCGCCTGTTGCCAGGGCAAGGCCCCCTGGAGATGGGCTTCCGCGGCGTAAGCGGGCAACACCGACCCGGCCCCCAGCGCGACTGCACCCTTCAGCATGGCCCTCCGGCTCAACAGTCCGCGGCCGGCAGCGGGCGTCGCGTCGCTCACCGAAGCGAAGCGCGGTTGCGGCAGAAGTTCACGTGTCATGCGCCACCTCCGCCGGCGACCGGAGGGTGTGGGCGGGCCGGCCGGCGCCACTGTGGATCGGAGACGCGATCCGCGACACATCCGGAACATTGCCCGGTACGCGGGGCATCCCGTCGGCTGGCGGTGCCGCTGCGATTGCAAGCTGTCATTCGAACTACTCTCGGGGGTCGGATGCCGGAACAATGACATGTGACGGGCAAGAAAAGCCAGTGTCTCTCCACGACGACAGGGCTGCGTGGCGCGGGCAGACCGCAGCCGACGAGGGATCCGCACCCATGGCTGCGATCACTTCGCCTCTTCCACTTTGAGATAGAGCCGACGCTCGTCCCGGCTCGCTTCGGAACTGCGGTAGGCAATCCCGCTTTCCTCGCTCGCGCTCGATTGCGTGGCACCGCCCAGTTCGATCCATTCGCCGAGCCGACCGGAAACGATCGTATCGACACGCTGGATGCTCGCCGCGCCCGTCGCGGGATCGATGAACTTGTCGCGGCTGCCGGAGATCTCGACCGTGACCTGATCGCCGTTGGTCCTGGGTCGCGCGTAGAACCCCGACATCGCGTCGCGGATCTGGGTGGAATCGATGACGCGGGGCCCTTGCGGAGTCTGGATGACCTGACGTGTGCTGATCGGCGCCGACTGCCCGATGCGGATGAATGCGGCATTGCCTTCGAGCACCTGCACCGTCTGCCCGCCTCGTTCCGTACCGGCGGACCGACTGCTGAACACGCGTGCCTCGGCGCGGCCATTGCCGACGGCCCCGCCCTGGGTCCGGCGCGACGGGGCGCCCGGCAGGGTCACCGACGCGGCGGCGTCGCCGATGGTCCCGGCAAGATCACCGCCCGTGCCCCGCGACGACAGATCGACATCCTGCGACACGGTGACGATCAGACTGCGCGGCCGCTTGTCGATGCCGTCGAGGATCTTGCGCAGCTCGGCCAGGTTGCGCGGCGTGGTGCGCACGATCAACTGATTGTTCAGCGCGCTGATGGACCCTTCCTTGGCGACGAACGGCCGCAGCACCGGCAGCACTTCCTGCGCGTTGCGATACTTGAGGTCGATCACTTCGAGCACCGACTGCTGGGCGAGTGCCACCGCAGACCAGAACAGCGCAGCCGCCAGGAACCATCCCGTCATGCGCATCGGATCGCCTCCGTCAGTGCGCGCGGGCGCCGAGGCGCTCGAGCGGATCCTGCCGATAGAACTGACGCAACTGTTCGTACACGTCGGGGTAGGTCTGCACCACCGCAACCGGAATCTCGAAGAACGCTTCGCTCAATACCGCAAAGAACTCGCCGGGCGATTCGGATGCGTAGGGATCGATCTCGGTATGGCGACCGGCATCGACGCGCCGGCAGAAATCCAGGTAGGCAGCCTCGAACGTCCGGCTCCATGCGACGCGGCTCATGCCCTTGTGCAGCGGGGGAAATCCGTTCGCATCGCCGTTCAGCATGTCGAGCTTGTGTGCGAACTCGTGGATCACCACGTTCACACCGTCGTCGGCGCCGGAACGGGCCACGTCGGCCCACGACAGCACCACCGGCCCCTGCAGCCACGCTTCGCCGGCCATGGCGGCAGGATCGTGATGCACGACGCCAGCGTCGTCGGTCCAGGTGTGCCCCGGCACGAACTCATCCGGGTAGACGATGACTTCGGTCCAGCCCCGATAGGAATCCACATCCAGGTTGAGGATCAGGATGCAGGCCTGCAACGCGACATCGAGACACATCTGGTCGGTGAGCTCGAGTCCGCCCGCCGCCGTGAAATCCTTGTCGTCGAGAAACAGCGTCACCTGTTCACGCAGTCGGAGCTGCTCCGGATCGCCCAGGTTGCGCGCGAAAGAGAAGCGCGCGAGCGAATCGTCCCAGATCCCGTCGTCCACGCGGCCACGCGCCAATGCCCGCTCGCGCCGCCACTGCCTCAGGCTCCATGCCATCACTGCTCGACCGCGCTGGATTCGCCGGCTTCGCTGTCGGCCGTATCCATGGACTGCTCGAGGCGAGCGACATCACCGGGCGCGTCGAGCTCGACCTTCTCGATCTGCGTAAAGCGGCGCACGATCTTGTCGCTGCTGATCTGGACCTGCTGCGCGTCGTCGTGCGCCTGGCGGATATGGTCGGCGAGCTTTTTCATGCGCTGCTCGAACCGCGCGAAGTCCTTGCCGAGCTTCGACAGCTCGTCCTTGATGACGTGCACCTGCCGGCGGGTCTCGACGTCCTTGATCACCGCGCGGGCGGTGTTGAGGACCGCCATCATGGTCGTCGGCGACACGATCCAGACGCGCTGCTGCATCGCGTGATCGACGACCTCGGAGTGGCGCGCATGGATCTCGGCGAAGACTGCCTCTGCAGGAATGAACATCACCGCCCCGTCGGAGGTCTCGCCGGCAATGATGTAGCGCGCCGCGATATCGTCCACGTGCCTGCGGACGTCCGCCCGGAACTGCCGTTGCACGGCAAGTCGTTCGATGTCGCTCTGGGCCGGTTCGAACATGCGGTGATAGTTCTCGAGCGGGAACTTGGAATCGACCGCAACCGAGCCGGTAGGTTCCGGCAGCTTCAGCAGGCAGTCCGCGCGGGTGCCGTTCGAGAGCGTCACCTGGAACTCGAACGCCGAAGGCGGCAGGATGTTGCGTACCAGCGCCTCGAGCTGGACTTCGCCGAAGGCGCCGCGCGAGCGCTTGTCGCCGAGCAGTTCCTGCAGGCTCACGACGTTGGTGGTGAGACCGTCGATCTTCTTCTGCGCCTCGTCGATGGTGGCGAGCCGCTCCATCACGCTCACGAAAGTTTCGTTGGTCTTGCGGAACCCTTCCTCTAGCCGCTCGTTCACCTTGCCCTGGATCTCGGCCAGGCGCGCATCGGCCGTGCGCGTGAGCGCCTCGATGCTTCCGGTGAGCTGCAGTGCGAGCGAACGTACGCTGTCCTGCAGGACCTCCGACTGGCTCTTCGCCTGTTCGGCCAGCGCGGTGAGGGCCTTGCCGAGGATGTCCGTGCGGATCTCGCCCACGCGCTGCAGAAGCTGCTCGCGATTGGCAGCCATGTCCTGGCTTTGCGACAGCTGGAGCGCGACCAGGGCCTCGCGGGTGCTCTTCAATTGCTGGTCCACCGAAGCGCGCAGACGCTCGGAATTCTCCCCGCCGGTGCCCGCCAGGCGATCGCCCAGCGCGTTCAATCCGGCATTGAGATCCTTCAGCATCGAGAGATGCTTGGCCTCGAGCAATTCAGTGACGCGGATCGCGAGCGCCGCCTGCGCGCGCGACAGCGTCATCATCCGTGCGACCAGCATGCCGACCGCCGCGAACATCAATGCCGCGACGCCCAGAAGGATCAGTTCGGGCAGGCTGAAACTCATGCGGACCAGTATAGCCGCCCCTGAATTCCGCGATCCGGGACCCGGGACCGGTCCCGCGTCACCCGTCCCGGCTCACGGCATTCAGGCCAGCGCTTCCGCCCCTCGCGAGGCGCGTTTGCGTTCGTGTTCCTTCAGGTGGCGCTTGCGGATGCGGATCGATTTCGGCGTGATCTCGACCAGTTCGTCATCGGCGATGAATTCGATCGCCGATTCGAGCGTGAGCGCGATCGGCGGGACCAGCCGCACCGCTTCGTCCGTGCCCGAAGCGCGGACGTTGGTGAGCTGCTTGCCCTTGATCGGATTGACCACGAGGTCGTTGTCGCGACTGTGGATGCCGATCACCATGCCTTCGTACAGTGGGTCGCCCGGGCTCACGAACATGCGCCCCCGGTCCTGCAGTTTCCACAGCGCGTAGGCGACGGCTTCGCCGTCGTCCTGCGAGATCAGGACCCCGTTGCGGCGCTCGGAGATGTCGGCCTTCATGGGGCCGTACTCATCGAAGATATGGCTCGCGAGGCCGGTGCCGCGGGTCATGGTGAGGAACTCGCCCTGGAACCCGATCAGGCCCCGCGCCGGAATCCGGTATTCGAGACGCACCCGTCCCTTGCCGTCCGACTGCATGTCCTGCAGGTCGCCGCGGCGGCGTCCCAGTTCTTCCATCACCGGACCCTGATGCGTCTCCTCGACGTCCACGGTCAGCAGTTCGAACGGCTCGGACTTGACGCCGTCGATCTCGCGCGTGACCACCCGCGGGCGGCCCACTGCCAGCTCGTAGCCCTCGCGGCGCATGTTCTCGAGCAGGATGGTGAGGTGCAATTCGCCACGCCCCGAGACCACGAAGGTATCGGAATCGGCAGTGAACTCCACGCGCAGCGCCACGTTGCTCATCAGTTCGCGCTCGAGGCGCTCGCGGATCTGTCGGCTGGTGACGTACTTGCCCTCGCGCCCTGCCATCGGCGAGGTGTTCACGAGAAAGTTCATGGTCAGCGTGGGCTCGTCGACCTTGAGCAACGGCAACGCGTCCGGGGTCGCCGGGTCGGTCAGCGTAACGCCGATGCCGAGGTTCTCGACGCCGTTCACCAGCACGATGTCGCCGGCTTCGGCTTCTTCGACCACCGTGCGCTCCAGGCCCTTGAACACGAGCACCTGGTTGACCTTCGCGAGCTTCGGCTCGGACCCGGGACCGCGCATCACGGCGATCTGCTGGCCCGAACGGATGCGGCCCCGCTGGATGCGGCCGATACCGATGCGTCCGACGAAGCTCGAATAGTCGAGCGAGCAGATCTGGAATTGCAGCGGCGCATCGGGATCGGCATCGCGCACCGGCACGTATCGCAGGATCGCGTCGAACAGCGGCCGCATGTCGGTCCCGGGCGCGTCCAGCGTGGTGGTGGCCCAGCCCTGCAGCGCCGAGGCGTAGATGACCGGGAAGTCGAGCTGGTCTTCGGTTGCGCCGAGCTTGTCGAACAGGTCGAACGTCTGGTTCACGACCCATTCGGCACGCGCCCCCGGCCGGTCGACCTTGTTCACGATGACGATGGGTTTCAGGCCGAGCGCAAGCGCCTTGCGCGTCACGAAGCGCGTCTGCGGCATGGGCCCTTCCACCGCGTCCACCAGCAGCAGCACGCTGTCCACCATCGACAGCACGCGCTCGACCTCGCCGCCGAAATCCGCGTGTCCCGGCGTGTCCACGATATTGATGTGCGTGCCTTCGTACTGCACGGCGCAGTTCTTCGCGAGAATCGTGATGCCGCGCTCGCGCTCGAGATCGTTGGAGTCCATGACGCGTTCCGTCATCTGCTGGTGGGCAGCGAAGGTCCCGGCCTGGCGGAGCAGCTTGTCGACGAGCGTGGTCTTGCCGTGGTCGACGTGGGCGATGATGGCGATGTTGCGGACGGCGCGGGTCACGGGGCGGATTCCGGAGAAAAAAGTCGCGCATTCTAGCACCGGAAGTGCTGCAGGCGTTGCACTGCACAAAAAAAGCTTGCCACTGACCCGGTTTCTGGGCCGCGCCCCGGCCGGCGAATCGCGGCGCTCCCCGGCCCGTTCCTTGCCTGGAGTTACGTCGATCATTCCCCGAAACCAAGCAATCATGAACGACCTGGCCGGCCCCGAAGACTGGCTCGCACCCTGCGACCTCCCCGCCATCGAGCAACGCCTCGAGCGTGGCGGGGATATCTGGACCAGCGGACGCTACCGCCGGTTCGACCTTCACAGTCACTTTCAGCCGATCTTCAGTCTGGCCCACGGCCGCCCGGTGGGCTTCGAGGCGCTCCTGCGCGGATCGGGACCTTCCGGGGAATCGCTCACGCCGGCCCAGCTGTTCGCAACGCCGCGCGTCTTCTCCGAGCGATTGCTGCTGGACCGCCTCGCCTGCGCACTTCATCTCGACAACTTCCTCGCGCTGGAACGACCCGGCGACTGGCTGTTCATCAACGTCCAGCCGGATGTCTTCGTTCATAGCCCGCGCCAGGATGCCTATCTCAGCGAGTTGCTGAAAGCGCGCCAGTTCCCGAGCGCACGCATCGTCGTCGAGGTGCTGGAACAGGCGGTCGCCGACGAATCGGCGCTGCACGAGGCGGTCGCGTTCTATCGCTCCAAGGGCTGCCTGATCGCGCTGGACGATTTCGGCGCCGGCCATTCGAATTTCGACCGGGTGTGGGCGGTGCGGCCCGACATCGTCAAGCTCGACCGGTCCATGGTTGCCCGGGGCGCCTGCGATCCGAGCGTGCGCCGCGTGATGCCGGGCATCGTGTCATTGCTGCACGAAGCCGGGGCACTGGTCGTGATGGAAGGGGTGGAGACGCGCGACGAGGCACTTCTCGCCATGGACTGCGATGCCGATTTCGTTCAAGGCTACTATTTCGGCCGTCCGGGACGGACCGCGCCCGAGGCGCCGGCGGCCCGTGAATTGTTCGAGCGGCTGTGGCAGGAATTCCGCTGCCGCGTCCGGCCACAGATCGATCGCTATCGGAAGGAGATCGCGCCCTACCAGAACGCCCTCGGCTATGGCGCGAGCCTCATGGAGAGCAACCTTCCCGGCGAAGTGGCCTGTCGCGGCTTTCTCGAACTGCCGGATGCCGAACGCTGTTTCGTGCTCGACGAGTTCGGCGTGCAGAACGGTCCCAGCCTCACTCCGCCCAACCGCGTCAGGCACGACGATGCAAGCTTCAATCCGCTCGGCGAGGCCTCGGGGGCCAACTGGTCGCGGCGACCGTATTTCCGCCGGGCACTCGAACACCCCGGACGCGTTCAGGTATCCCGGCCCTATCTGTCGCTCGCGGGCGCACGCCCGTGCGTGACCCTGTCCATGAGCCTGCGCGTGCACGGCGCGACCGTGGTCCTGTGCGGTGACGTGACCTGGAACCAGGATCGCGAGTAGCGCCTCCCGACCCGGGTCAGGGACGACGACGACCCGGGTCGCCCGATCCGCGGCAACCGCGACCGGGCCGAAAAAAGCCTGCGCCGTCCGCGTGCGCCACTCCGCCCTCGTGCGGCTTCAGCCCCGCCGCAACGTATCCATCGGGGTCGCGCGCAGTACGCGCCGGGTCCCGATCAGCCCGGCCAGCAGTACCCCGATGCTGCCGGTAACGAGGCCGACCAGCCAGACGACCGGATTGATTTCGTAGGGAACGTCGAGCACCTGTCGGGCAAGCACCCAGCCGAGCGCCGTGGCGCCGATCGCGGCAAGCAGTCCGGCCAGCGCACCGACCACCAGGAACTCCGCTGCCTGGACGTACGCGAGTTGGGCGGTGCTCCCACCCAGCGTGCGCAGGATGGCGGCTTCGCGCACGCGCTCTTCGTGCGTACTCTGGATGGCCGCGAACAACACCAGCAGCCCGGCACCGACGCTGAACAGGAACACGAACTCCACCGCGCGCACGACCTGGTCCATCATCGCCTGGACCTGCGCCAGCACGGCGGCAACATCCACCACCAGCACGTTGGGAAAGCGCTTGACCAGGCGATCGAGCAGGGTCGCGTCGGCCTGCGGCAGGTAGAAACTGGTGACATAGCTCGCCGGATATCCATCGAGCATCCCCGGCGGGGCGACCACGAAGAAATTCACGCGAAAGCTGTCCCACTCGACCTTGCGCAGGCTCGTCACCGCGCCTTGCAGTTCGCTGCCCGCGACGTCGTAGGTCAGACGGTCGCCGAGCCTGATGCGCAGGGCCTCCGCGATCCCTTCCTCCACCGAGAACTCGGGCACCGCCGGTGCCGCGTCGCCCCACCAGCGCCCGGCCACGATCACATTGTCGACCTGCGGCGTGCGCGCCCACGACAGGTTGAACTCACGGTCCACCAATCGGCGCGCCCGATCCTCTCCATAGTCGGCTGAACTGATCGTCCGCCCGTTGATCGCGGTCAGGCGCCCGCGCACCATCGGATACAGCTTCGGTGCCGCCCGTCCCTCGTCGGCAAAGAACTGCGCCACCGCGTCGATCTGGTCGGGCTGGATGTTCACGAGGAACCGATTGGGCGCGTCCGGCGGCAGCGAACGCTTCCAGGTCTCGAGCATGTCGCCACGCGTGATCGAAAGCAGGATCAGCGCGAGCAGGCCCGCGCCGAGCGCGACCACCTGCACGACGCTGCCCAGGGCTCGTCGCGACAGATTGGCGAGACCGAAGCGCCACGCAAAGCCGGCGCGGCGCCCCGCGGCCGCCGCGGCACCGACCAACCCCCAGGCCGCCAACCCGGACACGACGATGGCCACGGCGAGTCCGCCCAGGACCGTTCCGGCCAGCTTGAGATCGCGCGTCTGCCACAGGATAAGGGCCGCCACCGCGGCCACTCCCGCCGCATATCCGACCCAGGCCATGCCGCCGGGGGGTCCGAGGTCACGACGCAGGACGCGCAGCGTGGGCACCCTCCCCAGCGCGACCAGCGGTGGCAGCGCGAACCCGAGCAGCAACACGAAGCCCGCAGTCATGCCCTGCAGCGCCGGCAGCAGCGACGGCGCCGGCAGGCTCACCTGGACCAGCGGCGCGAGCAGGCTCGCCAGGCCCCATTGCGCGGCGAACCCGGCCGCGCAGCCGACGAGGCCGGCGACGAGACCGAGCACGGACAACTGCAGGGCATGCAGCCAGACCGTGAGCGCACGGCTCGCGCCGAGACAGCGCAGCATCGCGCAATTGTCGAGGTGACGTTGCAGATAGCGTCGCGCCGCCAGGGCGATCGCCACCGATGCGAGAATCACCGACAGCAGCGACGCGAGGCCGAGGAATTTTTCCGCGCGCTCCAGCGCGCTACGGATCTCCGGCCGCGCATCGCGCACGTCCTCGACGCGCTGCCCGGGCGTGACCCGCAGGCTCGCGAAATCGCGGAAAGCGGCCAGCGCGGGGCGGCTGCCGGCCAGCATCAGGCGATAGGTCACGCGGCTGCCGATGGTGATGAGCCCGGTGGCGGGCAGGTCGCGCTCGTTCAACATCAGCCGGGGCATCACATTGAGGAAGCCGATGCTGCGGTCGGGGTCGTCGATCAGGCGCGCTGCGACGCGCAGTTCGCGGTTGCCCAGGCGAACGCTGTCACCGAGCGCCACGCCGAGGCGCGCAAGCACGCGCTCGTCGAGCCAGGCTTCGCCGGGCGCAGGCGCTGCCTGCCCCTCCTCCATCCCGCCATCGGCGCGGGCGAAGCGCAGTCGCCCTTTCAAGGGATAGCCTGGCGTCACGGCCTTGATCTCGGTCAGCAGGCTCGCATCGCCGGCCACCACCATGCTCGGAAAGCGCACCGTGTCCACGAGCGCGAGACCGAGCCGGCGCGCCTCCGCGCGCAGCGTTGCGTCGATCGGGTGATCGGACACGACGACCAGATCGGCGCCCAGCAACTGGGCCGCCTCCGTGGACAATGCGAGCTTCACGCGATCGGCGAAGAATGCGACGGTAGTGAAACTCGCCACCGCCAGCAGCAACGAGACGGCCATCAGGCGCAATTCTCCGGCACGCATGTCGCGACCGAGCAGCCGAAGCGCGAGTCGCACCGCACCGAACCAGCCGAGGGCCTTGCTAGCCACGCCGCCGCTCGTGGAATTCGCCGCGCGCACCGGTCGTCAATCCCGGTGCCGGCGCGGACAAATCGCGCAACGGCCCCACGCCGCCGGAATCATCCCGCATGCTCACAGGCGTTCATCCGCCACCAGCCGCCCCGAGGCGAGGCGCAGCCGCCGCCCGCAACGCTGCGACAGACCTTCGTCATGGGTCACGAGCACCAGGGTCGTGCGACGCTCGCGGTTCAGATCGAACATGAGGTCGGTGATTTCACGTCCCGTCGCCGAATCGAGATTGCCGGTCGGTTCGTCGGCGAACAGGACCCTCGGCGGACCGCCGAAGGCGCGCGCGATGGCCACGCGCTGCTGCTCGCCGCCGGAGAGCTGACGCGGATAGTGCGTCGTGCGTTGCGCGAGTCCGACTCTTTCCAGCAATTGGGTCGCGAGCGAGCGTGCCTGCCCGACCCCGGCGAGTTCCATGGGGAGCATGACGTTTTCCAGGGCCGTCAACGCCGGCAACAGCTGGAATGACTGGAACACGAAGCCCACGGCTTCCCCGCGCAGCGCCGCGCGGCCGTCCTCGTCCAGCGCGGCGAGATCCTGCCCGACCAGGCGCGCCGTGCCCTCGGTGGGCAGGTCCAGCCCGGCCAGCAATCCGAGCAGCGTCGTCTTGCCGGATCCCGAAGCGCCGACCACCGCAACCGTCTCGCCTTCCTCGATGTCGAAGCTGACATCGTCGAGTATGGTGAGGGCGGTCGACCCCGTCGCCACTTGCTTGCCCAACCGGACCGCGGACACAATCGCTGCCATGAAACTCCTGTCACTGATGCTCGGAACGCTGCTCACGCTGACCATCGCGACCGCCATTGCGTTCAATGCCCGGGCGCAAACGCCCCCGGTGATCCTGGTGCTGGGCGACAGTCTGTCGGCCGGTTACGGCCTGCCGCAAGGCAGGAGCTGGGTCGATCTGCTCCGCGGGAAAATCGAGGCCGAACGGTACGGATTCAAGGTGGTGAACGCAAGCATCAGCGGCGAGACCACCCTGGGCGGTCGCAATCGTCTGGCACCGCTGCTCGCGCGGCACAAGCCCGCGATCGTGATCGTTGAACTGGGCGCCAACGACGCCCTGCGCGGCGGCGATCTCGCGCGCACGCGCGCCAACCTCCGGGCCATCGTCGACGCGAGCGAGGCGGCGTCCGCGCGGGTGCTCGTGATCGGCATGCGCATTCCGCCCAACTACGGGCCGGACTACACCGCACGCTTCAGTGCCCTGTTCGCGGAAGTAGCGAACGAAACCCGCTCCGCGCTCGTGCCGTTCATGCTCGAAGGATTCGCAACGCGACGCGAATTGTTCCAGGAAGACGGCATCCATCCCAACGCGACCGCGCAGCCGCTCATCGTCGACACCGTGTTCCCGAAGCTGAAACCGTTGCTGGACAAGGCAAAGCCGAGCGCCTCGACGCTTTCTCGCAGCGCGGTCGCGTGAGACAATTCGGCGGCTGTGGAGCCGCGCCGTGGCGGCACGGCCCCGTTCCCCGATCCCCCGCCCGCCATTCATGCGCACCGATACCGCGACGATTGCCGAGCTCGGACAATTCGACGCATGCCTCGACGTGCGCTCGCCGGCCGAGTTCGCAGAGGACCGCATTCCGGGCGCAGTGAATCTGCCCGTACTCGACGATGCCGAGCGGGCGCGCGTGGGCACGATCTACAAGCAGGCGTCCCCTTTTCTCGCCCGCAAACTCGGTGCCGCCCTGGTCGCGCGCAACATCGCCCGTCACCTCGAGGAGGAACTCCTCGGCCACGACCGTCACTGGCGACCGCTGGTGTATTGCTGGCGCGGCGGAAAACGCAGCGGCGCGATGACGATCGTGCTGCGCGAAATCGGCTGGGACGCGCACCAGCTCGCGGGGGGCTACAAGTCGTTTCGCACGCACGTGATCGCGCAGCTCGATCTTCTCCCCGTTCGACTGGACCTGCGCGTCATCTGCGGTCTCACCGGATGCGGCAAGAGTCGCCTCGTGGCGGCGCTCGCCGCGCAGGGCAGCCAGGTGCTCGATCTCGAGGCGATCGCGGCGCATCGCGGATCGGTATTGGGCGGGCTGCCCTTCGACCGGCAACCGACGCAGAGGATGTTCGAGACCCGGCTGTGGGAAGCGTTGCGCGACCTGGACCCGCGGCGTCCGGTGTACGTCGAAGCCGAGAGCCGCAAGATCGGCGTGCTGCGCGTGCCCGAATCGATCATGGCGCACATGTGGTCCAGCCCCTGCGTGCGTCTCGAATCCGACCGTGCGACGCGCGTGGCGTTGTTGATGAGCGAATATGCGCATTTCCTCACCGATCGCGCCCTGCTTGCGGGTCGCCTGGCGACGCTGTCAATACTGTACGGGCGCCGGCGCATCGCCGACTGGCTCCAGCTGATCGAGGACGGTCGCTTCGAGGAACTGGTCGCCGACCTGCTGGAGCGTCACTACGATCCGGCCTACACCCGCTCGATCGCGCAACGCTTTCCGGATCTCGGATCCGCTGCGCTCTTCACCGTGCCGATCGGAGGCAGCGCTGCGGCGTATGCCGCAATTGCATCGCAACTTCTGGCCCTGGAACAGGTTCCCGCATGACGGTGGCCCCCGCGCCGGCCCGCTGGAAGGTCCTGGCCCTGCTGGCGGTCCTCGCGCTGGTCTGGTTCGCCAACCTCGATGCGCGGCGCCTGATCCGACCGGACGAAGGCCGCTATGCCGAAATCGCGCGCGAAATGGCGGCGACCAACGACTGGATCACGCCGCGGCTGAACGGCATCAAGTACTTCGAGAAGCCGCCGCTGCAATACTGGTTCACCGCTGCGGCCTACCGCGTGTTCGGTCCCGACGAGTGGACGGCGCGTCTCTACACGGCTGTCACCGGCGCGCTGACCATATTGCTGGTGTGGCGCACCGGCCGGAGAATCTTCGGCGCGCCTGCCGGCATGTATGCCGGCCTGGTCGCGACCGGGATGCTGTGGATGGTAGCCAACGGGCACCTCAACACGCTCGACATGGGCCTCACCCTCTGGCTCACGGCCGGACTCGCGGGCTTGCTCTGGGCGCAGCGCGATCAGGCAACCCGGACCGAGCGCCGCAACGGCATGCTGTTCGCATGGGCGGCCGCCGCCCTGGCCATCCTGTCGAAGGGCCTCATCGGTGTCGTGCTGCCCGCGGGCGCCCTGGTGCTCTATGCCTTGATCGCACGGGACCTGCGGCTGATCGGACGTCTGCACCTGCTGCAGGGCTGCGCTGTCATGGCGGCGATCACCGTGCCGTGGTTTCTCGCGGTGTCGATCGCGAATCCGGAATTTCCCGGATTCTTCTTCATTCACGAACACTTCGAGCGCTTTCTCACCACAGTCCATCGCCGGCAGGAACCGTGGTGGTATTTCGGACCGCTGCTGCTCGCCGGAGCGCTGCCCTGGACGCTCCTCGCGCTGCAGGCCGTGTTCGGGGCCGTCGGGCGCGACATGCCGTCGCAGCGCTTCCGGCCCAATCTGTTTCTGCTGATCTGGTGCGTGTTCGTGGTGCTTTTCTTCAGCACCTCGCAATCGAAGCTGCCCTCGTACATCCTGCCGATCTTTCCGGCGCTCGCCTGGCTGATGGGCGATCAGATCAAGCTCATGCGTACGCGGGCGCTCGCCTGGCACGGCGCCGTGCTGATCCCCCTTGCCGTCGTCGCCGTCTGGCTGGGAGTCGGAATCGAAAAGTACGCCAATGCGCGCACCACGGTCGCCATGTACGCCGCCTTCGAACCCTGGATCATCGCCGCCGCCGGCGTGATGCTGGTCGCGGCCATTGCCTGCATTTTCTACGCTCGGCGCGAGCACAAGACGGCCGCGGTTCTCGTGCTGTCGGTTGGCGGGCTGGGTGCCTGGCAACTGGCGCTCACCGGCCACGACGCGCTGGCGCCGTCATTCTCCGCAGCGGCGCTCGCCGCGCAGGCACGTCCTCGATTGCGGGCCGACTGCCCGATCTACAGCCTGCGCACCTACGATCAGACGCTGCCGTTCTACCTTGGACGCACGGTGACGCTCGTGGCGTTCGCCGATGAAATGGCCTTCGGGCTCGAACGCGAGCCGCAACGGGCGCTGCCATCCATGGACGACTTCGCCGCCGCCTGGGCATCGCACCCGTGCAGCTACGCCTTCATGGAAAGCGAAACCTTCGACGAACTGCGCGCTGCAGGTTTTCCCATGACGTTGTTGGCTCGCGATACCCGCCGCGTTATCGTCGGCAATCCGCATCTCCCCTCGGCGACGGCACCGTGACCGCGCTGTCCTTTGCGCTCGTTCTGACGGGCGTGATGCTCAACGCCGCGGCGCAATTGCTGCTGAAGGCGGGCACCAACGCCATCGGCCATTTCGACTTCTCGCTGGCGAACGCGTGGCCCGTGGGGCTGAAGATCGCGCAGCAACCGGCCATACTGGCCGGGCTCGCCTGCTACGGCGTCAGCGTGGTCGTGTGGATCATGGCACTGTCGCGGGTCCAGGTCAGCGTGGCCTATCCCATGCTGTCCCTGGGCTACGTGGTGAATGCGGTGGCGGCCCACTATCTGTTCGCCGAGGACGTCAATGCCATGCGCATGGCCGGCATCTTCATCATCATCGTCGGAGTGGTGCTGGTGGCACGGAGTTGACCATGGACTACCTGCCTTTCACCCGGCCCGACATCGACGAGGAGACCATCGCGGGCGTCGTGTCCGTGCTGCGCTCCGGCTGGATCACGAGCGGACCGCAGGTCAAGGCGTTCGAAGCGAAACTCTCCGAATACTTCGGCGGCCGGCCCGTGCGTGCGCTCGTCTCCGGCACCGGGGCCCTGGAACTGGCACTCGAACTCGCGGGCGTCCAGCGCGGGGACGATGTGATCACGACACCCCTGTCATGGGTGGCCACCGCCAACGTCATCCTGCGCGCGGGCGCGCGACCCGTCTTCGTGGACATCGATCCGGCGACGCGATTGATCGATCTGGATCGAATCGCGTCGGCGATCACGCCGCGTACGCGCGCGATCATCCCGGTGGACCTTGCAGGACTGGCCGTCGATCGCGACCGGCTGTACACGATCGCGCGGAATCACGGCCTGCGCGTCATCGAGGATGCCGCGCAGAGCATGGGGACTTGCTGGCGCGGCCGGCGCATCGGCAGCTTCGGCGACCTCGTCTGCCTCTCGTTCCACGCCAACAAGAACATGACCACCGCCGAAGGCGGCTGCATCGTGCTGAACGACGCGGACGAGGCGCTGCGCTGCGAGCGCCTGCGCCTGCAGGGTGTCGTGCGCCTGCCCGATGGTGGGCAGGAAGTGGAAGTGGCGGGTGCCAAGCTCAACCTGACCGACATCGCAGCGCGCATCGGTATCGGCCAGTTGGCGCGGCTCGATGACTTCAACGCCCGTCGCCACGAGTTGGTCCGGCGTTATTTCGAACGGATCGACCGCTCGCTCGGCTGCGCCCTGCCGCCCGAGGAATACGCCCACACCAACTGGCACATGTTCCAGATCCTGCTGCCGCTCGATCGGATCGACATCGGGCGCGGGGCGTTCGTCGCGCAGATGCACGAACGCGGCATCGGCGTCGGGGTCCACTATCCCGCGATGCATCTGTTCAAGCTCTACCGGAGGCTCGGCTACGGCGAGGGCGACTTTCCCCATGCCGAGCGCGTGGGTGCGAGCATCGTCACCCTGCCGTTGTTTCCGACCATGGCCGATGCGGACGTGGACCGGGTCTGCGAAACGGTGCGTGATATTCTCAAGCCGCATCTGCGACCCGAGCACCGATGAGCGCACCCGACGTTTCCGTAGTCATACCCGTCTACAACGAGGAACAGGGATTGCACGCCCTGTTCGCCCGACTCTATCCGGCGCTCGACGCGCTCGGCTGCTCCTACGAGATCGTGTTCGTCAACGACGGCAGCAAGGACCGCTCGGCAGCCCTCCTGCGCGAACAGTTCCAGCGTCGCCCGGACGTGACCCGGGTGGTCCTGTTCAACGGCAATTTCGGCCAGCATCTGGCCATCATGGCGGGCTTCGAGCATTGCCGCGGACAGCGCATCGTCACCCTCGACGCGGATCTGCAGAATCCGCCGGAAGAGATCGGCCGCCTGCTCGGTGCGATGGACGGCGGCTTCGACTACGTCGGCACGATCCGTCGTCTGCGCCAGGATACGGTGTTCCGCCGGTGGGCCTCGCGGGCCATGAACCGGCTGCGCGAAGGCATCACGCGCATCCAGATGACCGACCAGGGGTGCATGCTGCGCGCCTACAGCCGCGACATCGTCGATGCGATCAACGCCTGCCGCGAGGTCAATACGTTCATCCCTGCCCTGGCCTACACGTTCGCGGTCAATCCGACCGAAATCGAAGTGGCGCACGAGGAACGCGTCGCGGGCGACTCCAAGTATTCGCTGTACAAGCTGATCCGGCTCAACTTCGATCTGGTCACCGCGTTCTCGCTGGTGCCGTTGCAGATGTTCTCGCTCGCCGGCATCTGCATCTCGCTGATCTCGGTCATCTTCGTGCTGTTCCTCGCGGTACGGCGACTGGTTGTCGGCCCCGAGGCCGAGGGCCTGTTCACGCTGTTCGGCATCGCGTTCTTCCTGATCGGCATTGCGCTGTTCGGCATCGGCCTCCTGGGCGAATACGTCGGCCGCATCTATGAGCAGGTCCGCCAGCGACCGCGGTTCCTGGTCGAGGCGGTGCTCGAGGCCGACCAACCCGCGGGCGTGACGAGCACCGCCGAAGCGCCACGCATGGCATCGAACAGGTCATGAGCTGCGCTGTGGTGTTCGCGTATCACAACGTCGGCGTCCGCTGCCTGGCGGCACTGCTGGCCGGCGACATTGAGGTGGCGCTCGTGGTGACGCACCACGACGATCCGGACGAGAACATATGGTTCGACAGCGTGGCTGCGCTCGCGTCGCGGCACGGCCTCGAGACGATCGAACCGGACGTTCCGGATTTCGCCGGGATCGCGGACCGCGTCGCCGGGATCGCGCCCGATTTTCTGTTCTCGTTCTACTACCGACACATGCTCGGCCCGCGACTGCTGTCGCTCCCGAAACGCGGTGCGCTCAATATGCACGGCTCGTTGCTACCGAAATATCGGGGCCGCGTGCCGGTCAACTGGGCCGTCATCCGCGGCGAGCAGCAGACCGGCGCATCGCTGCACTACATGGTGGAGAAACCGGATGCCGGCGACCTGGTCGACCAGCAGGCGGTGCCGATCCTGCCCGACGATACCGCGCACGAGGTCTTCGACAAGGTCACCGTCGCCGCCGAGATGGTGCTGGTGCGCAACCTTCCGGGCCTCGTGGCCGGAACGGCGCCGCGCGTGGCACTGGATCTGAAATCGGGATCGTACTTCGGTGGCCGCAAGCCCGACGACGGCGCCATCGACTGGTCGCGCAGCGCCGCCGAAGTGCACAATCTGGTCCGGGGGGTGGCACCGCCTTACCCCGGTGCGTTCACGCTGCTCGACAGTCAGCGCGCACGGGTCCTGCGCACGACGTACCACTTCGCACCGACGCGGGAACCCGCCGGCACCCTGTTCGTTGCCGGCGACCGCTTGTACGGCGCCTGCGGCGACGGCCGCGCCGTGCCGATCCTCGAGATCGAGATAGCCGGCTCGCCCTTCGACGCCCGCGCCTTTTGCCAACGCCACGGCCCACGCCTGCAAACCGCTGCCTGAAAGTACCCCATGAAGAAGATCCTCATCCTCGGCGTGAACGGTTTCATCGGCCATCACCTGTCCAAGCGCATCATCGAGACCACGCCGTGGGAGGTCTACGGCATGGACATGCAGAGCGAGCGCGTCGGCGATCTGGTCGAGCACCCGCGCTTCCACTTCTTCGAAGGCGACATCACGATCAACAAGGAATGGATCGAGTATCACGTGCGCAAGTGCGACACGGTCCTTCCCCTGGTCGCGATCGCCACGCCAGCCACCTACGTGAAAGAGCCGTTACGCGTGTTCGAACTCGACTTCGAAGCCAATCTTCCAATCGTGCGGTGGGCGGTGAAATACGGCAAGCGCGTGCTCTTTCCCTCGACCTCCGAGGTCTATGGCATGTGCGACGACGCCGCGTTCGATCCGTATGCCTCGCAGCTCGTCATGGGGCCGATCGACAAGCAGCGCTGGATCTATGCGTGCAGCAAGCAGCTCATGGACCGTGTGATCTGGGCTTATGGCGCGCAACAGGGACTGGACTTCACGTTGTTCCGTCCGTTCAACTGGATCGGGGCCGGCCTCGACAGCATCCACACGCCAAAGGAGGGCAGCTCGCGCGTGATCACCCAGTTCCTCGGGCACATCGTGCGCGGCGAAGATATCAAGCTGGTGGACGGCGGCCACCAGAAACGTGCCTTCACCTACGTCGAGGACGGCATCAATGCGCTCATGAAGATGATCGAGAACCGGAACGGCGTGGCGAGCGGCAAGATCTACAACGTGGGCAATCCGAGGAACAATTTCTCCGTGCGCGAACTCGCGCGCATGATGCTGGAGCTCGCACTGTCGTATCCCGAGTATCGCGACAGCGCCTCGAAGGTCAGCATGGTCGAGACCACCGCCTCGGACTACTACGGCAAGGGCTACCAGGACGTGCAGAATCGCGTACCCATGATCGACAACACCTGCAGTGAACTCGACTGGGCGCCCAAGGTGGACATGTCGCAGGCGCTCCGTTACATATTCGAAGCCTACAAGGACGACGTGCCGGGAGCACGAGGACTGGTCGATTGAAACTGGCCCTGAAGATCGACGTCGATACCTATCGCGGAACGCGCGACGGCGTGCCGCGCCTGACCGAGATACTGAAGCGGCATGGCGTCGGCGCCACGTTTCTCTTCAGCCTCGGCCCGGACCACACCGGGCGCGCGATAAAACGGCTCTTCCGCCCGGGCTTCGCGCGCAAGGTGCGGCGCACATCGGTGGTATCCCACTACGGACCGATCACGCTCATGTACGGCACGGTGCTGCCGGGGCCCGACATCGGTCGGCGTTGCGCCGACATCTTGCGGTCGGTGCGCGATTCAGGCTTCGAAGCCGGGGTGCACACCTGGGATCACGTCCGCTGGCAGGACGGCGTGGCCGCTGCCGACGAGGCCTGGACGCAGCGGGAGATGGAGCTGGCCTGCAACCGCTTCACCGATGTGTTCAAGGAACCCCCGCGGGTCCATGGCGCGGCGGGATGGCAGATGAACCGACATGCCTATCGCCTCACGCAGCGGCTGGGCTTCGACTACTGCTCCGACACCCGGGGAACCCATCCCTTCATCCCGCTGTACGAGGCCGAGATCATCGCTTGTCCGCAGCTCCCGACGACGCTGCCGACGCTGGATGAGCTGATCGGTGTCGGCGATATCACCGCAGCAAACGTGGCCGAACGGCTACTCGCCCTCACCGGGGAGAGCAGCCCTTCAGGGCACGTCTACACGTTGCACGCCGAGCTGGAGGGCGGTAACCTCGCGCCCGCATTCGAGGCTCTGCTCGCTGGCTGGAAGGATCAGGGCCACGAGATGGTCAGCCTGCGCGACTACTTCGACACTCTGCCCACCCGCGATTTGCCACGTCACGACGTGGCCCGCGGTGCTGTCGCAGGGCGCAGCGGTGAGCTCGCACTGCAGGGCCCCGAGTTTCTCGTGGCGCAGTCGGCGTGAATCGCGATTGCATCGGAGCGACGGATTGGCAACAATCCGCATCGGGGTCCGAACAATACCAAAATTCGAGGATGACATGATGTTGGAGAATCTGGCCGTGCCCGATTTCGAGATCCCCGCGACCGGCGGAAGACCGTTCCGGCTGTCCGCGCACCAGGGCCATCCGCTGGTGATCTATTTCTATCCGAAGGATGACACACCGGGTTGCACCACGGAAGGCACGCAATTCCGCGACCTGCTTCCGGAATACCGCAAGCTCAGATGCGAGGTTTTCGGCCTGTCGCGCGATTCGCTCGCATCGCACGAGCGCTTCAAGGCAAAGATGGGGTTCAATTTCGAACTGTTGTCGGACGCCGACGAAACAGTCTGCAACATGTTCGGTGTCATGAAGATGAAGAACATGTACGGCAAGCAGGTACGAGGCGTGGAGCGCAGCACCTTTCTCATCGACTCGGACGGCGTCGTGCGCCAGGAATGGCGGGGGGTGAAAGTCCCGGGCCATGCCGATGAAGTCCTTGCCGCCGTGAAGGCTCTGGGCTGACGGAACCTCGAGCGCCGACCCGCAATTTGAGACGAAGATCCCGCTATCGAGTCTGGCCGGAACCGGAGCCCGGCGATCCGTGCCGCCGCGCGCCGGATTGCGCTTCGATCAGGAACGCCGCCGCGAGCCCCCGCTCCGGCGGCGTTTCCGTTTCAACTTTCCCAGCAGAGGACGCCTCTCAACCATGATCCAGAAGAAATCCGCCGGGGTCGTGACTCGTCTGAAGACGGCCGCGACCAAATTGTTCGTGCTCGACACCAACGTGCTGATGCACGATCCGACCAGCCTGTTCCGCTTCGAGGAACACGATGTCTTCCTGCCCATGGCGACGCTGGAAGAACTCGACGCCAACAAGAAGGGCATGTCGGAAGTGGCGCGCAACGCCCGCCAGGCGAGTCGCACGCTGGACGAGATCGTGAGCCGCAGCGCCGAGGACATCCACCTGGGTTTCGCGCTGGACGTGCACGGCAAGGATGCGAGCGGCCGTTTGTTCCTGCAGACCGAAGCGATCTCCGCCGAGCTTCCGGCACGACTGCCGGCGGGCAAGGCGGACAACCAGATCATCGGCGTCGTGAAGCACCTGCAGGAGACGCATGCGCCGCGCGACGTGATCCTCGTGTCGAAAGACATCAACATGCGCATCAAGGCCCGCGCGCTGGGCCTTCCGGCCGAGGACTACTTCAACGACAAGGTGCTGGAGGATACGGACCTCCTCTACACCGGCGTGACCGCGCTGACCGAAGACTTCTGGGATCGGCACGGCAAGGACATGGAGACGTGGCAGCAGAACGGGCACACGTTCTACCGCGTGCACGGCCCGAAGTGCGCGAATTTCCTGGTCAATGAATTCGTCTATCAGGAGGGCGACCGGCCCTTCTACGCTCAGGTGAAGGAAGTGAGCGGAAAGACCGCGGTCCTGATGCTGATCCGCGACTACACGCACTCCAAGTTCTCGGTCTGGGGCATCACCGCCCGCAACCGCGAGCAGAATTTCGCGCTCAATCTGCTGATGAATCCGGACATCGATTTCGTCACTCTGCTGGGTCAGGCAGGAACCGGCAAGACCCTGCTGACTCTTGCGGCGGGGCTCACGCAGATACTCGACGAGCCGCGCTACCAGGAGATCATCATGACGCGGGTGACCGTTCCCGTCGGCGAGGACATCGGCTTCCTGCCCGGAACCGAGGAGGAAAAGATGACGCCGTGGATGGGCGCGCTGGACGACAACCTCGACGTGCTCAACCACACCGACGACGAGGCCGGCGAGTGGGGGCGCGCCGCAACCCGCGATCTGATCCGCTCCCGCATCAAGGTGAAGTCGCTCAACTTCATGCGCGGCCGGACCTTCATCAAGAAATTCCTCATCATCGACGAGGCACAGAACCTGACGCCGAAGCAGATGAAGACCCTGATCACGCGCGCCGGTCCCGGCACGAAGGTCGTGTGCCTCGGCAACATCGCGCAGATCGACACGCCCTATCTGACGGAGGGCAGCTCGGGCCTGACCTACGTCGTCGATCGATTCAAGGGCTGGGCGCACGGCGGTCACATCACGTTGCAGCGCGGCGAGCGTTCGCGCCTGGCGGACCACGCCGGTGAAGTGCTCTAGCGGCCTCATGAAACACGCCCTCGGGTCATCGGGGGCTGTCTCCGGCTGCGCCGGCGCGCACCCGCCCGTCGATCGCCTCGCTGCGGGAACAGTGCCCGCTGGCGCCAGCTATCCACTCCACCGGCTCGAAGGTGTCCCATGAACTGTCCGCACGCCGTCCTGCTGTGCCTCGTATCCCTGAGCCCATTGGTCGCGGCGGCGTGCGAGCGACCGTTGATCGTCGAAGACGCCAAGGCAATGCAGGTGCGTGCCTTCTTCCAGGCCGAGCACAAGAAGGTGGTCACCTTCCTGGGCTATTCGGGTGCGGGGTACGAAGACCGCGCGGCAATGCTGCAGCGGGCCGCAGGGGTGCTCGACCGCTACCAGCCGGCCTCGACGATCGTCAACATCGGGGCCACTCCCGAGGGCATCGGCGCGGTCTACGAGATCGCAAAGCAGAAGGGGTTTCGGACCGCCGGTGTGGTTTCCTCCCAGGCTCGCGACAGCAACACGGCGCTGGCGCCATGCGTCGACGTCGTCTTCTATGTGCAAGACGCCACCTGGGGTGGATTCCTGCCCGGCACTCTTCGACTGTCGCCGACATCGGCCGCCATGATCGAGAACAGCGACGTGGTCGTCGCGATCGGCGGTGGGGCGGTGGCCCGCGACGAACTCATGGTTGCCCGCAAGGCGGGCAAGAAGACCCGCTTCTTCCCGGCCGACATGGACCATCACCTGGCCATCGAGAAGGCCGGGCGGAACGGACAGCGCGCGCCGACGGATTTTCGTGGGGCGGCGGGAATCGCATTCCGCAAACGCTGACGAGCAGCGCTCGCAATCAAGCCACGGCCCCGCTGCAGCAGATGTCGGCCTGAACGCCGTGGGATCGGCCCGATTCGCGCTCAGCTCGTGGTCGTTGCCACTTCCTGCGCGGTATCGAAGTTCTGCGCCTTCAGCCATTGCGTGAGCATGGTGTCCATCGTGCCGGCATGGCTTCGGAACCAGGCAGCCAGCTCGCTCGCCAGAACTTTGCCGACATTGAACTTGCCTTCGGCGACGTAGTCACGCGTTTCGCGCATGGCTCCGAGCACGCCGGCATGTTCGTCGAGATGGCAGTGCGTGGGCGGGAAATTGGTCGCCGCCATCCATCGCTGCTCCTGCCCGAAATGCTCTTCGGTGTGCGCGATCAACGCATCGACGCAAGCAAGCATCGTCTCATCGGCAGCATCGCCGACGGCATTGACGAGCTCGACGAATTCACGATGGGTATCGTCGACACGTGCGTCGCCGAGTACGAGTTCTGGGGTCCAGTCGAGGGTTGCCACGATGCGATCCTTTGTTCCGTTGAATTCCGGTGCCGGAAACCCGAAAGCTCGCCGATGGCGGACGATTCGTCAATAGCGGCCCGGGTCGGCATAGTTCTCGAAGCGGGTGTTCTCGCCTCTGAAGGTAAGCTTAACCGTCCCGATCGGCCCGTTTCGCTGCTTGCCGATGATGATCTCGGCGATGCCCTTGTCCGAACTGTCCGGGTTGTAGACCTCGTCGCGATAGATGAACAGGATCAGGTCCGCGTCCTGCTCGATGGCTCCCGATTCGCGCAGATCCGACATCACCGGGCGCTTGTTGGGGCGCTGTTCGAGGCTGCGGTTCAGTTGCGAAAGCGCAACGACGGGAACGTTGAGCTCCTTCGCGAGCGCCTTCAGCGAGCGCGAGATCTCGGAGATCTCGGTAGCGCGATTCTCGCCACTGCCGGTGGCGGACATGAGCTGCAGGTAGTCGACGACGATCAGGCCCAGCTTGCCGTACTGGCGATGCAAGCGCCGTGCTCGCGCGCGAACCTCCAGGGCGTTCAGTGCGGCGCTCTCGTCGATCTGGATCGGCGCGTCGTTCAGGCGGCCGACCGCCTGCGTGAGCCGCTGCCAGTCGTCGTCCAGCAGGCGCCCGCTGCGCAGGCGGTGCTGATCGAGGCGACCGAGCGAGCCGAGCAGACGCATGGCGAGCTGCGTCGCAGCCATCTCCATCGAGAAGATCGCGACCGGCAGCCCGGCATCGAGCGCGACGTGCTCCGCGATGTTCAGCGACAGGGCGGTCTTGCCCATGGAAGGACGCCCCGCGATGATGACAAGGTCCCCGGGCTGCAGACCGGAGGTCTTCTCGTCGAGATCGCTGTACCCGGTCGGCACGCCGGTAACGTCGTTCGGATTGTCGCGGTTGTAGAGCATGTCGATGCGTTCCACCACCTTGGTGAGCAGGGGCGGCATCGGGATGAATCCATCCTTGCCGCGGGCGCCCTGCTCGGCGATCTCGAAGACCTTGGATTCGGCCTGGTCCAGCAACTGGCTCGCATCGCGACCGTGCGGGTTGTAAGCCGAGTCGGCGATTTCGGTGCCGACTTCGGCCAGACGCCGCGTGATGCTCTTCTCGCGCACGATCTCTGCGTAGCGACGAATGTTCGCGGCGGAAGGCGTGTTCTGCGCCAATGCGGCGAGGTAGGACAGACCACCGGCGTTGACCAGTTCCGCGCTCCGCTCGAGGCTCTCGGATACTGTCAGCACATCGGCCGGCTTCGACGTCTCGATCAATCGCGAGATATGGCGGTAGATGAGCCGATGGTCGGCGCGATAGAAATCGCTCTCCGACATCAGGTCGCCTATGCGATCCCAGGCGGAGTTCTCGAGCAGCAATCCGCCCAGGACCGACTGCTCTGCCTCCACGGAATTGGGCGGCATTCGGATGTGACTCAGGGCGGGATCGGGATGGAGGGGGGTGACAGCCTGGGCCATGTATGCTTTGGACGTTGCGCTACGGACAATCGGGATCGCTCGGGGTCGATTCTAACGCCGCACCCAAAACCAAAGGGCCGCTCGCGCGGCC
This sequence comes from Burkholderiales bacterium, assembly GCA_038324085.1. GTDB lineage: Bacteria > Pseudomonadota > Gammaproteobacteria > Burkholderiales. The sequence goes on from JBBQHP010000009.1 coordinate 70,106, forward strand.
CTTTGGGTCAGGTTCATTGCGTCGGCCCGTCAGGCTTCGCCCAGGACAGAAACCGTGATCGTTGCCTGCACTTCCGCATGCAGCGTCACGACCAGGGGATGATCGCCGATTTGCTTGAGCGGACCGTCAGGCATGCGGATATCGCCCTTGTCGATCTCGATGCCCTGCGCTTTCAGCACCTCGGCGATATCGTTGTTCGTGACCGAGCCGAACAACCGCCCGTCGACACCGGCCTTCTGCGTGACCTGAACCATCATGCCTTCGAGCTTTTCCGCCTTGGCCGTCGCGGCATTGAGCGTCGCGGCCTGCGCTTTTTCGAGCTCCGCGCGGCGCTGCTCGAACTCTGCCAGGTTGGCCTCGTTCGCACGTTTGGCCTTGCCCTTCGGGATCAGGAAGTTGCGCGCATAGCCGTTCTTGACATTGACTACGTCGCCCAGCTGACCGAGGTTCGCCACCTTCTCCAGGAGAATGATCTGCATGTCGATGCTCCTGTCAGTGCAGGTCGGTGTACGGCAGCAACGCCAGGAAACGCGCGCGCTTGACCGCGACCGACAACTGGCGCTGGTAATGCATCTTGGTGCCGGTGATGCGGGCGGGAATGATTTTCCCGTTCTCGTTGATGAAATCCTTAAGGATCTCGATGTCCTTGTAGTCCACTTCCTTGATCTTCTCCGCGGTAAAGCGGCAGAACTTGCGGCGCTTGAACAGCGGGCGCGAGCCCTTGTCGTCGCGTTTGCGATCCTTACCCTTGCCTCGGCCGAATGCCATGTTCGTATCCTCAGAAAATCTGCAATGTCTCGATATGTATCACGGGCCATTCGCTCTTCAGACTGGCCCGCGCCAGAAAACCTTCCACCCTGACCTGCACTCCGGATTCGAGCTGCCTGGCCTGCTCGGCCAACGCTCCCAGTGCCACGATGGTCATCGCTACTTCCACGCGGCGCGGCATCGAAGCTTCCTCGAGGACCGACTCGTGTCTTACGGTGAACCTCACGGAGGCGACACCTGCCGGCGACATCCGCATCGGTTCGACCGCTTCGACGCGGCCCTGGAGCTCGACCTTGTTGCTCGCCACCCGCCGTGAAGGGCGCTAGGTGGCTGCCGTCTCCGTTTCAGCCGCAGGCTCCGCAGCCGGCTTGGACTCGCCCTCGGCGGGTACCTGCGGTGCAGTCAGCGACTTGGCTTTCTCTTCCTTCATCATCGGCGACGGAGCCACTTCGGCCTCGCGCTTCTGAACGGTGAGGTGACGGAGCACGGCGTCGTTGAACTTGAATGCGTGCTCGAGTTCTTCGAGCGTCTCGCGATCGCACTCGAGGTTCATCAAGACGTAGTGCGCCTTGTGCATCTTCTGGATCGGGTAGGCCATCTGCCGACGACCCCAGTCCTCCAGGCGATGGATGCGCCCGCTCTTCGCCTGCACCATCGTCCGGTAGCGCTCGATCATCGCGGGGACCTGCTCGCTCTGGTCGGGATGGACGATAAAAACGATCTCGTAATGCCGCATGAAGTCTCCTTCTGGGTTGTAGCCCCCCGGCATGCGCGTCCGGTGGAGCAAGGTCTGGGGCCGACCGCCATTGACTGCGCCAGCCCGGAAAAGCAGGCGATGTTATACGAAAAAACCTCGTTCGAACAAGCCTTTTGGGTCAGTTCCTGCGCTGGCGGCGCGCTTCGTAAAGACAGATTCCGGCGGCGACCGACACGTTCAGGCTCTCGACAGCCCCGAACATCGGAATGCGGACGAGGGTGTCGCAGCGCTCCCGGGTCAGGCGCCGCAATCCGTCGCCTTCGGCGCCGAGAACCAGCGCTGCGGGCCCATTCAGGTCCACGGCGGGCAGGTCGGCACCCGCCTCCCCGGCCAGCCCGACCACGAACACCCCCCGGTCCTGCAGTGTCTCCAGGCTGCGCGCCAGATTCGTGACCATGAGATAGGGGACGGTCTCGACCGCGCCGCTCGCGACCTTCTCCACCACCGGGGTGATGCCGACTGCGCGATCCTTCGGGGCGATCACCGCGTCCACGCCCATCGCATCGGCACTGCGCAGGCACGCGCCCAGATTGTGCGGATCCTGCACGCCGTCCAGGGCGAGGATCAACGCGGGTTGGTCGAGCGCATCGAGGATATCCTCCAGGTCGAGCGCGCGCTCCTCTGCATCGACCAGGCACGCTACGCCCTGGTGACGCGCACCGGGTAGCATCTGATCGAGTCGATGGCCGGCGGAATGCACCACTTTTACCCCAGCGGCCTTCGCGTCGGCGAGCACATTGCGAACGCGCGGATCGTCGCGCGCGGGATCCAAATGGACCTCCCGAACCGACTCGGGGCGTTGCTTCAGCCGCGCCGCGACGGCATGGAAGCCGTAGATGAGCCGACCCTTGGCCACAGCCTAGGCCGATCGGGCCGGAACGAAATCGAGCCGCGCCGTCTCCAGGTCAACGCGCACGAGCTTCACCTTGAACCGGTCGCCGAGCCGGAAGCGCTTGCCCGTGCGCTCGCCCAGAAGGAGATGCCGCGCTTGATCGAACTGGAAATAATCGCTACCCAGCTCGGAAATGTGGACCATTCCCTCCACATAGACCGTGTCGAGCGCCACGAATACGCCGAATCCGGTCACGCCGCTGATGGTGCCGTCGAATTCCTCGCCTACGCGATCCTGCATGTAGTAGCACTTGAGCCAGGCCTCGACTTCGCGCGTCGCGTCATCGGCCCGACGCTCGGTCATCGAGCAATGCTTGCCGAGCTCCTTGAGATCTCCGGCGCGCATCGAACCGCCATCCAGCACCGACCGGATGGCGCGGTGGATCACCAGGTCCGGATAGCGTCGAATCGGCGAAGTGAAGTGCGTATAAGATTCGTAGGCGAGGCCGAAGTGACCCAGCGGCTCGGGACTGTACTGCGCCTGCTGCAGGGAGCGCAGCATCACCGTCTGGAGCAGTTCCGCGTCGGGCCGCGACTTGATCGAGGCCAGCAGCTTCGCGTAGTCCTTGGCGTGCGGTTCATCACCGCCGCCGAGCGACAGGCCGAATTCCGCGAGGAACGCGTGAAGGCGCTCGAGTTTCTCCGGCGTCGGCCCTTCGTGGACCCGATAGAGCGCGGGATGTTCGTGACCCTGGAGGAAGTCCGAGGCGCACACGTTCGCCGCCAGCATGCATTCCTCGATGATGCGATGCGCGTCGTTGCGCTCCACCCTGATGATCCGCTCGATCTTGCCGCGGTCGTCGAACACCATCTGCGTCTCGATCGTCTCGAAGTCGATCGCTCCGCGCCGGGCGCGCGCCTTCACGAGGAGCTGGAACAGCTGATTCAACGCGACCAGCTGCGGGAGCACGTCCACCCGCTTCCTGCCCGCGTCGCCAGCCGGTTCCGTGAGCGCCGACCAGACTTCGTTGTAAGTGAGCCGCGCATGCGAATGCATGGCCGCGGGATAGAAGTCGTACCGTGCGATATCGCCGCGCGCGTTGATGTCCATCTCGCACACCATGCACAGTCGATCGACGCCGGGATTGAGCGAGCAGATGCCGTTGGACAATGCCTCGGGCAGCATCGGGATCACACGCCGCGGGAAATAGACCGAATTGCCACGATCGACCGCCTCGCGATCCAGCGCGCCGCCCGGTTTCACATAGTGGCTCACGTCCGCGATCGCCACGTACAGCTTGAAGCCCTTGCCCTGCGGCTCGCAGTACACCGCATCGTCGAAATCGCGAGCGGTCTCGCCGTCGATCGTAACCAGCGGGAGAGCTCGGAGGTCCTTGCGGCCACGCAGATCGGCCGCTGCCACCGGGCGCGCGACCCGTTCGGCTTCCGCGAGCGCGTCGGGTGCGAATTCGTTGGGTAGCTTGTGCTTGCGCAATGCGATCTCGATCTCCATACCCGGATCGGTGGCATTGCCCAGGATCTCGACGATGCGACCGATCGGCGGGCTGTGGCGCGCGGGTTGCTGGACCACTTCGACAACCACGACCTGTCCCGGTTGTGCACCGGCGCGCGCGTCGGCGGGCACGAGGATGTCGTGGGCAAGGCGACGGTCCGCCGGCGCCACCAGGCCAATGCCGTGCTCGAGCAGGAAGCGACCCACGACCGCCGTATTCGCGCGTTCGAGCACTTCGACGATCTCGCCCTCGACCCTGCCCCGGCGATCCAGTCCACCTTCCCTTGCCATGACGCGGTCGCCGTGCATCACCTTCGCCATCTGTCCCGGATTGAGGAACATGTCGGGCGCACCGTCGTCTCGGATCAGGAATCCGAACCCGTCAGCATGGCCCTGGACAACACCTGGCACCAGCGCGAGCCGTTGGGCCACGCACAAGTCCCCTCGGCGATTGACGATGACCTGTCCGGCGCGTCCCATGGCGAGGAGACGGCGCGAAAAAGGGTCCATCTCCGAGGGCTCGACGCCGAGACGTTCGGCGAGGTCGGCCGGCGTGATCGGCACCCCGGCCTGATCCATGACCTGCAGGATGAATTCGCGCGACGGCAGGGGATTCTGGTATTTGTCCCGTTCGCGCTCGAGAAACGGGTCGGTAGCGCGCAGCGCGCGCGCCTCTTTGGTCGGGTTCGTGCCGCGGGCGGCATCGGTATTCTTTGGCATCGGTATGCGCCCTCACGGCGCGCGAACAACAAGTTTCAGCGGTTTGACATCGGCCGCCGATGCGTCTACATTCCGCGCCCGTCGTGCCGAGATGGCGGAATTGGTAGACGCACCAGGTTCAGGTCCTGGCGGGGGCAACCCTGTGGAGGTTCGAGTCCTCTTCTCGGCACCAAAGCATGATCCACGACGCGGCGCTCCTCGAGAGCGCCGCTGTCCGTTTGGCGGGACGCAGATCCACTCGGGCACCGGGCTCAAGCTGCCTCGAACGGATGTCGGAGGATGATGGTCTCTTCCCGGTCCGGCCCGGTGGAGATCATGTCGATCGGAACGCCGCAAACGCGTTCGATCATCCTGAGATAACTGTGCGCAGCAGCGGGCAGATCGTCGTATCGTTTCACGCCGACGGTGCTCTGCGACCAGCCCGGAACCTCTTCGTATACGGGCTCGCATTGCGCAAGTTCCTCGGCACCGACCGGAAGTATGTCGTAGCGCTCACCCTCCATCACGTAGCCTACGCCGACCTGCAACGTCTCCATGCCGTCGAGCACATCGAGCTTGGTGACGCACAACCCCGAGACACCGTTGATCTGGACCGACCGCCGCAATGCAGCCGCATCGAACCAGCCGCAACGGCGAGGTCGGCCGGTGGTGGCACCGAATTCGTTGCCTCGGCTCGCGATGCGCCTGCCCACGTCGTCGTAGAGCTCGGTGGGAAAAGGACCGGAACCCACTCGTGTCGTGTACGCCTTGGTGATTCCGAGTACGTAATCGAGCAGCTGCGGGCCGACGCCGGCCCCCGCGGCGGCTGCTCCGGCCACGCAGTTGCTGGATGTGACGAACGGATAGGTACCGTGATCGACGTCGAGCAATGTGCCCTGGGCGCCTTCGAACAATAGCCGATGGCCCTTGCGATGTGCTTCGTAGAGCAGGCGTGGCACGTCCCCCACCATGGGCTTGATGCGCTCCGCCAGCGCCAGCGTTTCGTCCAGCACGTGCTGGAAATCCACCGGCTCGACCTGGAAATAGTTCTTGAGGACGAAATTGTGGAAATCCAGCACCTCCCCCAGCTTGGCCGCGAAGCGTTCGCGATGGAAAAGATCCTGCAACCGAATGGCGCGGCGAGCGACCTTGTCTTCGTAGGCCGGGCCGATGCCGCGACCGGTCGTGCCGATCTTTCCCTCGCCCTTTGCGCGCTCGCGCGCCTGATCGAGCGCAGCGTGGTATGGCAGGATCAAGGGGCACGCTTCACTGATGGTGAGCCGCCCGGTCACGTCGATGCCAACGGCTTCGAGCGTATCGATTTCATCGAGCAGGGCATGCGGCGATACGACGACACCATTGCCGATGTAGCAGCGCACGCTCTCGCGCAGGATCCCGGACGGGATCAGGTGCAGCACGGTCTTCTTGCCGCCGATGACCAGGGTATGCCCGGCATTGTGGCCGCCCTGGAAGCGCACCACGCCCTCGGTGTGTTCGGTCAGAAGGTCGACCACCTTGCCCTTGCCCTCGTCACCCCATTGGGTGCCGATCACTACTACATTGCGTGCCATGGGTTTACCAAATTCGTTGATTGCTGTGGATGCGCGCCTCGAATCCGCGCTCGACGGGTGACCGACAATCGGCTTTCGCGACCGCTTCGCCTCGCCGACCCGGTTGAACAGGCGTCGACCCGTGCGATCGACGGACTGGAGCGATCGTCATTTCAGGAATCCTCGTCTCGGCCGATCGGCTCGACGCGCCAACGTCCTTCCTGCCGCGAGAGTACGCGATCGCAGCCCGGTTCCGCCTGCGCCCGCTCGTGGCCGGGCAACTCGACGATGACCATCTCCCCGGCGGCGCGCAGCCGTTCGATTTCACGAATCACTTCCGAGTCTTCCGACCACGGTGCGAGAATCGCCCCCCGCGCGCGCAGCGGTGGCGCCAGGGCCGCCAGCTCCCTCAGATCCATGCTGAAGCCCGTGGCCGGACGAGCGCGTCCGAAAGCCTTGCCGACTTCGTCGTAGCGTCCGCCGAGCGCCACGGCGTTGGCGCTGCCGGCGGCATAGGCCGCGAATACCACGCCGCTGTGGTAGTGATAGCCGCGCAATTCGGCGAGATCGACCAGCAGCGTTCCGACGCGCGATCCGAGCCGATCCGCGATCGTCTGCAGTTGATCGAGGCAATGGGTCAGTTCCGGCCAGTCGGGCAGGCGTCGTCGCGCGGCACCGAGGACCGCGATGTCACCGTAGAGCTCCGGCAACGCGAGCAGTGCATCACGCACGGCGCAAGGCAGGTCGGCCGTGAGCCCCTGCAGTGCGGGGACATCCTTGCGCTGCAGGGTCGTGAACAGCTCGGACTCCAAGCCGGCTTGAATGCCTGCACGCGTAGCAAGTGCCCGAAACAGACCCACGTGACCCAGGTCCAGATGCAGGTTTTCGATCCCCGCAAGGGTCAGGGCATCGAGCATCAGACGCTGGATCTCGACATCGCTCTCGACGCCGGCATGTCCGTAGATCTCGGCTCCGATCTGCAGTGGCTCGCGCGTCCGGCCGAGGTCCGCAGGCAGCGCGTGCAGGACGGTACCGCAGTAGCACAGCCGCGTCACTCCGGCACGGTTGAGCAGATGCGCGTCGATGCGGGCGACCTGCGGGGTGATGTCCGCACGCAAGCCCAGCAGCCGGCCCGAGAGTTGATCGACCAGCTTGAATGTTCTCAGATCCAGGTCGTGCCCCGTGCCCGTTAGCAGCGATTCGAGATACTCGAGCATCGGCGGCATCACCAGTTCATAGCCGTGCCCCCGGAACAGATCGAGCAACGCACGACGCAGCAACTCCACCCGCTGTGCCTCAGCGGGCAGCAGATCCTCCACGTGTTCGGGCAGCAACCAGTTGTGCATTGGAGTCATCATTCTGTGGGCCGGGCAACGCCTCGGTCAGCTGCTGCGCACGAGAGCCAGCAGCAGCAAACCGGCAAGCATCGCAGTCAGTCCGACAAAACGCAGCTGGCCATCGGACAGTTCGGTCAGCTTGCGGAAGGTGTCACGCCAGGTGGCAGGCAGCAGGAACGGCAATAGCCCTTCCAGGACCAGCATCAAGGCCAGCGCCGTCAACAGTATGTCGTTCACGGCCTCTCCCGCGGCGCGCGCACGAGCCGACAAGCTCAGCGCTTGCCGGTCCCCTTCATGTATTTGAAGAACTCCGAGTTCGGCTCGAGCACCAGCACGTCGCTCTTGCTTCTGAAGGATTGACGATAGGCTTCGAGACTGCGATAGAAGCTGTAGAACTCGGGGTTGTCCTGGAACGCGCGAGCGTAGATCGCGGAAGCCTTGGCGTCGCCTTCGCCTTTGACACGCTGGGCATCCCGGTAGGCCTCGGCGATGATGACTTCGCGGCGCTTGTCCGCCTCGGCCCGGATTTTCTCCGAGTCGGCGAAGCCGGTGGATCGCAGCTCCTTGGCGACCCTCTGCCGCTCGGCCTCCATTCGGCGATAGACCGATTCGCTCACCTCCTGTGGCAGATCGACGCGTTTCAGGCGCACGTCCAGAACCTGCACGCCGATCTCGCGGGCGGCCGCATCGGCGCGCTCGCGCATGACATCCATCACCTGGTCGCGCTCGCCGGCGACCACGTCGTGGATGGTGCGCTGGCCGAACTCGTCGCGCAGACTGTCGTTGACCTTCTGCGAGAGGCGACGCTTGGCGGCGTCCTCATCGTCCCGCACGGAAATGTAATACTGCTTCACGTCGACGATCTTCCATTTCACGAAGGCATCCACCAGGACGTTCTTCTTCTCCTTCGTGATGAACAGATCGGGTTCCTCGGAATCGATCGTGAGGATTCGTATGTCGAAGTACTTGACCCGATCGACCAGCGGGACCTTCAGGTAGAGGCCCGGCTCTTTCTTGACAGCGACGATCTCACCCAGCCGGAACACGATCGCATTCTGGCGCTGATCCACCGTGAACAACGACAGACTCGCCAGCACGATGACCATGATGATCACCACCAGGATCGCCCCGAGATTCCTGCTCATGGCCGGGCCTCCCTTTCGCGGCTTCTGAAGGCGTCGCGGGAACGCGCCACCGTGGGCTCGGACGAGGGCTGCGGTGATCCCGGTTGCTCGCCCGAGGTCTGCGGCTTGGCGGCGCCCTGCTCGATGACGCCCGCAATCCCCCCGGCACCGGTGGCCTGGATGATCTTGTCGAGCGGCAGGTACAGCAAGTTGCTGCCCGCCTTCTGGTCGATGAACACCTTGCTGGTATTGCTGAGCACCTGCTGCATCATGTCGAGATAGAGGCGATCACGCGTAACGCCCGGCGCCTTGGAATATTCGGTGAGGATCTGCTTGAAGCGGGAGGCCTCGCCCTCGGAGGTGGCAATCACGCGCTGCCTGTAGCCATCGGCTTCTTCGCGCAGGCGCGCGGCGGTACCTTCGGCCTTGGGCACGACGTCGTTGAAATAGGCCTCGCCTTCGTTTTTCTGGCGCTCGCGGTCCTGGCCTGCCTTGACCGCGTCGGCAAATGCAGCCTGCACCTGCTCCGGCGGCTGCGCATTTTGCATGGTCACCTGATTGATGCTGATGCCCGTCTGGTAGCGATCGAGCACTTCCTGCATGAGCTTGCGTGCGTTCGCGGTGATCTCGGCGCGACCCTCGTAGAGCACGCGGTCCATCTTGCTCTTGCCGACGATCTCCCGGATTGCCGATTCCGCCACCTGCCGCACCGAGTCTTCCGGGTTGCGGGTCTTCAGCAGATAGGCCTCCGCATCCTTCAGCACGTACTGGACCGCGAACTGCACGTCGACGATGTTCTCATCGTCGGTCAGCATGAGCGATTCCTTCGGCAACTTGCTGCGTACGTCGTTGCGATAGCCCACCTCGACAGTACGCACGCCGGAGACGTTCACGACCTCGGCCGATTCAATCGGATACGGAAAATGCCAGCGCGGACCCGGATCGGTCATCTCGACCACCTTGCCGAAGCGGAACACGACACCCTTCGAAGCAGCGTCCACGATGTAGAAGCCACTGGCAATCCAGACGGCGATCACGAGGCCCACCAGCAACAGCGGGCCATTGCTGAACTGGCGCGTGCCACCACCACCACTGCCACTGCCGTTGTTGCCGGGATCACGCCCTTTGCCACCGAACATGCCGGACAGCTTCTGGTTGAAACGCGCCCAGATCTCGTCGAGATCCGGCGGTCCTTCGCCACGGCGCTTCCCCCACTGGGGATCGTTCAATGCCATTGTTTCGGGTTCCTGTACTGGAGTACGGTCTGCAGAAGTCGCCCGGGAGCTCGCATCGCCGGGCTCGTGAGCGGCTACGCGGCTTCGAGGCGGCCTTCGAACAAAGGGGTGTCGGCAGGGCCTGCCAGTCGGTCGAGCACGACTCGCAAGTGCTCGAGTCCAGCGCCCGTCAATGCACTCACGCGAAGGCGCGAGATGCTACCACAGTCATCCACTTCAACTCCCGGAACCTGCCCCGAACGATCGATCTTGTTGAGCACCAGCACCTGCGGCACCGAGTCCGCTCCGATCTCGGCAAGCACGCCGTTCACCTCACGGATTTGCGCGTCCCGGTCCGGACTCGAAGCGTCTACCACGTGCAGCAGCAGATCGGCGCGGGCCGTCTCCTCCAGCGTCGCGCGGAACGCCTCGACCAGGGCGTGCGGGAGGTGACGGATGAATCCGACCGTATCCGACAACACAATGTTCCCATGGTCGGTGTGAACGCGACGCGAGGTCGTGTCGAGGGTCGCGAACAGTTGATCGGCGGCGTAGGCGCCCGAGTGCGTGAGCGCATTGAAGAGCGTGGACTTGCCGGCGTTCGTATACCCCACCAGCGAGACAGTCCGTACGCTGTTCCGGTCGCGCGCACGGCGCTGGGTCTGGCGCTGACGCCCGAGTCGCACCAGGCGGTCTTTGAGAAACTTGACCCGTTTCGCGAGCAGCCGTCGGTCGGTCTCCAGCTGCGTTTCACCCGGTCCCCGCAGCCCGATGCCACCTTTCTGACGCTCCAGGTGGGACCATCCACGAACCAGCCTCGTGGCGAGGTGCTCGAGTTGCGCCAGTTCGACCTGCAACTTGCCTTCGTTGCTCTTGGCGCGCTGCGCGAAGATATCGAGGATGAGCGCAGTGCGATCCACGACGCGGCAGTTGAACGCACCCTCGAGATTGCGCTCCTGCGCGGGCGACAGCTCGTGATTGAAGATCACGAGCTTCGCCTCGGTGGCGAGCACCGTTTCCGCGATCTCCCGCACCTTGCCGCTGCCGGCGAAGGTCGACGCGTCCGGTCGCTGGCTGCGACCCAGGATCTCGGCCACGGATCGCACTCCCGCGCTGCGCGCGAGCTCGCCCAATTCTGCCGTCGCCTCGGTCGCCTCCGGCTCACCGTTCATCAGGCTCACCAAGACCGCTCGATCGCCACCACCGTGTCGTTCGAACATGAATCAGCGCGGGCCTCGGGAAGGCAGCCAGCGCCCGATCGGACCCGCGTAAGCAGCTCCGCAGGTGGCAAAGTCAGTTCTCAGGAGTGTGTTCGGTAGAGAAGTTGACCGGGCGCGCGGGCACCACGGTGGAAATCGCATGCTTGTACACCATCTGCGTGACGGTGTTCTTGAGCAATACGACGTACTGGTCGAACGACTCGATCTGTCCCTGGAGCTTGATGCCATTGACAAGATAGATGGAGACGGGAACATGTTCCTTGCGCAGTGTGTTCAGGAACGGGTCTTGTAGCAATTGGCCCTTGCCGCTCATCGCCGATCTCCTTTTTGGTTTTGTGCAGAGTTAATGTACTGGAATTCCGATGGGGATACCATAGCTCGGGGCGGCATGCAACCGGAGTGGCCGAAAGGGCGTGCGCTTCCGAAAACTCAGTGTTCGCGTTCCGCAAACGGATTGCGATTCCGCTTGAACTGTACCCGGAGCGGCGTTCCTTCGAGCGCGAAGGCTTCGACGAAACAGCGCTCGAGATAGCGCCGATAGCTGTCCGGGATGTGCTCCAGGGCATTCCCGTGGATGACGATAAGCGGCGGGTTCGATCCGCCCTGGTGCGCATAACGGAGCTTGGGCCGCACCATGCCGGCGCGCGGAGGCTGCTGGCGCCCCACGGCCTCGATCAACGAACGTGTCAGTCGCGGGGTGGACAGCTTGGCCATGGCTGCTGCATAGGCCGCATCGAGGGACTTGAGCACTGCCGGCAGGCCCGCACCGCTCACCGCAGAAATGTAGTGGACGCGCGCAAAACCGAGAAAGTTGAGTTTTCGCCCGTAATCGCGCTTTATGCGATCCCTGGCTTCCTCGTTCAACCCGTCCCACTTGTTTACGGCAACCACCAGCGCGCGACCCGCTTCCAGGATGAAGCCGGCAATGTGCGCATCCTGATCGGTGATGTCCTGCTGCGCGTCGAGCACCAGCACCACCACGTTCGCGTCCGCCACCGCCTGCAGCGTCTTGATGACCGAGAATTTCTCCACGGCCGCCTCGACTTTCCCCCGACGCCTCATCCCGGCCGTGTCGATGATGGTATAGGGTCGACCGTCGCGCTCGAAATCGACGTAGATGCTGTCGCGCGTCGTGCCGGGCTCGTTGAAGGCAATCATGCGCTCCTCGCCGAGGACCGCATTGACCAGCGTGGATTTGCCCACGTTCGGTCGGCCGACGACAGCGATCTTGGGATGCTTGGAATCGCCTTCGTCCTCGCCATAGGGGATGTCCGCGAGCACAAGTTCCACCAGCTCGTTGACGCCCTCCCCGTGCGCCGCCGAGATGGAGAGCGGTTCGCCGAGGCCGAGTTCATGGAACTCCGCGGCGGCAATCTCGGGTCGATAACCTTCCGACTTGTTGACCGCCAGCCACAGCCTGCGACCGCTGCGTCGCAAGCGTTCCGCGACGGTGCGGTCCTGCGGCGATAGTCCCTGGCGCGCATCCACCATCATGATGACTGCGTCCGCCTCGTCGACCGCCTGCATCGTCTGGCGCGCCATCTCGAACAGGATGCCGTCTTTCGCCACCGGCTCGAGTCCTCCCGTGTCGACCACAATGTAGGGCTTGCCCCCGAGCTTTCCCTGCCCGTAATGCCGATCACGCGTCAGGCCCGGAAGGTCATGGACGATTGCGTCGCGTGAGCGCGTAAGTCGGTTGAACAGCGTCGACTTGCCGACGTTGGGTCGACCCACCAGCACGATCGTCGGCTTCATGCGGGCAAGGCTCAGCGCACGGAGATCGCGTAGAGGCTGCCTTCTCGCGTCTGCACGAGCAACTGGTCATCCCCGACGGATACCGGCGCGGCCGTGATCGGACCGCCGTCTGTGGACAGGCGCCCGACTAGCGCACCGTCCTCGCGATCGAAGAAATGCACGTAGCCCTCGAAATCGCCGACCACGACGAACTTGCCGACGACAGCCGGAGTGCCCAGCCGCCGATAGGCGAGCACGTCCTGTTTCCAGATGCTGGCACCGCTGTGACGGTCGATCGCCTGCAGATGGCTCGCTTCGTCGACGAAGTAGAAATAGCGTTCGTCGGCAGCGAGTCCGCCAGTCCCCGACGCATTGCGCGCCCACGACAGGGCACCGCGCTGAGTCTCGAAGCAGGCTATGCGCCCCTGGAACGCGATCGCACATGCCTCCCCGTTCTCGACGATCGGCGCCGTGACGATATCCGTGACCCGTTCGAGCTCGGTCTCGCCACGGGGTTGGGATACCGCCGCCTCCCACAATAGCGAACCGGTGGCCAGGCTCAGGGCGATCAGTTTGCCGCCGGGCAATCCGGCGTAGACGACCCCCTTGTCGATGGTGACGCCGGCAGTGGTCCGGATCAGCAGCGGCGGCAGGGTGGCAATGTATTCCCAGCGCTTGGTGCCGTCAGCCGCATCCAGCCCATGGATGCGGCCATCACCACTGCGCACCACCACGATCCCCTCGCTCTGGCTCGGTGCGCTCAGCACTTCGCTCGATACCTGGGCTTGCCACTTCGGCTTACCCGCGCCGTCGAACGCCATCACGACACCTTTGGTGGTGCCCACGACCGCCGTATCGGTGAACACATCCACCCCGCCCGCGAACTTGGCCTTCTCATCGATCTTCCAGCGCGCACGGCCGTTGCGCAGATCTAGACGAGTCAGGCGCCCGTCATTGCCCGCCGCGAACACGTCGCCTTCCCAGACGCCGGGCGAAAATTCGTAGATGCCGGAGTCCCCGGCCGATGCCCGCCACGCCACCTTGGCTTTGGCCTTCACCGGAAAATCCTTCAACTCGGCAGGTTTCGGGCCACTGCTGCTCGAACAACCAGCGGCCAGCACGATCGCCGCGCAGGTGCCCAGCGCAGCCATGAACCGGAAGTGGCGCGAGTTCACTTGGCGGTACCGAGCGCGTCGCGTTTCAGCTCGACCACGTTGCGATACGCGGCCGACTTGGGCAGCTTGTCGAGGGCCGCCTGATAGGCGAGCCGGGCCTCGGGGATCTTGCCTTCAGCGGTGTACACATCGCCACGCCCATCGGCGAACAACGCGGAAAAAGGCTCGGGATGCCCGGCGCTCAGCGCCTTGAGCGCATCGTCGTAGCGTTTGCCGTCCAGCAGCACTGCGGACAACCGCAGATTGGCGAGCGCCTTCGTGGGTTCGTCGCGCGCATTGTCGACAGCCCAACGAAGCTGCTCCTCGGCTGCCTTGGCATCGCCTGCGTCCATGCTGACTTTCGCCGCCAGCAGCGCGGCGCGCGCTCCGTATGCCGTTCGCGCATAGTCGTCCATCAGCTTCTTTGCGAGATCGGCAGTGCGCTTCGAATCGGACATGCGCGCCGCCTCCTCCAGCTCGCCGAAGATCGCGGAGGCGCGGGTGGCGGTCTGGGTCTTGTAGTACAGCCAGCCCTGGACCCCACCGACGCCCACCACGAAAGCGAGGACAGCTGCGATTACCAACCGCCCGTACTGACTCCACCATGACTTCAACTGATCGATCTGTTCCTGTTCTTCGAGGTCGTATACGGCCATTTTCAGAGATCCCTTCCGTTGGCGAGCAGACCGATCAGGTCATCGATGCCGACCCTGGCCTGCTCCTTCGATTCACGTAATGCCTTGACGCTCGCCTGCCCGGCCGTGGCTTCATCCTCGCCTACGATCACGGCATAGCGCGCGCCGCTCGAATCCGCGCGCCTCAACTGCGACTTGAAGCTGCCGCCTCCGCAATGCATCACCACTTTCAAGCGGGCGTCGCGCAGCCGTTCGGCCACCTGCCAGGCATGCAGTTCGGCGGCGCCACCGGTCCACGCCAGATATACGTCAGGCACGGCCTTCGGCGTTTCGGCGCTGCGCTCGGCGACCAGCGCGATCAAGCGCTCGACCCCCATCGCAAAACCCGACGCCGGCGCCGGTTTACCGCCAATCTGTTCGATCAATCCGTCGTAGCGGCCACCGGCGCATACCGTCCCTTGCGCGCCGAGGCTGGTCGTGCCCCATTCGAACACGGTGCGATTGTAATAGTCGAGTCCGCGAACCAACCGGGGGTTCATTCGAAACGGCACGCCGGCATTGCGCAGCAGCCGCCCGACATCCTCGAAGTGCTTGCGGGAATCCTCGTCCAGATCGTCCATGAGACGCGGCGCAGCGTCGATCAGCGCCTGCATCTGCGGATTCTTGCTGTCCAGCACGCGCAAGGGATTGGTGTGGAGCCGCCGCCGGGAATCTTCGTCGAGCGCCGACTCGTGATCTTCCAGATGACGCACCAGCCGGGCCCGATGACGTGCCCGCGCCTCGCTCGAACCGAGCGTGTTGATCTCGAGCTCGATGCCGGTCAATCCCAGATCCTTCCACAGCCGTGCGCCCATGATGATGAGTTCGGCGTCCACGTCCGGGCCGGCGAATCCAAGCGCCTCGACGCCCACCTGATGAAACTGCCGGTAGCGCCCCTTCTGCGGACGTTCATGGCGAAACATCGGGCCGGCATACCACACTCGCTGACCGCCGCCGTAGAGCAGGTTGTGCTGAATCGCCGCGCGGACGCACGCGGCGGTCCCCTCGGGTCGCAGGGTCAGGCTGTCGCCGTTCAACTGGTCGGTGAAGGTATACATTTCCTTCTCGACGATGTCGGTGACCTCGCCGATCGAGCGGACGAACAGTTCGGTGCGCTCCAGGATCGGCGTGCGGATTCGGCGATAGCCGTAGCGCTCGAGCCAGGTTTCGACGGTATTCTCGAAGAAGTCCCACAAGGACGCCTCGTCGGGCAACACGTCGTTCATGCCGCGAATGGCTTGAATGGGCTCGCTCATGATTGTTCCGGCAGGCGGGGAGCTCCGCGGCGGCTGCGCCGCCACGGTTCAGCCGACGGTATGCGCCTCACCCTCGGTTGATTGCGCGACCGGCGCGCCGTAGCGTGTACGAACGTAGTCTTCCACGATCGCCTGGAATTCCTCGGCGATGCGGCCGCCCTTCAGCGTGACGGTCTTGCGCCCGTCCACGAAGACCGGCGCCACGGGCGTTTCGCCCGATCCGGGCAGGCTGATGCCGACGTTCGCATGCTTGCTCTCGCCGGGCCCGTTGACCACGCAACCCATGACGGCAACGTGCATCTCCTCCACCCCCGCGTACCGATTGCGCCATACCGGCATCTGCTGGCGGAGGTAGCTCTGGATGCGCGCGGCCAGTTCCTGGAACACGGTACTGGTGGTGCGTCCGCAGCCGGGGCAGGCGATCACCATGGGCGCGAAACTGCGCAGACCCATCGTCTGCAGCATCTCCTGCGCGACGATCACTTCCTGCGTGCGGTCGCCGCCGGGCTCGGGGGTGAGCGATACGCGAATCGTGTCGCCGATGCCCTCCTGCAAAAGCACCGCCATGGCCGCCGTGGAGGCGACGATGCCCTTGGAACCCATGCCGGCCTCGGTCAGGCCGAGGTGCAGGGGATAGTCGCAACGCGCGGCGAGTTGACGATACACGCTGATGAGATCCTGCACCCCGCTCACCTTGGCCGACAGCACGATGCGATCTCCCGGCAGACCGATCGCTTCGGCCTGCGCCGCACTCTCGAGCGCCGAGACGATGAGGGCCTGCCGCGTCACCTCGGCGGCTTCCCGAGGCTCGGCGAGGCGCCCGTTCTCGTCCATCATCCGCGCCAGCAGCTCGGCGTCGAGACTGCCCCAGTTGACGCCGATGCGCACCGGTTTGCCGTAGCGGCAGGCCATTTCGATCATGGTGGCGAACTGCTCGTCTCGTTTCGAACCCTTGCCCACGTTGCCGGGATTGATGCGGTACTTGGCGAGCGCTTGCGCGCATTCGGGTACTTGGGTGAGCAATCGGTGACCGTTGAAGTGAAAGTCGCCCACGAGCGGGACGTTGCAACCCATCGCATCCAGACGCTCGCGGATCACCGGCACCGCGCTGGCCGCTTCCACGGTATTGACGGTGACTCGCACCACCTCCGATCCGGCTTGCGCCAGCGCGAATACCTGTGTGGCAGTACCGGCGGCATCCGCAGTATCCGTGTTGGTCATGGACTGAACCATGACCGGCGCCTCTCCACCCACCAGCACATGCTCAATCCGGACCTGACGCGAGCGGCGCCGACGCGCGGAGGGTTGCGACATGGTCACCTCGGTGCGCGCCGGGTCACCCCGGGCGCGCCGGCCGCATTCAACCAGGGCCGCGAATCAGGTGAACATGAGAACGTCTTCATTTCACTCGAGCGTCAGCCGCGCCACGTCGGTACGCGTGTGCGGCACCAGATCGACCTTCTTGCCATTGAACATCAGCGTCACGTTCGATGCATTGCCGATGACGACTGAAAGCGGGGGCTTGCCACGGACCGTTCGCACGCTGCCTTGCGGATTCAATTGCTCGAACACGACCGTGCTGTCGCGGTCGCGCACCTCGACCCAGGAATCGTGCGAGAAACTGAATTGCAATTCCGCAGGTCCGCGGCCGATGGGCCGATCCATCGGGGTCACGACCGGGGCGGGTCCGGTCGCCGCTGCTGCTCGCGAATCCGGCGCTGCCGCGGCATTCGCTGGCGCAGGCTGCGTCGCGTCGAGGGTCGTCGGAGGAGTATCCCCCACCCTCGGCGCCTCTGGCAGCGGCGCAAAATCCGGCGCGGCGGCGGGGACGGCTCTCTCCGGTGGCGACGACGCGACCGGTGCATCGAGCGGTGGGGAGGACCGCTCGCGCATGGCAAGTACGACCGCGAGAAGAATGACGATCGCGCTCACGATGTACAGCGGACCACGTCCGCGTCTGCGTCCGTAGGCACGGGATTCCGGCATTGGAGCTATCCCCGAGCGTCCGGTGTTCTCGGGGACGACGGAGGCGTCTGCTGCTTCCGCCTTGCGCGGGGCCAGCAGGCCTTCGACCGTGCGCATGAGGGGCTCGGCCTCGATGCCGAGCATGCGCGCATAGTTGCGCGTGAAGCCACGCACGAACACCGGCCCCGGCAGCGCCGCGAAGTCGTCGCGCTCCAGGGCTTCGACCTGGCGTGGCGCGAGCTTCAATTGGCGGGCCACGTCGGTCACGCTCAGTGATTGCCGCTGGCGTTCCGCCCGCAGGATCGTCCCGGGCATGGTGACGGCAGTCGGGGCAGGATCCGTAATGATTTCGGTTTCGACCGTTTCGCTCACTCGAGCTTTCCTTCTTCGAAGGCCCGCGTCTCCGGAGCCATCGGATAGCGGCTGCGCAACTGTGATCCATACGAGGCGGTGGCATTGCGGTCGCCAAGTTGGTGCGAAAGCCTGGCCCCGAACAGCAGCGAGCCGGCGTCCGGCGAGCCAACGAGCTGCATGTAGCGGGTGAGGTTCGTCTTCGCCTGGGCGAGATCCCCGCGCGCATAGTTCACTTGCGCGAGATTGATGAGCGCCCGCGCGTCGTCCGGCTTGAGTCTCAGGGCGCGACGGAAGAAATCTTCTGCCGCCACTTCATCCCCGGCGCGGCGCGAGCAGATGCCCGCATTCACATAGGCCTCCTCGACGCGTCCGTAGAGCGGATTGCGAATCGCGGCCAGGAAGTACTTGACCGATTCCTTCTCCTGCTTGCGGTCGCACAGAAAATTGCCGAAATTATTGTTCACGTCGGAATCATTGGGGTCGATCCTGAGCGCCTGCTCGAAGCGCTTGCGGGCCTTGTCGTCCTCCTTCAGCGCCATGTGCACCAAGGCCAGCGTGTTGTATGCGGGGACGTATTTGGGATCGGCCTCGATCGCCTCGTTCAACTCCTGCAGCGCGACGCCGAGCTTGCCGATTTCGTAGTAACCGGATCCCAGTTCGGTGTGAATCCGCGCACGCTCGATGGGGCTCGCCGGCGACGGCGCGGCCTGCGGTGCGGGTTGGGCCGAGGGTTCGTCCCGTTTGGTCTGCCTGGATCCGCAACCGGCCAACAGGACGAGCGCGAGCAGCGCAAGGGCGAGCCTCATGCCTGCTGCACCTCGTCTCGTTCACGACGGGTGGCGCGTTGCGTACGATCGAGTACCTGGCCGGCAAGCTGACCGCAGGCGCCATCGATACCGTCTCCGCGTGTCCTGCGCACGGTCGTCACGAAGCCGGCCGACAGGAGTTCTCCCTGGAATGCGGTAATGGCGTCGGGTCGCGAGCGTTCGAAGCCGGAATCGGGAAAAGGATTGAAAGGGATCAGGTTGAACTTGCACGGCAGATCGCCCACCAGATCGATCAGGGCACGCGCATGAGCTTGCGAATCGTTGACGTCGCGCAACATCACATACTCGAAGGTCACGAAATCGCGTGGTGATCCCGGTCGCTGCCATTTCGCCCCGGCGGTGGCGCGCGCCGGCGGCATGTCAACCCCTGGTTCGTGGCGATCCGGTGCGGCACTCGCCCCTTCGACGTAGCGACGGCAAGCGGCGAGCAGGTCGCGCAAAGGCCACTTTCTGTTGATCGGCACGAGCCGGTCGCGCAGCGCGTCATCGGGTGCGTGCAGCGACACCGCGAGCGAAACCGGACAGGCCTCACGCAGCCGATCCATCCACGGCACCATGCCGGCAGTGGAAAGGGTCACGCGCCGCCGCGACAGGCCGTAGGCGTCATCGTCGAGCATCACCCGCATCGCCGTCACGACGTTGTCGAAATTCGCGAGCGGCTCGCCCATGCCCATCATGACCACATTGGTGATCGGTCGCTTGCCGGTCGCGGGGTCCGCGCCCAGCGCACGATTCGCCCACCAGAGTTGCCCGATGATCTCGCCGGCGGTGAGGTTGCGATTGAAGCCCTGGCGTCCCGTCGAACAGAAGGCGCACTCGAGCGCGCAACCGACCTGACTGGATACGCACAGCGTCCCGCGTGAGGTCTCGGGAATGAACACGGTCTCGATGCCGGTGCCCGTACCCACCGCTAACAGCCACTTGCGCGTTCCGTCATCGGCGATCGAATCACGCGTGACCTCGGGCGCGACGATGGTCGCTTCGCCGGCAAGACTGTGCCGCAACGACTTCGACAGATCCGTCATCCGCTCGATTTCAGACTCGCCCGCGCGATGGATCCATCGCATCAATTGGCGCGCACGGAAGGGCTTCTCGCCGCGGCTCTGGAGCCAGGCGGCAAGCCCTTCGGTATCGAAATCCAGCAGGTTTACGGCCATCAGCGGGGCATCAGCGTGGGAAGATGTCGAGCGCGGGAAAGAAATAGGCGATCTCGACGGCTGCCGTCTCCGTTCCATCGGAACCGTGCACGGCATTGGCATCGATCGAGTCGGCGAAGTCGGCGCGGATGGTGCCCTTGTCCGCCTTTTTCGGATCCGTCGCGCCCATCAGTTCGCGGTTTTTCGCGATGGCACCTTCCCCCTGCAGTACCTGGATCATGACCGGACCCGAGATCATGAAGTTCACCAGGTCGTTGAAGAACGGTCGCGCGCGATGGACGCCATAGAACCCTTCCGCTTCAGCTTTCGACAACTGCTTCATGCGCGCGGCGATCACCTTGAGCCCCGCGTTTTCGAATCGAGTGTAGATCTGTCCGACCACGTTCTTCGCCACGGCATCGGGCTTGATGATGGACAGCGTGCGTTCGACAGCCATTGCGATCTCCGTTACAAGTTACATTTTTGAGGTAATTCATAAGGATAGCACGGCAATGTTGCCGGGGCCAAGAGCCTTGCTACGAGATTTCACCCGTGCCCCGCCCGCGGCCGCGGGGTGCTAGCATCCGCCCGATCACCGCTTCCCGCTGCCATGGCCGAACAAACCATTCCCGACGAACAACGCGACCTCAAGCGCCGTGCCGTGCGCCGGCTGGTGGCGGCGCTGGCCCTGATCGCCGTCGCCATAGTCGGGCTGGCCGTTCTGGACCGGTTGACGCAAGTAAAGAGAGTCGAGACGCCGCCCCCGCCGCCGACGGCAGCCGCGCCCGCGCCGCTCCCGATCACTCCGGCACCACCCTTGCCCGAGCCGGCGGTTCCCGTGGAGCCCCCGCCGCCGCCCACGGTCGCCGCCGACGAACCTGCAACCCCGGCCGCGCCCGCGGTGAACGATGCTCCGCTCGTACCGGAGTCGACCAGCGGCCCGGTCGTGGAGAAAGCGCCGCCTCCCGCGGCGCATAAGCCCGCCGCCCCTCCCGTCCCGGCGGCACCTGCCAGCCCGAAGCCCGTGGAGACGCCGCCCATAGCGGAGCCGCCCGCGCACGGCTTCGTGGTGCAACTGGGCGTATTCGCCACGCCGGCGAACGCCGAGGCGCTGCAGGAAAAACTCCGGAAAAACGGCATCGAGGCCTACACCGAAACCCGGCTTCAGGTCGGCCCTTTCAAAGACAAGGCCGATGCGGAAAGCGTACTTGCGAAGTTGAAGGCGCTCGGCGTGAACGCCGTCCTGATCGCCCACTGACGCCTGTCCGGTTCAACGCGCTCCGAGAACGTTGGGCAGCCACAGCGAGACCTGCGGCACGTAGGTCACGACGACGAGATAGATCAGCATCACCCCGACCCAGGGCAGGCACGCGATCGACACCTCCGTCATACCCATCTTCGCGAGGTGGCTCGCCACGAACAGGTTCAGTCCCACCGGGGGATGGATCATGCCGATCTCCATGTTGACGGTCATGATGATGCCCAGATGGATCGGGTCGATACCGAGACTCTGAGCGATCGGCAGGAACAGCGGGGCCAGGATCAGCACGATCGAACTAGGCTCCATGAACTGGCCCGCCAGCAGCAGTGCCACGTTCACCGCGACCAGGAACATCCACGGCGAGAGCTGCTGCGCCGTCACCCATGCCGACATCGCCTGTGGAATCTGCTCGGACGTGAGCAGATAGGAGAACAATACCGCGGTGGTGACGATGTAGAGCAGCATGGCGCTCGTGTTCGCCGCCGAGAGCAGCACGCGGAACGTATCGCGTATGCGCAGGTCGCGGTAGATGAATACGGCCGCGACGAACGCATACACCGCGCTCACCGCGGCGGCTTCGGTCGGTGTCATCACCCCGCCGTAGATGCCACCCATCACGATGACGACCAGCAGGAGTCCCCAGAAGGCCTCCCGGAACGCGGTCCACACTTCGGCCCGCGACGCCCGGGGCAGCGTCGGGAAGCCGCGGCGCTTCGCCGTGACGAAGGTCACGGCCATCAGGACCAATGCGAGCAAGACCCCGGGCACCACGCCGGCGATGAACAACTTGCCGGCGCTCGTGCTGGTGCTCACCGCATAGATGATCATCACGATCGACGGCGGAATCAGGATTCCCAGCGAACCGGAACTCGTGATCACGCCCACGGCGAAGCGCTTCGTATAGCCGTGCTTCAGCATCGCCGGCAGCATGATCGAACCGATGGCCGCCACCGTGGCCGGACTCGATCCGGAAATGGTCGCGAAGAACGCGCAGGCGAGAATGGCCGCCATCGCGAGACCACCGGGCAGCCACCCGACCAGCGAAGTCGCGAACCGGATGATGCGCGCCGCGACGCCACCTTCCGTCAGGAACACGCCGGCGAGCACGAAGAACGGGATAGCCATCAGCGCGAAACTCTCCAGGCCCGTGAACAGGCGTTGCGACACGATGTCCATCGTATCGATCGAGAAGTCGGAGAATCCCACCAGGAACACGAGCACCGTGAGGCCGAGCGCGATGGAGATGGGCGTGCCGGTCGCAAGCAGCACGAGCAGGATCGCGATGATGATGAGCGCGGTCACGTCGCGGGCTCGTCCGTTGCCACCGCGCTCGCGTTGGAATGGCCCGGCAGATGTCCGTTGCGCAGGTACCCGGCAAGCACCTGCAGGAACCGGTAGCACATGAGCCCCGAGCCGAACGGGATGCACAGATAGACGACCCAGCGCGGCCATTCGAGATCGGCCGTCACCTGCCCCGACTCGTGCATGAACATGACCCAGCGCACCCCGAGCGTGGCGACGATGCCGGTGAACAGCGCGCCGAGCAGCAGCGCCAGTACCACCAGACGCCGCTGCCATCGCGGTGAGGCATGCATGACCAGCACGTCCACGCCGATGTGGATGCCGGTGCGCACACCGTAGGCAGCGCCGAACTTCGCCATCCAGATGAACAGGAAGATGCTGAGCTCCTGCGCCCAGGTGAGATCGATCCGGCCGGTGTAGTCCCAGAGCCAGTCGACTTTCGCACTCATCCGATGCAGGACCGCCACGAAGATGATCAAGGTTGCCATCGCCATGAAGCTGGCGATCAGCCATTCCTCGAGATGATCGAGGAAGCGGTTCACCGCCCTCATTGCGCCGGCGACGCGGACTCCATCACCGCTTGCGATGCTCCTGCGCTACCTGCGCCGCCACCGCGTAGATGGACTGGATCAGATCGCGTCCGATCATGCTTTCGAACTCTCGATGCACGGGCAGCAGCGCCTGCCTCCACTGTTCGCGCTCCTTGGCGTTGAGCGCGTAGATCTCGGTGGTCCCCGCCTGCTTGACCTGAGCGAGCGCATCGGCGTTCTCCTTCGCGGCGATCGCGCGTTCGTACTGCGTCGCCTCCTTCATCGCGCCTTCGAGCGCCGTGCGGATATCGGGCGGCAGGCCGTCCCAGAACTTGCGGTTCACGATCACCGCGTAGACCAGGTAGCTGTGATCGGATATGGTCAGGTACTTCTGTACTTCGTGCATCTTCTGCGTGTACAGATTCGAGATCGGGTTCTCGGCGCCGTCCACCACCCCCTGCTGCATGGCGGTATAGACCTCGCTGAAAGCCATGACCTGCGGGATGCCGCCCAGCTGCCGTACCGTCGCGGCCAGCACCTTGGACGACTGCACCCGCATCTTCGCGCCGCGAAAGTCGGCCGGCGTGCGCAACGGCCGATTGGCCGAGAACTGCTTGAAGCCGTTGTCCCAGTAGGCAAGGCCGTGGATCTTCTTCGGCTCGAGCTTGGCGAAGAGCTTCTGTCCGATCTCGCCGTCGGTCACGCGATTGACGGTTTCCGTATCCGCGAACAGGTACGGCAGATCGAACACCTCGAAATCGCGCACGCCGAGCGGGCCGAATTTCGACACCGACGGCGCGAGCATCTGGACCGCGCCACGTTGCAACGCCTCGAGTTCCTCGCCGTCCTTGTACAACTGGCTGTTGGGATAGATCTCGACCTTGACGCGACCCTTGGTCGCAGCCTCCGCCAATTGCTTGAACTTCTCGGCCGCGTTGCCCTTCGGCGTATCGGTCGCCACCACATGGCTGAACTTGAGCGTGATCACATCGGCGCGCGCAGACGCGAAAGCCGAGCAAGCCACTGCGACCAGGAACAGCTTCAACGCTTCGCGCATGTTGGATGACACGATGATCTCCGGAGCTTCATCCGAGTTTAGCATGTGCCCCGCGGGCCTCGGGGCGCTCGAGTTCGAAACGAATCGATGGTTCCGCACGCGCCGCGACGAAGTCGGGGTCCACCCCGAGCCCGGGCACCCAGACGACCCGATCGTTCACACAAAGCAGCGGCAATCGGCCGCGCTCCCACGGCGCGACGCCATGTTCCTGGAACAGCTTCTTCAGTTCGCGGCGCGGGCGATCGGACGCGACGCGGAATCGTTCGCCGCCACGACGATTGCGCACGAGCACACGAGCGCCGCGCAGCCGCGCGCTGGCGATGCCTTCGCCCACCCCTTCCTGCGCCCGGATGCGGCGACCATCGGGCAGAATCATGCACGCTTCGCCTTGCCAGGCGACGCACCAGTGCGCCGCCGCGTTCTCGCGCGGCACGATCCGGATACGATCGCGATAGCGTCGCAATACCGATGCACCGAGCACCACTTCCGGCGCGGCATCCGGCGCTGCGTCCGTGAGTTGCCGCAGCGCCTCCTGCAGACGAACCCGTGGCGGCATCGTCAGGCCGGCGTCGCGCAACCACTTGCGCAAGGCATTCACGGCACGCATCGTTCCCAGAGCGGCGAGACCGACGACATCGAGCCCGCCGTCGTCGGCAATGGTCGCGAGATCCTCGATGGCCACGGCATCCATCAGGGCGGCCGCGTCCGCTGCATTGCGGGCGGCGCGCGCGAGCGCATCCCGATAGCCCGGGTAGTGCGATTCCAGGCGGGGAAGCACCTCCACCCGCAGCAGGTTGCGCGCATGGGCGACATCGAGATTCGATTCGTCCTCGATCCAGTCCAGCCGGCGTGCCCGCGCGTGGTCTTCGATATCTCGCCGCGGCAAATCGATCAAGGGACGTATCAGCAGGCCCGCGCCGAGGGGCCGGACGAAGGGCATGCCGGAGAGACCTTCAGCGCCAGCGCCCCTGAGCAACTGCAACAGGACCGTCTCGGCCTGGTCGTCGAGGTTGTGAGCGAGCGCGACGCAGTCGGCCTCCAGCGAACGGAAAGCCTCGTAGCGGGCCGCGCGCGCCGCGGCCTCCATGCCCCCGCCCCCGTGGCGCGCGACACTGACCCGCGCGATCGTGAGCGGCACGTTTCGATCGCGGCACAAGCGGCTGCAGAAGTCCGACCATGCATCCGCATTGCGGCTGAGCCCGTGGTGCACATGCAGTGCGCCAATCGTGAAGCCGCCATGCGCGGCACAGGCGCCCAATGCGTCGAGGAGGACGACCGAATCGACTCCGCCGCTGAGCCCGACGACCACATGGCGGCGCGCGAGCGGCACTTCGGCGAGGCGGCGACGCAGCCGATCCAGCAAGGCGGCCGATGCCGTCATGATCGCTCTGCGAGAGGCACCGCCGCGTGCCGCACGGCCCTCAGCGCGGCGTGACTTCCTTGAACTTGCCGTAACCGAGCAGGCGCTCGAAGCGGATCTCGAGCAGCTCGTCCAGGGGCTTCGCCTGCACGTCCTTCAGGGCGTCCGAGAGCGCCTTGCGCATCGATTGCATGGCCGCACCGTAGTCGCGGTGCGCTCCGCCCAGCGGCTCGGGGATCACCTTGTCGGTGAGCCCCAACGTCTTCAGCCGGTTCGCGGTGATACCCAGTGTCTCGGCTGCCTCGGGCGCCTTGTCCGCGCTCTTCCAGAGAATCGACGCGCACCCTTCGGGCGAGATCACCGAGTAGATGCCGTACTGGAGCATCATCACGACATCTCCCACGGCGATCGCCAGTGCACCGCCGGAGCCGCCCTCGCCGATGATCGAGCAGATGATCGGCACGCGCAACTCGGCCATCGCGAACAGGTTGCGGCCGATGGCCTCCGACTGGCCGCGCTCTTCCGCGCCGACACCCGGATAGGCGCCCGGCGTGTCGACGAACGTGATGAGCGGGACGCCGAACTTCTCGGCGAGCTTCATCAAGCGCAGCGCCTTGCGGTAGCCTTCGGGCTTGGGCATTCCGAAGTTGCGGAATATCTTGTCCTTGGTGTCGCGACCTTTCTGGTGGCCGATCACCATGCACGACTGCCCGCCGAAACGGCCGATGCCCGCGACGATGGAAGGATCCTCGGCGAAACTGCGATCCCCGTGCAGTTCCTCGAAATCGGTGAACAGGTTCTGGACATAGTCGAGCGTGTACGGACGCTGGGGATGGCGCGCGACCTGCGAGATCTGCCAGGAAGAGAGTTTCCCGTAGATCTCCTTGGTGAGCGCGTTGCTCTTCTTCTGCAGTCGCGAAATCTCCTCGGAGATATCCAGCGCAGAGTCGTCCTGCACGTAGCGCAGCTCTTCTATCTTCTGCTCGAGCTCCGCGATGGGCTGCTCGAAATCGAGGAACGTCGTCTTCATGACGGCGGATTATAGCCGGCTCACTTGCCGTAATTCGCCTGCAGGTACTCCACGATCGCCCGGGCGTCGTCCTCGGACACCGGTGCGCCCATCACCTTGACCATCTTGGCGACCGTGCGCTCCCAGCCCTTGCGGTCGAGGATCGGCGAGTTCATCGGAATATAGTCGAGGCTGTGGCAGGCGACGCAGTTCGCTTCGACGAGCTTGCGCCCCGGCGCGTCCTTCAGTTCTATGGCGTCTTCGCCCGCGTGCGCCAGGCCGGCCGCGGCAAGCAGCATTGCTAGTGTGATCGAGCGCATGGTCATTCCTTCAGCGGCAGACAATGGAGGTGCGCTGCACCACGTTGTTGTGATACCCCGCGGGATTGAACACGAGATCGAAGGTCTGGGTCGCGCCGATGCGGTTGGTCGCCTTTGCCATGACCACGTGCTCGCCCGCCGTCGGAATGAGCGGAAAGGTCCACTGGCGCCACGAGTAGCGCCCCAGATCCGGGCCGAGTTCGGCCAGGGCCCAGAGCTTGCCGCCATCGTGCGAGACCTCGACCCGCGCGATGCCGTAGCCGCCGTCCCACGCGATGCCGCGCACGAACAACGGCGAGTCGGCCTTGTACAGCATGCCCTCGCGCAGGTTGGTGATCAACGAGTTCGCCACGATCTCGGTGATCGGGGTGCTGGTCTCGGACTCCTGGGACAGAAAGCGGTCGACCACGGGAAACCTGCCCTTCGGAATGCGGTAGGCGGGATTCATCCAGAAGCTCTGGAAGGGCTGCCCCAGGACCCGGATCGAGGTCACGTGCTTCATCCAGTAGGTCGCGGTCCAGCCGGGCACCACGACCCGGGCCGGGAACCCGTTCCAGTGCGGCAGGGGCTCGTCGTTCATCTCCCAGGCGATCAGCGTGTTCTCGTCGAGCGCCTTCCACACCGGGATGCTCTTGGCGAAATCGGGCGTCTGCGGCATCACCGGACCATCCGCGCCTTCGAAGACGACTTCGAGCGCGCCGGCTGCGACACCTACGCGCGCGAGCACGTCCTTCAGCCGGACACCCTTCCATTTCGCGTTGCCCATTGCGCCGTTGCCCCACTCGACGCCAGGCACGTGCGGGTCGGACAGTCCCCGGCGATTGCCGGAACACATGCACACGGCAGCGAGTTCGACCACGTCGAATTCGCGCTGCAATTGTTCGAGCGTGAACTCGACGGACTTCCCCGCCGCGTCACCGCCAACGGCCAGGCGCCATGTGGTGGCATCCACTTCGGGGATGTTGGCAAGGTGATAGCGCACGAAGAACGCATCGTTCGGCGTGAACGCTTCCGAGAAGTAGCGGGTCGGCGTTTCGAAATTGGGCGGCCGCCAGGCGCGCTTGATGAGCGGCAGCTTGCCAGGCAAGGTATCGTAGGTCGAGGATTCGAGAGTCCCGGCCGGCATGCCGGCCGGGCCGACGCCAGCGGCCGCCGTGACGATTCGCGAGGCCAGGGCCGCCCCGCTGCCCGCCGCTGCGCTCCAGAGGAAGCGTCTTCGGTCGAACGCTTTGCGGTCGAAAGTCATGGTGGCCACTCCGAGATTGGGTATCAGAACAATACGCCGGACTTGCCCCTCGGGTCGCTTTCCGCGCTTGCCTCGTGGCTCTGGGCGTCGATGAACACGGCCTGCATGTTGCCCCAGCGCCGCTTGCCCTCCTGCAGCACGTGACCCATAGCCTTGAGCGCGTCGATCCACCCGGTCGAGAACTGCCCCGGTTCGTATTCGATGCGGTCGGGCAGGTACTGATGATGATAGCGCGGTGCGCCCACGACTCTCGCGAGATCGACCGGCCCCGGTTCCAGGTAGCTGAGGATGCCCAGCAGCACCATGCTGATGATGCGCGAGCCGCCGGGCGTTCCGAGCACCAGGACGCCGCGCGAATCCTCCACGAACGCCGGCGACATCGACGATAGCGGCCGCTTGCCCGGCGCGATCAGATTGGCGCGACTGCCTACGAGCCCATACAGATTGATGGCATCAACGGAGAGGGCGAAATCGTTCATCGTGTTGTTCAGCAATACGCCGCTCCCGCCGGCGACCATCGCGGCGCCGAACGGCCCGTTCACGCTCAACGTGGCCGCGACCCGGTTGCCCTCGGCATCGACGATCGAGAAATGCGTGGTGTTGTCGCCTTCCCTGCCCTGAGGCGACTGGCCGAGGCTCGCGCTCGGTGTGGCGTGCGCCAGGTCGATGCTGGCCGCGCGCTCATCGGCGTATTCGCGACTCAACAGGCGCGCTTGCGGCACCGTGACGAAATCGGCGTCGCCCATGTAGCGCGCGCGATCGTGGAAACCGCGCCGCAACGCTTCCACGATCAGGTGCGACCGCTCCACGTCAGTGCTGTTTGCCAGATCGTAGCGCTCGAGGATCTGAAGCGCCTGGGCCAGCACCAGGCCGCCGCTGGAGGGTAGCGATATGGTGGTGATGGTGGCGTCGCGGTAGCGGAACCTGAGCGGGTCGCGTTCGATCAGGCGATAGCGCGCCAGATCCTCGAGAGTCCAGATGCCACCGCCGGCCCGCACTGCCCGCACCATTTCTTCCGCCACCGGGCCCCGATAGAAACCTTCGCCACCGTGCTGCGCGATGGCACGCAGGGTCGCCGCGAGTTCGGGTTGGCGCAGGATGAACCCCCGCTGCGGCGCCTTGCCGCCATCGAGGAAGATGCGCGCAGCCGCGGGATCCGCGCGCAGCACGGCTTCGCGCCAGCCGGCCGCCGTGGCATAGCGCCCGTCGACCGGGAAGCCCTCTTCGGCCAGCGCGATCGCGGGTTCGAGCAGTTCCGCGAGCGGCAACCGTCCGTAGCGATGCGCGATGTGGACCAGTCCGGCCGGCGTGCCGGGAATTCCGGCCGCCTTGCCGCCATCGAGTGATGCGCGCGAATCGGGCACGCCCTTGACGTCGAGGTACATGTCGCGCGCAGCCGCGAGCGGCGCACTCTCGCGCGCATCCACCACGACTTCGAAACGGTCGGCGGCACGGCGCAACAGGAAGAAACCGCCGCCCCCCAGACCCGAGGCGAACGGTTCCACCACGGCGAGCGTCGCGGCCACCGTCACTGCGGCGTCGAAGGCACTGCCACCCTTGGCGAGGATCGCCTCGCCCGCGGCACTTGCCAGCGGATGCGCGGAAGCGACCGCATGGCGCTCCGCCCGGGCGGCATCGATGGGCAGCCCGGCGACGAACAGGACCAGAAGGAAAACGAAGCTTGCGCGAAATGGCGAACGAAGACGAAGCACGATCATCCTTGGCAGAGTGGCACGGACGCAAGGATAGCCGAAGGCATTTGGGCCCGTTCACCCAATTCGCGCACCTAGGCCGCGGCGGGCTTGCGCACCCGGAACCAGGCCGCGTACAAGGCGGGCAGGAACAACAACGTGAGCACGGTCGCCACCAGCAGACCACCCATGATGGCGACGGCCATCGGACCCCAGAAACCGGAGCGCGACAATGGAATCATCGCGAGGATCGCAGCGGCCGCGGTGAGCAGGATCGGGCGCATGCGTCGCACCGTCGCGTCGATCACGGCGTTCCAGGCCGGGTGCCCGGCGGCGATGTCCTGCTCGATCTGATCCACCAGGATGATCGAGTTGCGCATGATCATCCCCAGCAGGGCGATGAATCCGAGCATGGCCACGAAACCGAACGGCACATTTCCCACCAGCAGGAACAGCGCAACCCCGATGACGGAAAGCGGTGCGGTGAGCAACACCAGGACGGTCTTCTGCACGCTCTGCAGATGGATCATGAGCAGGGTCACGATCGTGGCGATCATGATCGGCACCACCGCGACGACCGACCCCTGGCCGCGCGCGCTTTCCTCGATCGCCCCGCCCATGGTGATGCTGTAGCCGAGTGCCAGCCTGGCCCGGATCGGGGCCAGCCGCCGGTCGATCTCGGTCGATACTTCGGGCGCCTGGACCCGGCCCTTGACGTCGCCCTGGACCGTGATCGTCGGTACCCGATTGCGGCGCCAGATCACCCCGTCCTCCTGCGCATAGCGCACGGTCGCGACCTGTGAGAGCGGGATCGAGCGCCCGTTCTGCGTCGGGATGTTGATGCCGCCTATGTCCATGGGATTCCTTCTTTCGGAGCCCTCCGCGCGCGCCAGGACTTCGATCAGCTTGTCGCGCTCCCGAAACTCGGTGATCGAGTAGCCGGTCAGCACAGCGTTCAGCATGTTCGACAACCCGGACGACGACACACCCACCAGCCGCGCCTTGTTCTGATCGATGTCGAGCTTCACCACCTTGCTCTTCTCGTTCCAGTCGAGGTGCACGAGGCGCATGCTCGCGTTGTCCCGCATGACCGTCGCCACCTCGCCGGCGATGCGCCGTATCTGCTCGGTGTCCGGGCCGCTCACGCGAAACGCCACGGGGTAGGCCACGGGCGGCCCGTTCTGCAGCACCGACACGCGGCCCCGCACCAGGGTGAATTCCTGCTCCAGCACGCGCTCGAGTCGTTCCTGCAGCGCATTGCGCAGCTTCTCGCTTCGGGCCGTGACCACGAACTCGGCGAGATTCTGATTCAGCAACTGTTGGTCGAGCGGCAGATAGAAGCGCGGGCTGCCGCTGCCCACGTAGGTGACGTAGTTTTCGACGTCGGGGTCGCGGGCGAGCAGCGCCTCGAATCGCCGCGCCTGGTCGTTGGTCGCAGTGATCGAGGAACCGTTGGGCAGCCACAGATCGACCACCAGCTCGGGCCGATTCGCGGAGGGGAAGAACTGTTGCTGAACGAGACCGAACCCGAGCACCGCGAGCACCCAGAGCGCGAGCGTGAGTACGATCACGGTCTTGCGGTAGGTTACGCACCAGGTCACCAATGCCCGGAAACGCCGGTAGAGCGGACGGTCGTAGACGTCGGTCTCGTGGACCCCGTGCGTCGGCACGGCCCGGGGCGGCCGCCGCAGCGCGATCCGCCACATCCGGGCGAGAAAGCCCTCGCGCTCACCGTTCTTCGCGAAATCGGGGAGCAGGTGAAAGCCGAGATAGGGGGTGAACACCACGGCGACCACCCACGACACCAGCAACGCGATCGTGACCACCGCGAAGATCGAGAACGTGTATTCCCCGGCCGCCGACTTGGCAAGGCCCACCGGAAGGAACCCTGCGGCGGTCACCAGGGTGCCGGTCAGCATCGACGGCGCCGTGGACGAGTAGGCGAAGCTGCCGGCCTTGAAGCGGTCCCAGCCCTGTTCCATCTTGATGGCCATCATCTCGGTCGAAATGATGGCATCGTCCACCAGCAGCCCGAGGCCGATGATCAGCGCGCCGAGGGAGATGCGCTGCAGGTCGATGCCGAAGATCAGCATGAACAGGAACGTGGTCGCGAGCACCAGCGGGATCGACAACGCCACCACGACGCCCGTGCGCAGGCCCAGGCTGATGAAACTCACGGCGAGCACGATGATCACCGCTTCGGCCAGCGTGCGCATGAACTCGCTGATCGAGCGCGCCACCACCTTCGGCTGGTCGGCGACCGAATGCACTTCGATGCCCACCGGCAGCGCCGCAGTCTGTTCCTTCATCGTCTTCTCGAGACGGCGGCCGAGACCGATGATGTCCCCGCCCTTGCGCATCGATACCGCAAGCCCCATCGCCGGCTCGCCCGAATAGCGGAACAGCACGTCGGGCGGATCCACGTAGCCCCGATAGACGCGAGCGATGTCGCCGAGACGGAACAGCCGGCCATTGGCCTGGATCCCGATCTCGCGAATGCTCTCGACCGACTTGAAGTCGCCCGAGACGCGCACGAAGATCTTGTCCGCACTCGTCTCGAAGTTCCCGGCCGGCACCAGTTCGTTCTGTGCGCGCAGCACCGAGAACAGCGAGATCGGATCGATGCCCAGGGTCGCGAGTTTCTTGTGCGACATCTCGATCCAGATCTTCTCGGCCTGCTCGCCGAGGACGTCCACCTTGCCCACGTCCGGCACCAGCAGCAGTTGGCGACGCACGTTCTCCACGTGGTCGCGCAGCTCGGCAAACGAATAGCCATCCGAGGTGAAGGCGTAGATCGTTCCGAAGGTGTCGCCGAACTCGTCGTTGAAGAACGGCCCGCGCACGCCATCCGGCAGCGTGGTCCGGGTGTCGGACAGCTTCTTGCGCACCTGATACCAGGCATTGGGGACCTGCTTGGGCGGCGTGTAGTCCTTCAGCGTGATCAGGATCAGCGATTCGCCCGGCTTCGAATAGCTGCGGGTGAAATCGAACCAGGGCGTCTCCTGCAGTTTCTTCTCGAGCCTCTCGGTAACTTCGAGCTCCACTTCCTTCGCGGTCGCCCCCGGCCAGAGAGTACGCACGACCATCACCTTGAAGGTGAAGTCCGGATCCTCGTTCTGTCCCAGGTTCAGGTACGCGAACACGCCGCTCACCGACAACGCGACGATGAAATAGAGCACCAGAGGCTGATGGCTCAGGGCCCACTCGGACAGATTGAATCGCGTCGAGATCATCGCGGGTGATCGTGGAGAATGCGCACCTTCTCGTTCGCGAACAGTTTGTGCACTCCCGCGCGGACCACCACTTCACCTCCGGCGAGACCCTCGCTGAGGCTCACGAAGTCGTCACCGTAACGCGCCACCTTGACCGGCCGCAGGCTGACCTGGTTCGTCTTCGGATCCACGATCCAGACGGCGGCGTCGCCGCCCTTCTGGAACAGGGCCGTTGCCGGCAGTCGCACCACGGGTCCGTGTCCGTTGGTTCTGAAGAACACGGTCGCGGTCATGCCCAGCTCCACCTCGGCGTCTGGGTTCAGGATCGTGACCTTGGTCGTGTAGGTCCGGGTCACCGGATCCGCGCTGGGAGCGATCTCCCGGATCCGCCCGTCGAGGACCTTGTCGGGCCGGGCCCAGAACCCGATACGCACCTGATCCGCCTTGCGCAACTCGCCGAGCCGATTCTCGGGCACGTTGATCGCCACTTCCCGCTCGCCCCGGCGCGCGAGCTGCATCACCATCTGGCCCGCGGCTACGACCTGTCCCACTTCGGCGCCGACGGCCGTGACGACACCGTCGTGATCGGCGCGCAGCTGGGTGTAGGCCGACTGATTCTGATCGGTCCCGAGCTGGGCCTTCGCTCGAGCGAGCTGGGCTTCGGCAACCCGGGTCGAAGCGGTGCGACGATCGAGCTCGGCGGGGCTGATGAAGCCCTGCCGGGCCAGTTCGCGATAGCGCTCGAGATCCGCGCGATCCTGTTCGAAGGTTGCGCGCGCGGCGGAGACCTGCTGGCGCGCGGCCTCGATGCCGAGCTGCTGGTCGGATGGATCGAGCCGCGCCAGCACCTGCCCGGCCTTGACCGTGTCGCCGACTTCCGCGAGCCGCGCCGTGATCTTGCCGGGGACGCGAAATCCCAGCGCGGTGGCGAAGCGCGCCCGCACGTCCCCGGTGTAGCTCGCGCCGAGCTCTCCCGTGCCCGAGCGCGCCTCGACGACATTGACCGGCCGTGGTTCGGCCGGCGGATTCGATTCCTTGCTGCAGGCTGCCAGCGCCAGGACGGCCGCGGCTGCCAGTGCGACCATGGTGGCTGAGGAGCAGGGGGAACTGGTCATGGTCGGCTCGTCGAAAGAATTGATTCAGCGCAACTCGGGCTGCGCGTCGAGGGCCGGTCGCGCTCGTCGGCCCAGCATCCGCCCCATCCAGAGTCCGAGATCATCGAGATAGGTGAAGACTACCGGAACAATCAGCAGCGTGAGCAAGGTCGAGGCGATCACGCCGCCGATGACTGCGTGCGCCATCGGCGCCCGCTGTTCCGCGCCCTCGCCGAGCCCGAGGGCGAGCGGCAGCATGCCGAAGACCATCGCGGCAGTGGTCATCAGGATGGGCCGCAGCCTGATGCGGGCAGCGGACAGGATCGCGGCGCTCCGGTCGAGGCCGCGCGCGCGCTCGTGGTTGACGAAATCCACCAGCAGGATCGCGTTCTTCGTCACGAGTCCCATCAGCATGATGAATCCGATGATCGAGAAGATGTTGAGCGTGCTCCGCCACAACATCAACGCCAGCAGAACACCCACGAGTGCCAGCGGCAGCGAGACCATGATCGCAAAGGGCTGGAGGAAGCTGCGGAACTGCGAAGCCAGGATGAGATAGATGAAGACCACCGCCAGCAACAGCGCGGAGATGGCGTAACCGGTCGTCTCCTGGATGTCCTTCGTCGAACCGCCCATCACGAAGCGATACCCCGGCGGGACCGCGATCGCCGCGAGCTTCTCCTTCAACTCGCGTCCGACGTCGCCCGCGGGTCTCCCGAAGACGTTCGCGCTCACCAGCACCTCACGCGCGAGATCGCGCCGGTTGATCTGCGACGCGCCGAGCGTGGGAACGAAATCGGCGACCTGGCGCAGCGCGACGAGCTTCGGCGTGCCATCGGCGCCGAGCCGTTCGCTCGCCACGGTCAGGCGATCGAGATCGGCCGCGGTGCGGCGCTCGTCCAGCGGCAGTCGTACGCGCACGTCGTAGTTCTCGTCGTCGGGTCCCTTCCAGGTGCTGACCGCCTCCCCGGCGAGCAGCGGCCGGAGGGCCTTGCCGACCTGCGCGACACCCACGCCGAGATCGCTCGCGACATCGCGATTGAGACGCACCTCGATGGTCGGCTTGGCGGCCTTGAGCGACGTGTCGATGTCCACCGGTCCGCTCATGCCACGCAACCGCGCCATGACTTCGCGCGACAGTCGCTCCAGCTCCCCGATGTCCGGACCCTGGATGCTCACCTGCAGCGGCTTGCCGCTGGACACCGAGGCAAACGGCCCGACATAGGTCACCTCGATGCCCGCGATGCGAGCGAGGCGCTCGCGCAGCGGATTCGACAGCTCCTTCTGCGAGCGCCGGCGTTCGCGCCGATCCTTCAGCCGCACGAACACCGTCGAATAGTTCTTGCCCTGGACCACGCCGGTGTTGAGCGTCGCGTAGGTGTAGCCAACCTCGTCGAATTCGCGCAGGGCAGCCTCCGCCTGCTGCACCTTGGCCTGGGTGAAGGAGAGCGACGAACCGGGCGCGGTATTCATGTACACCAGGATCTCGTTCAGATCGGCTTCGGGTACGAATTCGGAACCGATGAAGGGCACCAGACCGAAGCTGCCGAAGAAACTGGCGGCGGCCAGTGCGAGCACGCTCTTGCGGTGGCGCAGCGACCATCCCACCAGCCGCTGGTAGAAGGCGCTCACACGCTCGAACTGGCGCTCCGTGAATCGCAGGAAGCGCGCGATCGGACCGTTGCCGCGCGGGCCGTCGGCGTCCGGGTCCTCCCACACGCTGGAGAGCATCGGATCGAGCGTGAAACTCACCAGCATCGACAGCATCACGGCCGCCGTGACGGTCATGCCGAACGAATAGAAGAAGCGGCCGATGATGCCGCCCATGAAGGCGACCGGCACGAACACCGCGCAGATCGTGAAGGTGGTCGCCATGACCGCGAGCCCGATCTCCTGCGTTCCGTCGAGCGCCGCCTGGCGGTGGTCCTTGCCCATCCTGAGATGGCGCACGATGTTCTCGCGCACCACGATCGCATCGTCGATCAGCAGGCCCACGCACAGCGACATGGCCATCAAGGTCATCACGTTCAGCGTGTAGCCCAGCACCAGCATCGCCGTGAAGGTCCCGATCAGCGCGATCGGCAGCGTGAGCCCCGTGATCACGGTGCTGCGCCACGAGCGCAGGAACACCCAGACGATCAGGATGGTGAGGGCCGCCCCCTCGAGGATGGAACTGCGCACGTTGGCGACCGAGGTGCGGATGCCGATCGAGGTGTCGCGTACCACGGACAGCTTGACGTCGGCGGGCAGCGCGCCATGCAGCTCGGTCACCACGCGGCGCACGTTGTCCACGACCTCGATCGTGTTCGAATCCTGGGACTTCACGACGTCGATCGCCAGTGCCCGCATCCCGTCCACCAGCGCGGCGTTGTCCTCCTCCTCCTGCCCGTCGACCACGTTGGCGACCTGCCAGAGATAGACCGGAGAACCGTTGCGACGCGCGACGATGATGTCGCGGAACTGTTGCACGGTGACGATGCGCCCCTGCACCTTCACCAGCCGCTCCGATTCGCTGGCCGTGAGCGCGCCCGCCGGCAGTTCCTGGTTCTCGCTGCGGATCGCCTGGATCACCTGGTCGACGCCCACGCCCAGCGCTTCCAGTTCGCCCGGCTTCAACCGGATCTGGACCTCGCGCCTGACCCCGCCCACGAGCGTGACCTTGCCCACGCCGCGGGCGCTCTCGATGCGCTTCATCACGACCTGCTCGGACAACGTGGTGAGCTCGCGCAGGCTGCGCGTGGGCGAGCTGACGGCGATGGCCATCACCGGCTGGTCGTCGGGATTGAAGCGCGAGACCACCGGATCGTCGATCTCCTTGCGGAAGGTCGCCTTGACCGCAGCAACCTTCTCGCGGACGTTCTGCGCGGCCACCGGCGGATCGGTCAGGAGGTCGAACTCGGCAATCACCACCGACTGGCCCTCGTAGGAACGCGAGGTCAGCGTCTTGAGCCCCGAGATCGCATTCACCGCTTCCTCGATCGGGCGCGTGATGTCGTTCTCCACGGCCTCCGGCGACGCGCCGTCGTATTGCGTGGTGATCACGACGACGGGGAAATCGATGTTGGGAAACTGGTCCACCGACAGGCGCTGGTAGGAAAACAAGCCCAGCACCAGCACGCCCGCCATCAACATCGTGGCGAACACCGGATTGCCGATGCTGACTCTGGTGAACCACATGTCGCTATCGCCGCGGGATCAGCTGTTCACGCGCGCGCCGGCTTCGCGGACGCGGTCGCCGGGTTTCACGTTGCCCAGATTGGCGTTCAACACGCGCGCTCCGGGTTCGAGACCGCTCAGGATCTGCACGACCCCGCGTCCCGGATCGCGCAGCCCGACGCTCACCGGCTGCCGGACCACCTTGTCGCCGTCGAGTCGATAGACGACGCTTTCGCCGCGTTCCTCGCGCAAGGCCGCCAGCGCGAGCAACGTCGCCTGCTCGGCGCCCGCGAGCCGGAGCGAGCCTTTCGCGAACATGCCGCCGCGCAATTCCCGGCGCGGGTTCGGCAGCACCACGTATATCTTCACCGCGCGCGAACTTTCATCGGCGCTCGGGTTGATCCGCTCGACATCGCCCGTGAACGGCTTGCCGGCGAAACCCTCGATATTGAACTCGACCGCCTGCCCGACTCTCACCAGCGCGATATCCGAACCCGCCACCTCGGCCTCGAGTTCCATGCGGGTCACGTCGACGATCGCGACGAGCTTCGCGTCAACTGGCAGCTTTTCCCCGGGCTGCGCGAAGCGCTCGGAGACCACACCGTCGATCGGCGCACGCACGATCGCATCGGCGAGGGCCTTTTGCACGACATCGAGCTGCGCTTCGGCGGAGGCGAGGTTGGCCGCGGCCACCTCGGCCGTGTTGGCCACGTTGTCGGCGGCATTCTGCGAGATGAAGCCCTTGGCGAGCAGATCCCGGTTCATCGTCCAGGTCTTGCGCGCCAGGTCGAGCTGCGCGCGCATCGCTGCGAGGTCGGCGCGCTTCTCGGCCACCCGGGCGCGCAGCTCGGTGTCGTCGAACCGGGCGATGACCTGCCCGGCGCGCACCGACTCGCCCTCCCGAACCGACAAGCTGCGCAGTTCGCCCGCCACCTTCGACTTGAGAAGCGTCTGCTCCAGCGGCCGCAGCGTTCCCGAAAGCGGAACCACGTGATCGAGCGGGCCGCGCTCGACGGTGGTGACGTCCAGTGCCGAGAGCTCCATCACCCGCGGCGCCGCGGGCGGCGCGGCCGCGGTGGCTTCGCCGCCACGGCCTTCGGGCGGCGCCTTCAGGATGACGAAGCCGGCCGCAATGATCACCGCGAGCACGCCGGTCACGGCGACGATCCGGTGCCAGGGCCGGAGCCTCACGGCTTCGCTCCGAGCACGATCTTCTGGCGCAACCCGTTCAATAACACGTCCACATGCAGGCTGAGGTACGAATCCGGGTCGAGGTGCGTGGTGTCGCAGAACTCGAACGAGTAACGCCAGATCGCCATCAACATCACCGGCGCCAGCATCAGCCGCACGACCTGGTCGATCGGCAGGTCGCGAAACTCGCCGGCGTCGATGCCCAGGCGCAGCGCGCGAGCCACGAGCTTGCGCCCGCGGCTCACCACTTCGTCGAAATAGAAACGCGTCACTTCCGGGAAGTTGCCCGACTCGGCGATCATGAGCTTGGGGATGCCGCCCAGATTGGTCGCACCGATCGTGTCCCACCAGACCCGCAACAGATTGCGGATCAGGTCCTCTGCGCTCCCGGTATGCGCATCCACCATGCGCTCGCCGTGCTCATAGACGGGCACCAGGCCCTCCCGGATCACGGCTTTGAACAATTGTTCCTTGCTGGAGTAATACAGATACAACGTGCCCTTGCTGACACCAGCACGCCGCGCGACGTCGTCGAGCCGAGTGCCGGCATAGCCGCGCTCCACGAACAGGTCGAGGGCTGCCGCCAGCAGTTCCGCCGGACGAGCGTCCTTGCGTCGGGTCCAGCGGGTCTCGGCGCGCGCGGTCTCGACCCGGGCCGACTCCGGCTTGGGCTCGCGTCGCTTGCTGAATCTGGCGATCATCGGGCGGGGGATGCAGTAATAACTAACCAGTCAGTAATCTACCGGCCGCATCGAGGGGCGGTCAACTCATTTCCCGCCCCGGCTCGGTCGCACTTGCCGCAAGCCGCGTTCGGGACTACGGTTTTCAAGCATCGAGGAGATCCGCATGGTCACCGTCACCGTTCGCCCGCCCGCCGTTGCGGGCAGTTTCTATCCAGCCGACCCGGGAGCGCTGCAGGCCGACGTACGCGCACGGCTTGCCGCAGCCGCCGCGAGCCGCCGGAATGACGATCCCGTCCCCAAGGCGCTCATCGTCCCCCACGCGGGCTACGTCTATTCCGGTGACGTGGCCGCGATCGCGTATGCCCGCCTCGCGCGCGCCCGGGGCACGA
The DNA here is from genome assembly GCA_038324085.1 of Burkholderiales bacterium. GTDB lineage: Bacteria > Pseudomonadota > Gammaproteobacteria > Burkholderiales. The sequence continues at coordinate 109,720 of JBBQHP010000009.1, forward strand.
TTCGCCGCGTCGTGCTGCTCGGTCCCTGCCATCGCGTTGCGGTCCGCGGCCTGGCGCTTCCCGGCACCGACCGCTTCGACACCCCGCTCGGACCGATCACCGTGGACCAGGCGGCCGTCGCCGCGCTGCGAGACCTGCCCCAGATCACCGAGAGTGCGCAGGCGCACTCCCTGGAACATTCCCTCGAAGTCCACCTGCCGTTTCTGCAGGACGCGCTCGGTTCCTTCACCCTGGTGCCGCTCGCCGTGGGAGACGCCACGCCAGACGCCGTGGCCGAGGTGCTCGAGCGGCTCTGGGGCGGCGCCGAGACGTTGATCGTGATCAGCTGCGATCTTTCCCACTACCTGCCCTACAACACCGCGCAACTGACCGATGCCGGCACCGTGCGCGACATGCTCGCGCTCGATCCGCACATCGACCATCACCACGCGTGCGGCGCGACGCCGGTGAACGGCCTGCTGCTGCTGGCCCGACGCAGGGCCCTCGTGCCGCAACTGCTCGACGTGCGCAACTCCGGCGACACCGCCGGGGACAAGCAGCGGGTGGTGGGCTACGCCGCGCTCGCCTTCTACGAGCACGACTCCGCTCCCGCAATGCCCGCCGGAGGAACGAACAAGGGCGACATACTGTTGCCGATCGCGCGCGCCACCATCGCACGGCAACTCGGCGTGCAACTGACCGCTCGCGAGGACGCGCCCTTCCTCAAGGAGGTCGGAGCCACATTCGTGACGCTGCAGCGCAACGGGCAACTGCGCGGATGCATCGGCAGCCTCGAGGCCAGGCGACCGCTGCTGGACGACCTGAAACACAATGCACGCGCCGCCGCGTTCCTCGACCCCAGGTTCCGTCCCTTGTCCCTGCGCGAATTCGACGACGTCGGGATCGAGGTCTCGATACTTTCCGCATCGACCCCGATCGAGTTCCGGGACGAACCGGATCTGCTCACGCAACTCGTACCCCACGTCGACGGCCTGATCCTCGAGCAGGGCGCGCATCGCGGCACCTTCCTGCCGCAGGTGTGGGAATCACTGCCGACGCCGGCAGCGTTCCTGGCCCACCTCAAGCAGAAGGCCGGGCTCGCACCGGACTTCTGGTCGCGCGAGCTCCGCGTGGCGCGCTACTCGGTGGAGAAGTGGACCGAATGACGACCGCGCCGCGATGCCCGCATCCCCCATGAGCACCCATCCCGCCCGCTGGTGGCACGAGCTGGACGATGGCCGCATCCAGTGCGATCTGTGTCCGCGCGATTGCCGTCTGCATGAAGGCCAGCGCGGCGCGTGTTTCGTACGGGCACGCGCCGGCGCCGGCATGGTCCTGACCACGTACGGCCGCTCTTCGGGCTTCTGCGTCGATCCGATCGAAAAGAAACCGCTGAACCATTTCTTTCCCGGATCCGCGGTGTTTTCGTTCGGCACCGCGGGCTGCAACCTCGCCTGCAAGTTCTGCCAGAATTGGGACATCTCGAAATCGCGCGACATGGACCGCCTGATGGACCAGGCGAGCCCCGATCAGATCGCCGACGCCGCGCTGAAAACCGGCTCGACGAGCGTGGCGTTCACCTACAACGACCCGGTGATCTTCGCCGAGTACGCGATGGACGTGGCCGATGCCTGTCACGACCGCGGCCTCAAGGCTGTCGCGGTCACGGCAGGCTACATGCACGACGCGCCGCGCCGGGCGTTCTACGCCAAGATGGACGCCGCGAATGTCGACCTCAAGGCGTTCACGGACGACTTCTACGTCAAGCTCACCGGTTCGCGCCTGCAACCGGTGCTCGACACGCTCGTGTACCTGAAACGCGAAACCGATGTCTGGTTCGAGATCACGACGCTGCTGATCCCGACCCGCAACGATGCCCCCGACGAGATTCGCGCCATGAGCGCCTGGATCGCCGAACATCTGGGCCCCGACGTGCCGCTGCATTTCACGGCCTTTCATCCCGACTACAAGCTTACCGCCCTGCCCCCGACGCCGGCAGCCACCTTGACCCCGGCGCGCGAGATCGCCGTGTCCGAAGGGCTGCGCTTCGTCTACACCGGCAACGTGCACGATGTCGCGGGCGGCACCACGCGCTGCCCGGCGTGCGCTGCCGCACTGGTCGCGCGCGACTGGCATCGCATCGAGTTCTACCGGATCACTCCCGAGGGCAATTGTCCGCGCTGCGCCGCTCCGGTCGCCGGTCGATTCGGTGAATTCCGCGGGCAGTTCGGCCGACAGCGGATTCCGGTGCGGTTGTCGGCGTCGACTCGAGGTTCGTCGAACGTCCCCTGATGTTCGATCTTGCCCTCGATTACGACGTCGCCGCCGGTGAATCGATCGATCGTGCACCGAGGATTGCGTAGCCTCGATAGCGCGGGCGACTATGCGATCGGACCGCGTGCCAGATCCCTTGATGCGAGATGTTGGATGCAATAGCGTCAAACCGATGCGTACCACTCTCGATATCGAACACGACGTCCTGCGCGCAGCAATGGATCGCGCTCGGTGGGAGAAGAAGACCCTCGGTCTTCACATTTCGGAACTGGCGCGTCGACCCTTGACCGAAACCACTGATCCGCAAACGCTGCATTGCGGTGTACGTCCATTCGAGAAACGCGGCGGTGTGGTCACCAATGAAGTCGTCGACCGCTCGATAACCTCGAGCACAACCCAACTTCCGATGCCACGGCGAGTCACGTGGATTCTCGCTATGCTCGCTGCCAACGACCCGTATGATCGCTGCAAATGGAGGGCCTTGTCATGACCCATACCTCGCGTCGAATCGCCGAAAGTTTGCAGCGACTTGTAACCGTTGCACTGTGCCTGATGGCAGTGACCTGGATCACGCCCACCGCCGCGCAGGACTTTCTGAACGCGCTGCCTTCCACGCGCTACCTGATCCTGAGTTCACCTTGGCGTCCGACGTCATATGACGAATGCACCGCGTTGCAACAGGAGTTCTCTGCAGAGATCAACCGTCTGAACGCGCAGCACGAGGCTTGCCTTCAAGGTGCACCGTCCGACGATTCGAACACGGGCGGATCGTGTTCGAAGGCAATCTGCCAAGCGGTGCACAGCGCGCGGGACGGTGCCACTCGCAAGTCAGGGGAAGAAACGAGCACGTGTCGGAAGCGCGTAGGCGAATACGTGGCCGAACAACGGCAGGAAGAGGACAAGCGCCGCAAGGCCGCAGAAGCCGCGGAGCGGGACGCGCGCCAGCGTGAACGCGAGGATGCGGATCGCAAGGCGAAACGGGAAGCGGAGCGCCAGAAAGACGAGCGCGATCGGCGCGACAAGGACGCAACAAGCGACCGCGAGCGACGCGAGTCAGAGGCGCGCGCCGAACGAGATCGACGGGACCGGGATGCTCGCGATGGTGCTGAGCGTCGCGACCGCGCCGAGCGCGACCGACAGGACCGCGAAAAAGAGGCCGCAAAAGCCAAATCCGAGCAGGAAGCGGCGGAACGGAATCGGCGCGAGTCTGACGCGCGGATTCTTTCACAGATTCGGCGCGAAGCCGAGGTCGCGCAAGCCGTAGCCCGTGCTGAAGAGGCCAAGCGCGAGCGCGACAAACAGGAACAGAGCCTCTACCTCGACCTGCTCGTCCAGTTGAAGCAAGGTAAAGACGAGGCGGTCACGGCAAAGGAGTTTCTCGCCAACCCCTTTCGCAAGGCCAAGGAGTTGGCGGCTGACGCAGTCGCGAGCAAGTTGATGGAGAAGGGTCTCGATATCGCGTCGCCGATTGGACCAGAGCGACAAGACTCGCGCTACGAGGCCACTGCGGCGGCCACTGATGAAGCCCGGAGCAAGGTGCTCGGGAACAATCCGTTTGCGGAGAAGATCTCGGGGGTGGCCATGGAAGGCATCCACAAGATCAACCGACAGGTGTTGGGTCAGGTGGATGAACTTGGCAAACAGATGGACAGCGTTGCGAAGACCGACACCCGCGCTCCATCTCGACCGTCATCCACCTATGTTTCCCCGTCACGAGCGGCAGGCTCGCCCGGAGGTTCCCAAACGCTGGGGGACAACCCCTTCAAACGGAGTACGGCAAACGACCAGTTGGCGCTGGCGACGCAAGGGCAGAGCGCGTCCTCCCCGTCCTCAACCCGTGCAACCGCCGCGACGTACGACGATCCCCAATCGGGCCGCTCCTACACGATTCAGTCCGGGCAGTCGCTGTACCGCAATCCCGGAACCGGTGAGATGTCCGTCATCGACGATTCTGGGATCCGCGATTCAAACAACGATGATCGCATGGTCAACGGACAACCCCAGTGCAGCACGTCCGGCAAGGGACGCGTGCTACCCGAATGCGAAAAACGACGGAAGAAAAAGAATCCATTCGCAAAGCAGTGAAACGGTTGACGCCCTGTTACTGAAACGATAGGGGGTGACGCAGTACATTCAAGAACCGGTCACCCCCGCACTACCCGGCGGCCGTCGCTCCGCGAAGAGCCAGGACGGCCGCCGGTTCCCGCACTCACCATGAACGGCGTTGGACGCTCCCTTGCACGCCTGACGCAACCGTGGGTGCGGCAGTTCCGGCGCAGGGCGTACTGGCGATACGGAAGCCCAGTTTGTTGTTCCGTTTCGTCGGCTGGTTCCTGTTGCGTTTGGCCGAGCGCACGTTCGCGGGTTTGTTGTTCCAACTGCCACCGCGGTTCACGCGCCGGGACGACGCCGTTCACGCTCCCGCGACCGGGCAGCCGTCCGACCAGGCCGGATCGAACCACCCGCCGCGAAAGATTGCATGGCGCAAGCGCCACGTATCAGCATGTTTGGCGTGAGCCATCCATGCCTGTACCCGTTGCAACACCTCTTCGTCCGTGGCTGTCCCGTGCCGCCACCGATCGCGCAGACCGCGCAATCGATCGCGGAAACGACGGACGTTGGGTTCCGGCAATCGCCGCTTGCCATTCGGGAACACCACAAACCCGAGGAACTCCGCCGGCACCGTCGTGGGTACCACGTGCGTTTTCTTCGGGTGAAGCGACAGCCGGCGGCCGGCAAGGTAACCGGCCACGCGTCCGTGCCACTCCGCCAGGACCGCCGGATCGTCATGAAAAATCGCAAAATCGTCCACATAGCGGACATAGCCCGGCGCCTGCAGGACTTCCTTCACCCAATGATCGAAACCGTCCAGATAGACGTTGGCGAAGAACTGGCTGGTAAGGTTGCCGATGGGCAGACCGCGCCGTCGCTGCCATGGCGTGAACAGATCGTCTCCTGGATAGTAGAGATGCACCGGCTCCTGCGGATTCGAACCGTCGATGATTGCGTCCAGTAGCGAAGACGTCCGCTCGCAACGCACCCGGCGACGCAGGCACCGCTTGAGAATGTCGTGATCGATGGCCGGAAAGAACCGGAAGATATCTCCACGCAGGACATGCCGGTGCCGGTCGCGAAACTGCTCGTAGCGCGATACGGCACGATGCGTGCCCTTGCCCTCCCGGTTAGCGTAGGAATCGTAGATGAAGCTTCGCTCGAAGAGCGGTTCCACCACGGCGCAGAGCGCGTGATGCACGACGCGGTCGCAAAATGGCGCTGCCGACACTCGGCGGGGTTTTGGGTCACGCACGTTGATCACCGTGTACTGCCCAGGGCGCCAGGTCCCCGCCTGCAACTCCGCTTCAATGCGAAGCAGATGACGCTCCTGCGAGGCCAGAAACGCGGCCACACCGGGTTTGCGGCGCTTTCCACGGGCGGCGCGGCGCACCGCCTCTACGAGCATGTCGAACCGGGCAATCCGGTCGAAGAGTGCGTCCGCCGCTGACATCAGCGGACCTCATCCCCGGGTGCAGGCGTTGCATGGACCACGTGCATCCGCGTAAACGCCCGCTGGGGCTCATGCCCATGCCGTGACCGTGCCCGATGATCCGGGATTGTGCAACGAGCGTTCATCACGGCCCAGAGTCCTCGGTCCGTCCGGCCTTCATCCAGCCGCCCACCATGCGACCGATCTCGTCCACCGCTCGGGCCGCGAACTCGTACTTCGGAAAATCGAGATAACGAAGATCCTTGGCGAGCCGGGACAAAACCCGCAACTTCTCCAGCATCAGGTTGACGCGCCGCAGGATCGGCACCACCTCCCGCGAATAGGTCGCCTCGATCAAGGCCTCCAGCATATTCAGCGCGGTAGTCTGCAAGCGATCGCCGAGCAGGAACTTCTGAGTACGGGGGAACTTCTCCACCGTGGGGATCAGCCACAGCATGAACTGATAAGCCTTCTCCAGCGCAGGTCCGTACCTACGCGGACCGTCGGGCCCTGACTTGTGCTCGCTCATGTTCGGCTCCTGGCCTTCACCTTCCATCGCGCGGCCGGCTGCACGCAGCCGGCCGTAGATTCCTCACTGCCCTGCCGTTCCGTTCATTGCGGCTCGCCAACGGTACGGCAGGGGTAAAGCAGTAAAGGGGATAAGGCTCAAGCTGCCGTTTTCACGGCAGCGTCCTGGCGACACGGAAGCCCAGATAGCTGAACCGCTCCGCCGGCCGGCCCCCGCCGCGCTAGGCCGAGCGCACGATCGCGGGACTGTTGTTCCAACTGCCACCGCGGATCACGCGCCGGGAACAGTCGCCCGTGGCCCAAGCGCGTCCGTCATTGGGCGCACCGTCGTAGTTCGCGTTGTAGCAGTCCTCGACCCATTCCCAGACGTTACCGAGCATATCGTACAGACCGAACGCGTTCGGTTTAAAGGAACTCACCGGCGCAGTCTCGGCGTAGCCATCATCGCACTCATGGATCTCCCAATCGGGATGCTTCTTCTTGGCTGAGTAATCCCCGACATTCCCGAACTGGCAGGCCCTATCAGGGGAACTCCCCCAAAATCGTGCCTTGTCTGATCCGGCCCTGGCCGCGTATTCCCACTCGGCCTCGGACAGAAGTCGGTACTTCTTGCCCGTCTTCTCCGCCAGCCACTCTGCGTAACCCATTGCCTGCTAGTAGTTCACGTTGATGACTGGCCGCCGGCCTCGTCCCCAGCCCTCATCCGCCGTAGGACCGCACCCTTTATCCCGAACGCATGCGTCCCATTCGTCGAATGTGACCTCTGATTTCCCGACGGCGAATGGTTTCGCAATGGTGACGATGTGCGGCGGACCTTCGTCGTCGTCACGGCCTGTCTCGCTCGGCGGCGATCCCATCACGAATTGGCCCGCCGGGACGACCACCACCTCGGGGCAGACGGGACAGTCTCGGAGAACTGTCCCGGGCGCGGGCAGATTTCCTCCTGCGCTCGTCGCACCTCCCTTCTCGGCTGCAAACGCATTTCCCGAGAGTTCGCCCAACCGCTTGCGCGCGTCCGCCGACACGTCCCCGTTCGGATCCAGTTCGATGGACTTGCGCAGCTGGTCCTTGGCCTTGTCGCGCTGGCCGACGGCCAGCAAAGACTCTCCCAAGAAGAAACGCGCCGACGCGTTGTTCGGTTCAAGGCGCAGACCCGCTTCGAACTTGGCAATCGCGTCTTTCGGTTTCCCGCTCTTCAGCAACTCATAGCCGTCGAAGAAGAGTTGGCGCGCTTCGCCCTGACTCCAGACGGGGTTGCAAAAGCTCAACATCATGGCAACGACAACGAGGCGCGCAGCCGATCGGACGGTCATGGTGTGTCTCCACTTGCGGGGTATATCGAGTCTAGGGAGCTTTCTACTCGGCGTCATCCGAGTTCACCGTTACGCGCCGTACGCTACGGGACACGAGAAGATCGCCGCCTGAATCAAATGAAGCTGATGGCACTGAGCGGCCACCGAAGAGGTGGCCCCAGAACGCAGGACCGCGCCAGCGACCCCGATCAGCCGCTTTGACTGGCTCATAACCTATGCTGCCGCCAGCCCCACGCGACATTGCGATTTCGCTCTCTGTGCACGTCCGCGCGCCGAGTGTAGAAGTCGAGGTCGCATGGCTTCGACGTCGAGATCGTCACGGTAGCGTCCCTGAAAACCCGCGCCTCCACTCGAGGACTCAACGGCGATCCTTGTCGCTCGCCCAGGCAACAACGCTACGCGGCAACCAATCGGCCGCGCGCAGCCGGTTTGATCTTCGCCAGCTCTTTCCGGCGCGACTGCTCGATTTGCCAAAGGTCGTAATCCGACTGCTGCGCCAACCACAACGCCGCGCGCCCGCCGCGCTCGGTGCCGAGCCAACGCTCGATGCGCAAAGCCATCTCGGCCGAAATCGCAGCACGGCCATTCAGAACGCGCGAAAGCGCGGCGCGGGTAACGCCAAGTTGGTCCGCGGCGGCACTGATACTGATGCCCAGTGCCGGCAAAATATCGTCGCGCAGGGTCAGCCCGGGGTGAGAGGGATTGTGCATTCGTGCCATTGTTGCCGCCTCAGTGGTAGTCCTGATAGTCGACGAGGATCACGTCCCCATCGTCGAATACGAAAGTCATTCGCCAGTTGCCGTTGACCCAGACAGACCAATGCCCTTTCAGCTTGCCTGTCAGCGGATGAAGATCCCACCCAGGCACATTCATGTCTTCCACGACACTCGCTTGGTCCAACCGCCCGAGCTGTCGATTCAATTTTTCGGCATGTGTCGGCTGAATTCCGGCTTTGCTCCCCGTCTCGAAGAAGTTTTTGAGTCCCTTGTGACGGAAGGTCCGGATCACGGCACAGTCCTGTATAGCAGTACTATACAGACGTCAACATACACCACGTCAGCCCAGAGCCGCAACAACCACTGCGTCGCTGACCTGCGGAAAACTCGCATAGAACTGCCCCACTGCCGAGAAATCCACGGGGCTGTCGAGGCAAACCGGATCGTCACAGTAAGGTCTCATCTTGGCCATGGTGTCGGGGGGAGCCACCGGCACCGCCCAGACCAGCATCGCGGGACCCTTCGCCGCCAGGGCGTGCAACGCCGCGATCATGGTCGAGCCGGTGGCGAGGCCGTCATCCACCACGATCACGGTTCGTCCTTTCGGATCGCGCGCCGGTCGCTTTGCGCTGCAGGCCCGACGCCGTTCACGCATCAGGGCGAGCTCGAACTGCTTTTCCCGTTCCAAATATTCCTGCGCGGGACTCACCCAGGCCGCCTCGCGGGTCAGGAACGACCAGCCGGATTCATCGACGGCACCGTTCGCATACTCGGAGTTGCCCGGTGCGCGCAGCTTGCGCACCTGCACGACGTCCACTTCGCCATCAAGCAGTTCCGCCATCTGCCTTGCCATGGGAACCCCGCCGCGCGGAATCCCCAGCACCAGCGGGTTCACGCCCTGATACGCCGACAGCGCCGCCGCGAGCTTCCTCGCGGCATCTGCCCGGTCGCTGAACATGTCGCAGGTACACGAACCCGGCCTGGGGGCCCTACACGACCGGCACCACGCGCAATTGGGTGACGGATGCGCGCCCGCCGGTGGAACGCTCGGCCGACAGCACGGTGTTGGCCAGCAGCATCGCGATGGTCATCGGTCCGACGCCCCCGGGCACCGGCGTGATCATTCCCGCCACCCGGCGCGCGCCTTCGAAGTCGACATCGCCGCACAGCTTGCCGTCGGGCATCCGGTTGATGCCCACGTCGATCACCACCCCGCCCGATTTGACCATGTCGCCGGTGACCGTCCCGGGGCGACCCGTGGCCACGACCAGCACATCCGCCCGGCGGGTATGAAACGCGAGATCGCGCGTCTTGGACGTGCAGATCGTGACCGTGGCGTCCTTGGCGAGCAACATCAGCGCCTGGGGCTTGCCGACGATGTTGCTGCGACCCACCACGACGGCCTCCGCACCTTGCAGCGGCACCTTGTGATGGTCGAGCATCACCATCACGCCATGGGGCGTGCAGGGCCAGAATCCGGGCAGGCCCGTCGCGAGGGCGCCGGCATTCTCGACGTGGAACCCGTCGACGTCCTTGGCCGGCGCGATCGCCTCGAGGATGCGTTCCGCGTTGAAATGCCGCGGCAGCGGCAACTGCACGAGAATGCCGTGAATGCCGGCGTCACCGTTGAGCGCCGCGATTTTCGCCAGCACCTCGGCCTGGGAGATCGATTCGGGGAACTCGATCAATTCCGAATGGAGGCCCATCTCGCCACAGGCCTTCACCTTGTTGCGGACGTACACCCGGGAAGCGGGGTTCTCGCCGACGATCACGACAGCGAGACCGGGAGTGACGCCTTTCGCTTTCAGAGCCTCGGCCCGCAGTCGCCACGATTCGCGCGTGAGCTTCGAGATAGCGACGCCATCGATCAGGGTGGCGGTCATGCGCCAGACCCCGGTGCGGCCAGTCGATCGCTTTTCTCTATTTCGGCCAGCGTCGAGAAGAACACCGGTCCGTTGCCCATGTCGGCTTCGCGCTGGCTCACCAGCGCATTGACGTTGAGGCCGTTGATCTGCTCCGACCCGCGCAACTGCTTGGGCGCTCCGATCACGCCGGGCAGCATGCCCGCAACGATCAGCGCATGCCCGAAGACCTCGCCACGATCGTTGTACAGGCGGCACAGGTCACCGGTCGCTATGCCGCGCGCGGCGGCGTCCGTCGGAGCGATCTCGAAGGTCTGGCGCGACATCATCTGCTGCAGGCGCGGCACGTGCTGGAAGCTCGCCCCGATGAAGTAGTGCGTGGCCGAACTGATGACCTGGAGCGGAAAGCGCGCTCCTGCCTCGACGCTTGCCATCCCCTCCAGGGGTACGACGTAGGCCGGCAGGGGATCGAGACCGACGGCCGCGAGCGCTTCGCTGCGGATCTCGATCTTGCCCGAAGGCGTCGGCCATCGGCCGCTGTTGATTCCGTCGCGGCGCGGCGAATCGACGGCCGCCCGCATCCAGCCGTGCTGCATCAGGCCGTCGAAGGTGATGCCCTCGAACAGCGGATTGACCTGCGGATCGAGCAATTCGCGCAGCATCGCTTCGTCCGACTGGGTGAAGCACGATTCGGTGTAGCCCATCTTCGCTGCCAGCCGGCGGAACAGTTCGCCGTTGTCGAGACTCTCGCCCTGCTTGGGGATGGCCTGCTGCGACAGCGCGTACACGAAGTGACCGTAGCCGCCGAGGAGGTCCATGCGCTCGAGCGTGGTGTCGGCGGGCAGCACGATGTCGGCGTAATCGCAGGTATCGGTGAAGAAGGTCTCGTGCACGACGGTGAACAGATCGTCGCGCATCAGCCCCCGCCGTACCGACGCCGTGTCGGGCGCGCAGTTGGCGGGTTCGGAATTCCACACGAACAGCGCCTTGATCGGCGGCGAGAGCGTCGCATCGTTCAACGCTTCGCCGATGCGGATCATGTTGATCATCCGCGGCGTGCGCCCCGCCAGCAGATCGGTGCGTTGAAGCTTGACCATGTCGAAGTTGCGCATCTCGCGGCCGGTACCGAGACAGACGCCGCCTTTCTCGCGCATGGCACCGGTGAGCGTCGGCAGAATCATGATTGCGCGCACCGTCATGCCGCCGTTGTCCTGGCGCTGGATGCCGTAGTTCAGCCGGATGAAGGATCTCCGGGTGCTGCCATAGAGCCGCGCGAGCCGTTCGATATCGACCACCGCAAGCCCGGTGATGGCCGCCACGCGCTCCGGCGTGTATTCGGGCAGGCGTTCGCGCAGCAGTTCTTCCCATCCGATCGTGTGCTCGCGCAGGAACGCCGTGTCGTGCAGACCGTCGCGCACGATGATGTGCATCATGCCGAGCGCCAGGGCGCCGTCGGTACCGGGCTTCGGCTGCAGGTGCCAGTCGGCAAAGGCGGTGGTGCGGGTCACCTTCGGGTCGATCGCGATGATCTGCGCGCCGCGCTCGCGTGCCGCGTTGATGAAGGGCATCGCATGCACGCCCGTACTCACCAGGTTCGTGGCCCAGAGAATCACCACCTCCATGTCGGGGATGTCCTCGATGTTCGCCGCGTTCGCATTTCCGGTGGTGTACTGCCCGGCGACGCCCCCGACCGTCGAACAGATGGTCCGGTCGAGGCGGGCCGCACCCATCTTGTTGAAGAAACGCTCGCCCATGCCCATGAAACCCAGCAGGCCCAGCGTGCCGGAATACGAGTACGGCTGCACCGCTTCGGCACCGTACTCGGCGACGACCTGCCCGAGGCGCGTCGCGACTTCATCCAGCGCTTCGTCCCACGAAATTCGCTCGAATCGGGCGCCGGGCCCCTTGGGACCGACCCGGCGTCGCGGATACAGCACGCGATTGGCGTTGTAGACCAGGTCCAGGTAGTTGTTGACCTTGTTGCAGAGGTAGCCCTTGGTGATCGGATGCGACAGGTCGCCTTCGACCTTGACGGCGCGCCCGGATTTCACGTCCACGGTAACGTGCATGCCGCAGGCGTCCGGACAATCGTGCGGACAGGCTGCCTTGACGACTTTCGTCTCGAGCTGGGACTGGATGCGGGCGGCGGTTTCCATGGCGTGACCTCCAACGGCGGGAATGGGCTGATTCTAGCCTGTGCGCGCCGCCGGTACACTACGCGCCCACCCGCACGGAGCACGCTCCATGAGAACTCTCCCCCTCGCCGCGCTCGCCGCCCTCCTCACCCTGCTGCAGTTTCCGGCGGAAGCCCGCCTCACCCGGCTCGAGATCGTCAAGCGCGAGGTCGTGGCGAACGGCCAGGCCTTCGGGGCCGCCGGGCCGTACGAGAAACTGACCGGCATCGCCCATTTCGAGGCCGATCCGGGGGACGAGCGCAATGCGCGCGTGTTCGACATCCGCAATGCGCCCCTCAACGCCGACGGCAGGGTGGAATTTTCCGCGGACATGATGATCCTGAAGCCGGTGGATCTCGCCAGGGGCACGCGCACGCTGTTCTACGAAGTGAACAACCGGGGTCGCAAGATCGCTTTCGGTCGCTTGCAGGACACGTCGTCCAAGGCGAACATGAACGATCCCACCACCCCGGAGGACTTCGGCAACGGCTTCCTCCTGAAGCGCGGCTACGTCATCGCCTGGGTCGGCTGGGGCGCGGACAGCGCGCCCGGGGAGAACCGGCTCACGGTGAACTTTCCGATCACGCTCGATCCGGACGGCAAGCCGGCCACGCAGCGCATCCTGACCGAGTTCGGGGATCGCAATTTCAATGGCGGGACACCCACGACTCTGCCGCTGTCCGGCGGCGCGGCCTTCAAGAGCTTCGCCGCGGTGGCCACGGACAAGACCGCGGCCGAAGCCGAACTGTGGGTCGTCGGTTCCGATTCGCCCAGGCCCAGCGGGCCGGGGATCCCGACCGGCGAGCGCGTCGCCGATGACGAATGGGCGTTCGCGAGTTGTCCAAACGGCTGGCCGGGCGAGCCGAGCGTGACCGACATCTGCCTGAAAGGCGGCTTTCGCAACGACCGGAATTACCATCTGCTGTATCGCGCCACCGGATCGCCGGTGATGGGGCTCGGCTATCTCACTTCGCGCGACTTCGTATCGTTCCTGCGTCATGGCGAGAGCGACGACGCCGGCAACCCGAACCCCGTCCCCGGGCTCGACACCACGCTCTGCCAGGGCATCTCCTCCAGCGGGATGTACCTGCGCGACTTCCTCTACCAGGGCTTCAACGAGGACGAACAGGGACGCCGTGTCTGCGACGGCGCCCACGTCCACGTCGCCGGCGTCCAGAAGCTCTATCTCAATTACCGGTTCGCGCAACCCAACCCGTTCACGCAGCAGCACCGCGAGCGCTACGTGCCGGACACGAACTTCCCCCACCAGTACGGCGTACGCGGCAACCCGAAGACCCGCGTACCGGACGGCATCCTGAAGCGCCCCTCGAGCGATCCCAAGTTGATCCACAGCGACACGTCGAACGAGTACTGGCAGTTCCGCGCCTCGCTCACCGGCGCCACTGAAGGCGGGCGCATCGATCTCACCGAGAACTCGCGCGTGCGCCGCTACCTGTTGTCCAGCCTGCAGCACGGCAGCTTCAAGGGCGACGCGCCGCACTACGGCATCGGCAACCGGCAATGCGAACAACTGTCCAATCCCGTGCATCCGGGACCACTGTTGCGCGCGCTCACGATCGTGCTCGACGAATGGGTGCGCAAGGGCGTTGCGCCACCGGCGTCGCGGGTGCCGCGCATCAGCGACGGCACGCTCGTGCCGCCCGAAGCGCTCGCCTGGCCGAAGATTCCGAACGTGAAATACTCCGGGCTCGTCAACGGGTCCGGCGAACGCGACTTCGGCACCCGCGTGCGGGGCAACGCCGGCATCGTCGACAATCTTTTCCCCGAGCTGGTCTATCCCCATCGAGTGCTGGTGCCGCAGATCGACGCGGTCGGCAACGACATCGCCGGCATCCGGCATCCGTTCGTGGAGGTCCCCACCGCCACCGTGCTCGGCTGGAACACGCGGCGACCCGAGTTCAGCGGCGACGACCTGTGCGATCTGCTGGGGTCGATGATTCCGCTGCCGAAGACACGCGCGGAAGCGGAAGCCGCGGGCGATCCGCGACCGTCCCTCGAGGCGCTGTACGGCGATCGGACCGGCTATGTGAACAAGGTCGAGGCCGCAGCGCGGAAGCTGGAATCTGAACGCCTCATGCTCTCCGAGGACGTCGACATGGTCGTGCGCGAAGCCGGCGATAGCGATGCCTGGAAGTAGCGGCAACGAGCCTGCGCGCCCGGGTTCGAGATCTCCCCGGTAATGCGGCAGCGCCTGTCGTCTCAAGGACGCAGGCGTGAACGCGCATCAGTGCCTGGGACCTGCAGCGGGCGACGTGAATCTTTCTGAGCAACGCGCCCCGAGGCCTGTTCGAGACGCGTCTGGCACCGCCGCCCGTGGCCGAAGCGGCGCGCGAGGTCGCAACGGCTTCGACCAGGACCCCGGGATGAGCGGTCACGGCGCGGCAAGCAGCCGGATATCGCCATACCACGCCGTCACTGCTTCGCCGGTGTTGTCGGTATCGGTCGCGATCGCGACGCCGGAAATGGCCGGCGGATCCTGGCCGAAAGCCGCACGATAGTCTTCCGCCACATTGCGACGCACGGTGCTCCATTGGCCGATCCTGGCCGTGCCGGATTCGACCACGATCACGCGCAGACGATCGGTGTACGGACTCCAGCCGGCAGTGCCCACGGCGGCCTTCGCGTCCCAGACGTAGCACAGCCCGGCGGCCGGGACCGCTTCGCCGTAGAAGGCACGCGCGAGCCTGATCTTGAGACGCGTCGCGAACGGCAGTCGGGCCAGATCGAAATCGAACAGCACGTAGACGCGCGCTGCAAAATCATCGGCGGACCGATCGCCGAACTTGGCACCATTCAGCACGCCGCTCACCTTCCAGCGCCACTCCAGGATGGGCGTCGCAACGGGATCGGCATGCACGGCCTGGGAGTAACCGGACATCGACCCCCGTGCTTCCGCCCGAAGCACGGTGGTGCCGTCGTCGTTCACAAGACGGTAGCTCGTCTCGCGCGCCACCTTCGGCAACCGGGTGATCCGCCACGGTGCAGCCGGGGCCGCGTCCGGCGTACCGGAGGAAAAAGGCGCGATGGCCGTCGGCGTCGGGTCGATCGCCCCGGCCGCGCCCGCGACGAACGCGAGCAGCAGCGCTGCCTGCTTCAACGGAAACGCGCCGCGCGCCCGCGCTTTGCGACATCGTCCGGCTCCGTCCGCTCCGCCAGGTCTTCCAGGATCGGGCAGTCCGGGCGCTCGTCGCCATGACAACTGCGCGCGAGCGTGACGAGGGTGCGCTTCATCGCCTGCATCTCGACGATCCGCCGCTCGAGATCCGCGATGTGCTCCAGTGCGATGCGCTGCACGTCGGCGCTCGCGCGTCGGCGGTTCTGCCACAGGCCGAGCAATCGGCTGATCTCGTGGATGCCGAAACCGAGATCGCGCGCACGACGAATGAAGCGCAGGGTGTGGATCTCGTGCGGACCGTATTGGCGGTAACCGGAGAGCGTGCGCGCGACCTTTGGCAACAGGCCCAGCGACTCGTAGTGACGCAGCATCTTCGCGGAAACGCCGGAGGCCGCGGCCGCCTCGCCGATGTTGAAAGGGCCGTCGGACAGGCCATGCTCGTCCGTCATCGCCCGCCGGTCGCCGGTCGCCAGCGGCGCAGCAACAGCGCATTCGAAATCACGCTCACGCTGCTGAACGCCATGGCCGCGCCGGCGATCACCGGATCGAGCATCCCGAAGGCCGCGAGCGGAATGCCGATCGCGTTGTAGGCAAATGCCCAGAACAGGTTCTGGCGGATCTTCGCGTAGGTCCGGCGCGAGATCGAGATGGCATCGCCCACGAGCCGCGGATCATCCCGCATCAGGGTGATCCCGGCCGCGTGCATCGCCGCGTCGGTGCCGCCCGACATCGCGATGCCGACGTCGGCGGCTGCCAGCGCGGGCGCATCGTTGATGCCGTCGCCCACCATCGCGACGCGTGTACCGTCGCGGCGCAAGTCGGCAACCACGGCCGCCTTGTCCTCCGGCAGCACCTCCGCGCGCACGTCGTCGATACCGAGCAGGCCCGCGATCGCGTGCGCACTGCCGCCATTGTCGCCGGTCACCATGAGGGTGCGGATGCCCTGATTGCGCAGCGTAGCGATCGCCTCGCGCGCGAACGCCTTGGGCGCGTCGCCGAAGGCGAGCAAGCCCAGCAGCCGCGGCGCGCCCCCCGTTTCGGCCAGCCAGGAAACGGTGCGACCGTCGGCCTGGAATTGCATGGCACGTGCCGCCAGCGCGCCCCGATCGATGCCCACTTCGTCGAGCAGGCGACCACTGCCCAGGCGCAGGTCGCGGTTGTCCACGGTCGCAGCCACGCCACGCCCGGGCAGCGCGCGCGCGTCGGTTGCCGGCGCGATGACGACGCCTTCCGCGCGGGCCGCATCGAGCACGGCCCGCGCGAGTGGATGGTCGCTGCCGGACTGGACCGCCGCGGCGAGCGCGAGTACCTCGCCGCGCTCTCCCACCGCCGCCTCGACCGCCACGAGGCGGGGCCGGCCCTCGGTGAGGGTGCCGGTCTTGTCGAACGCCACGACCCGCACGGCATGCGCGATCTCGAGCGCCTCAGCGTCCTTGATCAGGATGCCGTGACGCGCCGCGACGCCGGTGCCGACCATGATGGCCGCCGGGGTGGCCAGACCGAGCGCACACGGACACGCGATCACGAGCACCGCGACCGCATTCAGTATCGCGGACTCCCAATCGCCGGTGGCAAAGCCCCAGGCAAGCAGGGTCGCGCAGGCGATCGCGACGACCACGGGAACGAAGACCGCGCTGACTCTATCCACGAGCCGCTGGATCGGCGCCTTCCTGGCCTGCGCCGACTCCACCAGTCGCACGATGCGCGCCAAGGTCGACTCGACGCCCACGGCGCTCGTGCGCAGCACCAGGCGTCCATCGGCGTTGACCGACCCGCCGGTCACCTTGTCGCCGGGGTGCTTCGCGATCGGCAGGCTCTCGCCGGTGATCAGCGATTCATCGACGTCGCTCGCGCCCTCCAGCACGACACCGTCCACGGGAATCCGCTCTGCGGGTCGCACCACCACCACGTCGCCCGCGACCACCGCGTCGACGGGCACCTCGGTCTCGATGCCGTCCGCGAGTCGGCGGGCACGCTCGGGACGAAGCGCGTTCAGGGCGCGGATGGCGTCAGTGGCGAGCCGCTTCGAGCGCGCTTCCAGCCACTTGCCCAGCAGCACGAGCGTGATGACGACGGCCGACGCTTCGAAGTACAGATGTGGACCCGCGCCGGCTCGCTGCGCCAGAAGCTGGTAGACGCTGAGGCCGTATGCGGCGGATGTCCCGAGTGCGACCAGCAGGTCCATGTTGCCGGTCCGCGCCTTGAGTGCGCTCCAGCCGGCCCGATAGAAGCGCGCACCGAGCCAGAACTGCACCGGCGTGGCCAGCAGCCATTGCAGCCAGCCGTCCAGCATCCAGTGCCGGCCGAACAACGCGCCGACCATCGGCAGTGCGAGCGGAATCGACAACGCCGCCGCGGCGGCCACCGGCCACCACGGCACGCGCGCGGGCGGCGCGACCCGATCGGTGGTGTCCCGGGCGCGTACTTCATAGCCGGCCGCCCGCACCGCGGCCTCGAGCTGGCCGCGCGAGACGCCACCGCGCGATACCGTGACCGACGCCGCTTCCGTGGCGAGATTCACTTCTGCCGCAACGACGCCCGCCACGTTCTCCAGCGCCTTCTCGACCCGGGCCACGCAGGATGCGCAGGTCATGCCGCCGATGCCCAGTTCGATGGTCTCCTGCGTCACGCCATAGCCAGCCTGTGCCACCGCAGCCGCGAGCTGCGCGACATCGACCGAGGGCTCGGCTGCGACCCGCGCCGACTCCGTCGCGAGATTCACTTCCACGTGACGCACGCCGGGCACGGCCGCGAGCGCGCGCTCGACACGGCCGACGCAAGAAGCGCAGGTCATGCCTTCGACCGGCAGCGAGAATTCGCGGCCCGTCCCGGGTTCGACGTCCAGCGGTGGATGTACAGGGGCATTCATGGCGGCTTCCTCACGGACCAGTCTACGCCCGCCAGTCTCGGCCTTGCCACGATGGCAAGGTCAAGGCCCCTGCGCCGCGCGGGCCGAACGGGCCGGCGCGGCGCCTTTTCGTCAGCCGAGATTCACCATCACGTGGCGCACCACCGTGTAGTCCTCGAGTCCGTACATGGACATGTCCTTGCCGTAGCCGGACATCTTCATGCCGCCGTGCGGCATCTCGGTGGCGAGCATGAAATGCGTGTTGATCCACGTGGCGCCGTATTGCAATCGGGCTGCGGTCTTCATGCCGCGCGACAAGTCCCGGGTCCATACCGACGACGCGAGCCCGTAGTCGGAATCGTTGGCCCATGCCACCGCCTGATCGACGTCGCCGAACGGCGTGACCGACACGACCGGGCCAAAGACTTCCTTGCGTACGATCTCGTCGTCCTGGGTCGCACCGGCGATGACGGTGGGCTCGTAGTAGAAGCCGTTGCCCGCCGCCCTGCTGCCGCCGGTCACGATACTCACGTGGGGCAAGGCCTGCGCGCGATCCACGAATCCCGCGATGCGATCGCGCTGCGCGGCGCTGATCACGGGTCCCAGTTCCGTGGATTCGTCGTCGGTCGGTCCCATCTTGAGCGATGCCGCAGCGCTCGCCAGATCCGCCACCAGCCTGTCGTAGATCTTCCTGCCGGCGTACACGCGGCAAGCGGCGGTGCAATCCTGCCCCGCGTTGTAGTAGCCGAACACCTTGATGCCGTTCACCACCGCCTCGAGGTCGGCGTCGTCGAACACGATCACCGGAGCCTTGCCGCCGAGTTCCAGATGCGTGCGCTTGATCGTGTCCACGGCGGCGCGCAGGACGGCCTGCCCCGTGCCGATGCTGCCGGTCACGGACACCATCGCCACCTTCGGATGGGAGATGAGCGGCTGGCCTACGGCCGCGCCGCGACCGTGCACGACGTTCACGACGCCTTCGGGAAAGATCTCCGCGATCAGCCGTGCCAGCGCGAGCGTCGTGAGCGGCGTCATCTCGGAGGGCTTGATCACGACGGTGTTGCCCGCCGCGAGTGCCGGGGCGAGTTTCCAGGCCGCCATCATCAGCGGGTAGTTCCACGGCGTGATCTGCCCGACGACCCCGATGGGATCGCGCCGAATCATGCTGGTGTGGCCGGCGAGGTATTCCTTGGCCGCGGAGCCGCCGAGGCAGCGCGCCGCCCCGGCGAAGAAGCGGTAGACATCCGCGACGGCGGGCAGCTCGTCGGCGAGCGCGCGGGCGCAGGGTTTGCCCGCGTTCCGCGATTCCAGTGTCGCGAGCCTGGGCGCCTCTTCGTCGATCCTGGTGGCGAGCCTGAGCAGCAGATTCGAGCGCTCCGCCGGCGTGGTCTGCGACCACCCATCGAACGCCTTGCGCGCGGCGTTCACCGCGGCATCCACCTGACCGGGCGAGGCCTCGGCGACGCTCGCGAGCGTCGCGCCGGTGGCAGGGTCGAGCACGGCGATGGCTTCGCCTTCACCCTTGACGAATCGTCCGCCGATCAGCAATTCCGTATCCATGGTGGTTCCTTTGCGCGTGATTGACTATTTGACGCTGCCCGCGGCGTCGTGCGTATCGCGGGTGAGATAGAACGCCAGCACGATCGGAACGAACGTGACCGCGATCACGAATACCGCCACCACGTTGGTCACCGGCCGTTGCCGCGGTCGGATCAGCTCCGACAGCATCCAGATGGGCAGGGTGCTCTGCTGGCCCGCCGTGAACGTGGTCACGATGACCTCGTCGAAGGACAACGCGAATGCGAGCATGCCACCGGCCAGCAATGCCGTGGCGATGTGCGGCAGGACCACGTGGCGCAGGGTCTGGAATCCGTTGGCACCGAGATCCATCGACGCTTCGATCAAGGCGCGATTGGTGCGCCGAAAGCGGGCCAGAACGTTGTTGTATACCACCACGATGCAGAAGGTGGTGTGGCCCAGCACCAGCGTCAGGGTGGAGAACGGGATCTCCGCCAGGCCGATGGCCGAGCGCAGCGCGATGCCCGTGATGATGCCCGGCAACGCGATCGGAACGATCAGCAGGAGCGAGATCGCCTCGCGGCCGAAGAAGCGCGAGCGCCACACCGCCGCTGCCGCCAGGCTCCCCAGCAACAGCGCCAGCGAGGTCGCGATCGCGGCCACCCTGATGGACAGCCAGAGCGCGCGGCGCAGGTCCTCTCTCTCGAAAGCGACCGCAAACCACCGCGTGGTGAAACCCGGGATCGGGAATACGAAGCTCCGCTCCTCGATGCTGAAGGCATAGAGCAGAATGATCAGCAGCGGAACGTGCAGGAACAGGATGCCGCCCAGGGCGGCCGCCCTGAGCGTCCAGCCGGCCCTGGGACCGTGCCGCGCCTCAGAGCGCATCGAATGCCCCCAGCCGCTTTGCCAGCCCCAGATAGACTCCCATGATCACGATCGGCACGACCGTGAACGCCGCGGCCATCGGCACGTTGCCCGCGGTGCCCTGCAGCCGGTACACGGTCTCGCCGAGGAACGGCGTGGATTTGCCGATGATGCCGGGAATGATGTAGTCGCCCAGGGTGAGCGAGAAAGTGAAGATGGAACCGGCCACCACGCCGGGAAAGGCGAGCGGCAGGATGACCTTGCGGAAGGTCTGTCCGGGGTTGGCCCCCAGGTCGCCCGAGGCATCGATCACCGAACCCGACACCCGTTCCAGTGCCGCCACCACCGGCAGGATCATGAACGGCAACCACACGTAGGTGAAGACGATGAATGTTCCGATGTACGAAGTGGACAGGGACGATCCGCCGATCTCCGGTAGGCCGAGAATCGCCTCCAGCAGCCCGGACAGGCCGAGCGTGTCGGCGAACCAGTTGACGATGCCTTCCTTCGCCAGGATCAGTTTCCACGCGTAGACGCGCACGAGATAACTCGACCACAACGGCAGCATCACGCCGAGATAGAGCAGCGCCTTCAGCTTGAGCCCGGCGTAGCGCACCATGAAGTAGGCGATCGGGAAGGCGATCAGAGCGCAGGTCACGGTGACCGCCGCTGCCATCGCCGCAGAACGGATCACCACGTCCCAGTTCGCCGGATTGAGCAGGAAATCGTGCCAGGTGGCGAGCGTGAACTCGCGCACCAGCACCCCCGAGAACTCGTCGAGCCGGAAGAAGCTGTGCGCGAGCAGCGTGAACAGCGATCCGAGGTAGATCACGCCGAGCCAGAGCAGCGGCGGGGTGAGCAGCAGGAACAGCA
>JBBQHP010000010.1:0-127456 GCA_038324085.1 Burkholderiales bacterium
AAGGTGCGGCTGATGCGCTCGATGTCCTCGGGCGCAAGCTCGCAGTTCTTCTTGCCGAGGTTCTTGCGCAGCGGCTTGAACCATTGACTCGCGTCGATCAGTTGCACCCGGCCTTTGCGATGGGCGAGCTTCTTGTTCGACAGCACCCAGATGTAGGTGGCGATGCCGGTGTTGTAGAAGAGGTTGAGCGGCAGGGCGACGATGGCTTCGAGCCAGTCGTTCTCGATCAGCCAGCGACGGATGTTTCTTTCACCCTGGCCGGCGTCGCCGGTGAAGAGCGAGCTGCCGTTGTGCACTTCTGCGATGCGGCTGCCCAGCGCCGACTTGCCGTTCATCTTCGACGCCATGTTGGCGAGGAACAGCATCTGGCCGTCGCTGGAGCGCGTGACGAGCGACAGCTCTTCGCCGCCGTGCATGACCTTGAAGCGCGGGTCGCGCATACCGTCCTTGCCGCCCATCGTCTCCAGGTCCTTCTTCCAGCTCTTCCCGTAAGGCGGGTTGGCGAGCATGAAATCGAACTCCTGGGCCGGGAATGCGTCGTGCGACAGCGTGGACCACTCGGCGCCGCCGACGATGTGGTCGGCGCTCTCGCCTTGCCCCTTGAGCAGCATGTCCGCCTTGCAAACGGCGTAGGTCTCCGGGTTGATCTCCTGGCCGTAGAGCAGGCTCCTCACCTGTTGATTGCGCTTGGCGGCGATGGCGTCAAGCGTCTCCTCGGCCACGGTGAGCATGCCGCCCGTGCCGCAGGCGCAGTCGTACAGCAGGTAGGTGCCGGACCTGATCTCGGCTTCGATAGGCAGAAAGACGAGGTTCGCCATCAGCCGCACGGCGTCGCGAGGCGTCCAGTGCTCGCCCGCCTCCTCGTTGTTGTCCTCGTTGAACTTGCGGACCAGTTCCTCGAAGACCGTGCCCATCGAGTGGTTGTCGATGCCCGCTGGCGACAGGTCGATGCCGGGATCGAGAAACTTGTTGATCAGCGTGCCGATGGCGTCGGCCTTCGACAGCGTCTGGAGCTGATTGCGAAACTTGAAGTTGTCGAGGATGTCCTGGACGTTGGGCGAAAACCCGTTGAGGTAGTCCTCGAAGTCGGCCAGCAGTTGCTGCTGGCTGCCGCGCGATTTGAGGTCGCGCAGGGTGAACTTCGAGGTGTTGTAGAAGGCCTGACCTGCGGCATCGCAGAGGGCGGCGCGCTGCTCGCTGATGCGTGCGTCGTCGAGCATCTGCTTGGTTTCGAGCACTCTCTTCTTGGTGGGCTCGAGTACGGCATCCATGCGGCGGATGACGCACATGGGGAGGATGACATCGGGGTACTTGCCGCGCTTGAAGAGGTCGCGCAGGACGTCGTCGGCGATGCCCCAGATGAAGGAGACGATCTTGTTGTGGGTGGCTTGGTCCATGTTCAGACGTCCCCAATTGTGTGCGCGCCATGTTCGTCCTCGATGAAGACTTGGCGTACATCACGGAAGGCGAGCTCCGCGGACTGACCGATCGTGCCGCTGTTCGCCGCTCTTGGCCTTCTCCCTCGCGTGCGAGTCAGGATCATTACTTCGGGATACCTGGCTGTTTACCGAATCTCATACCAGGCCCCCCGACCTGCGCCACGTTGACCGAGTTGCCCACGTTCAACCAGGGCGCGAAAGTGTTGCTTCAGCGTGTTGCGGCTGCCACCCGTAAGCCGGATCGCATCGGCCATGGTCACCCGGCCGTGTTCGCGCGCGAACTCGACGATTTGCAGCGACAGCTCCGGCAGCACGGCCAGCACCAGCTTTTCGCGCTCGATCTTCCGGTTCAGGCGCCGTACCTGTTCGGCCAAGGAGCGCAGGAAGAAGAGCAGCCAGGGTTGCCAGTTCGGCGACTTGCTGCGGATGGTGCCTTGGGTCTGGCGCAGCGCCAGGTAGTAGGCTTCCTTGCTTTCCTCCACTACGCTTTCCAACGAGCTGTAGGGCACGTAGGCATAGCCAGCCTGCAGCAGCAGCAAGGTGGTCAGGACGCGGCTCAGGCGGCCGTTGCCGTCTTGGAACGGGTGGATCTCCAGGAACACCACTACCCACAGGCCGATCAGCAGCAACGGGTGAACGCGCCCTGCACTGCGCTCCCCGACGAACCAGGTCACCAACTCGGTCATGAGGTGCGGGGTGACAAACGGCGTGGCTGTCTCGAAGACCACGCCGATCCGATTGCCACTCTCGTCAGAGGCGACCACGCTGTTGGTGGAGGTCTTGTAGTTGCCGCGGTGCCAGGCATCCTTCTCGCTGTGGACCAACAGGTCGCGGTGCAGCTGCTTGATGTGGTTCTCGGTCAAGGCAATGTCCTGCCATGACGTGAATACCATCTCCATGACTTTGGCGTAGCCCGCCACTTCCTGTTCGTCGCGGGTGCTGAACTTCTGGATCTGAAGATTTGAAAGCAGGCGCTCGACGTCGCGGTCAGACAGCCTGCTGCCTTCGATGCGGGTAGACGAGCCGATACTCTCGATGGTCGCAACGCGGAGCAGTGCCGAAAGTCGATCAGGCGCTAGAGTCCCCAAGGCCCGCCAGGCTCCCTTGAATTCATCGATCCCCGCCACCAGGCCGAGAATCTCGGGTGTGATCTGGATGGCGTCGGACTGGATCATGGCGCGAGATCGTACGCCATTTCTACGCCCATTTACACCCATTCAGAATGCCCATTGTCTCAATGACAATGACGAGTGGATCGCGCCGCGTTCTGTGTCAGGCCTCCAAGTCGATGGCGCGATCCATCCGCCACGCCGGGCGGGCACGGTGGGCCGCGCGTCCGGCAACCAGCTCGCGCACTGTCCGGTCCTTCGCCGCAGTGGCCTTGGGTTTCTGCTTGTCGGCGGCCTGGCCGCGACCCTGCATCACACCAGCACGATGTCGTACTGCTCCTGGTTGTACACGGTCTCCACCTGCAACCGGATCGGCTTGCCGATGAATTCTTCCGCCATGGCCAGGCTCTGCGCTTCTTCGTCCAGGAAGGTGTCGATGACCTTCTGCGAAGCGAGGATGCGAAACTCCCTCGCGTCGAACTGCCGTGCCTCGCGCACGACTTCGCGCAGCACTTCGTAGCACACCGACTGCGCGGTCTTCAATTCGCCGCGCCCTTGGCACGTGGGGCACGGCTCGCACAGGACGTGGGCGAGGCTCTCGCGCGTGCGCTTGCGCGTCATCTCCACCAGTCCCAGCGTCGTGAAGCTGTTCACGCTCACGCGCGTGCGGTCGGTGGACAGCGCCTTCTTGAACTC
This sequence comes from Burkholderiales bacterium, assembly GCA_038324085.1. Lineage (GTDB taxonomy): Bacteria > Pseudomonadota > Gammaproteobacteria > Burkholderiales. The sequence continues at coordinate 3,245 of JBBQHP010000010.1, forward strand.
CGCCAGCACTGCAAGGCGATGCGTGTCGTTGTCCATGTCGATGAAATCTATGATGATGATGCCGCCCAGATTGCGCAGGCGCAGCTGGCGCGCGATCACCTGGGCGGCTTCGAGATTGGTCTTGAAGATCGTGTCGTCGAAGCTGCGCCCGCCGACGAAGCCGCCGGTGTTCACGTCCACCGTGGTCAGCGCTTCGGTCTGGTCGAAGATCAGGTAGCCGCCGGATTTGAGCGCCACTCGCCTCGCGAGCGCCCGTTCGATTTCGTCTTCGACGCCGTACAGATCGAACAGCGGCCGGTCGCCGGTGTAGTGCTGCAGGCGGTCGAGGAAGGGCAGGGTGTAATCGCGGGCGAATGCGCACATCCGCTGGAACGTCTCGCGCGAGTCGACCAGGATGCGCTCGGTCGAATCGCTCGCGAAGTCGCGCAGCACCCGCAGGCTCAGGTCGAGATCCTGGTACAGCAGTGCCGGTGCCGGGCAGGTGCGCGCGAGTTCCTGGATACCGGCCCAGAGGCGGCGCAGGTATTCGAGGTCGCCGGCGAGTTCTCCGTCGGTCGCGGTTTCCGCCATGGTGCGGATGATGAAGCCGCCTTTCGGGTCGGCGGTGACGAGCTGCTGGAGCCGTTCCTTCAGTTGAACCCGCTCCGCCTCGTCCTCGATGCGCTGCGACACGCCGATGTGCGATTCCTGCGGGAGAAAGACCAGGCAGCGTCCCGCCAGGCTGATCTGCGTCGACAACCGCGCGCCCTTGGTGCCGATCGGGTCCTTGATGACCTGCACCAGGATCCTGTCGCCGTCGTGCAGGAGCTTTTCGATCGGCTTCACTTCGTCGCCGCCCCGGTGCCCCCAGATGTCGGCCACGTGCAGAAACGCCGCGCGGTCGAGGCCGATGTGGATGAATGCCGATTGCATGCCCGGCAGCACGCGGCTCACCACCCCCATGTACGTGTTGCCGACCAGTCCGCGCTGGGAACTGCGCTCGACGTGCAGCTCCTGCGCCGTGCCTTGCTCCATCACCGCGACCCGCGTCTCCTGCGGGGTCACGTTGATGAGGATCTCTTCGTTCACAGGATCTTGCAGCCGAATCGCGCCAGCAGATCGCTCGTCTCGAACACGGGCAGGCCCACCACGCCGGAATGGCTGCCGGAGATGTGCTTCACGAACAGCGCCGCCCTGCCCTGGATGCCGTAGGCACCGGCCTTGTCCATCGGCTCGCCCGTGGCGACATAGCTGCGGATGATGTCGTCGGAGAGCTGGGTAAAGGTCACCTGGGTCGAGGACAGCGCGACCTCGATGTGATCATCCATCTTGATCGCGATGGCCGTGTGCACGTCGTGGGTGCGATCGGACAGGGCTTGCAGCATGCGCACCGCATCTGCCCTGTCGGTCGGCTTGGCCATGATCTGGCCGTCGAGTGCGACGGTGGTGTCGGCGGACAGGATCGGCTGCTGCATCAGCCGCCGCTGCAGCAGGCGGGTCCAGCCCACCTCGGCCTTGAGCCGGGCCAATCGCCGGACGTAATCCGCCGGCGCCTCGTCCGGCAGCGGCGATTCGTCGAAATCGTCGCCGCGCGCCGGGCCTTCGCGCAGCAGCAGCACTTCGTAGCGGACGCCCATCTGGGCAAGGATCTCGCGCCGGCGCGCGCTGCGCGAGGCGAGGTAGACATGGCGCGTCAGGGTAACCATCAGTCCCGATGGTACGGGTGTCCGCTTAGCAGCGAGTGCGCGCGGTAGAGCTGCTCCGCGAGCACGACGCGGGCGAGTCCGTGGGGCAGGGTGAACGGCGACAGCGACAGCGTGCGCTCCGCGCGCGCCTTCAGCGTTGGGTCGAGGCCGTCCGCGCTGCCGATCAGGAAAGCCACGTCACGCCCGCCGGAGAGCCACTGTTCCATTCTCGCCGCGAACCCCCGGGTCGTGAGGGCTTCGCCGGCTTCGTCCAGCGCGACGATCGCGGTGCCGCGGGGTATCGCCGCGGCGAACCGGACGGCCTCGCGCTCCAGCAGCCTGGCAACGGCGCTCTCCGACCCGGCGTCGTTGCGGGGTTCGGGGCGGATCTCGGTCAGTTCCACCCGGGCCTCGCGCGGCATGCGTTTTGCATACTCGCCGAAGGCGCTCGACACCCACGCGGGCTGGCGATGCCCGGCCGCGACGATCAGGAAACGCATCGCCGCGAAGAAGCGATGAGTGGCGCCCGCACGCGACGGGCGCCGCCATGGTCAGACGCTTGCCTCGGCGGCCGCGAGTCTGGTGCCGGCACCCGGAATCGGGCGCTTCGGAGACGGACGCTGGCCACCCCATAGCTCCTCGAGATTGTAGTAGTCGCGCACGGCCGGCTGCATCACGTGGACGACGATGTCGCCCAGGTCCACGAGCACCCATTCACCGGATTCCGCGCCTTCGACGCCCGTCACGTTGACGCCGAGCTGCTTCGCGCGATCCATCACATGGTGCGCCAGCGCCCGGGTCTGCCGCCCGGAATCGGCGCTCGCAACGATCACGGTGTCGAACAACGATGTCAACCTGCGCACATCCAGCACGACGATGTCGCGCGCCTTTACATCTTCCAGCGCGGCCACCGCTGCGCGGGTGAGGTCGTCAATTTCCATCCGGTTCCTTGTATAGATCGTTGCGGTCAATGTATCCGAGAACGCTTTCGGGAATCAAGTAACGCGGACTGCGCCCGGTCACCAGTTGCGCCCTGATCGCGCTGGCGGAAATGTCGAGCTGGGTGATCGGCAGCGTGGTGATTGTGCCCGCCGGCGAGTTGCCGACCCGGTCACGTTCCGCGGTCAGCCTGGAGTCGAACTGCGCACGCAGCGCCGTTCCCATGGTTTCGCGCCAGTGCGCCGGCTCGAATCCCGGGCGGTGAGCCACTACGATGTGGGCGAGGGTGAAAAGATCAAGCCAGCGCCGCCACGTCTGCAGCATCACGAAAGCGTCCGCACCCACGATCAGGCAGACCGGGCGCGCGCCGCCGAACTCCGCGCGCAGGCTCTCCAGGGTGTCGATCGTGTAGCTCGGCGCGGGACGCAGCAACTCGCGATCGTCCACCACGAGGGCCGGGTTGTCCGCTGCCGCCGCCCGCAGCATGGCCAGCCGGTCCTCCGCACTGGCCGCGGGTGGGGCCCGGTGCGGCGGGGCAGCAGACACGATCAGTCGGACATGGTCGAGCGCAAAGGCGCCGAACGCCTCCTGGGCGAGGCGCAAGTGAGCCAGGTGGACCGGATCGAAGGTTCCGCCGAGTACGCCGATGGCGCCGGTATCCGCCACCGATGGTTACAGCATCACTCGTCGAATATCCGACAGCACGCCGTTCAGGTAGGTGATGAAGCGGGCGCCCTTGGCGCCGTCGATGACCCGATGGTCATAGGACAGCGAGATCGGCATCATCAGCCGCGGCACGAACTGGCCGTCTTTCCAGACGGGTTTCATGGTCGAACGCGAGACCCCCAGGATCGCGACTTCGGGCGCATTGATGATCGGCGTGAAATGCCCGCCGCCGATGCCGCCCAGGCTGGAGATGGAGAACGTGCCGCCCTGCATGTCGTTCGGGCCCATCTTCTTGTCGCGCGCCTTCTGGCTCACTTCCGCCAGTTCCTTGGCGATCTGGACCACGCCTTTCTTGTCGACGTCGCGGATCACGGGGACGACCAGGCCTTCCGGCGTGTCGACCGCCACGCCGATGTGGTAGTACTGCTTGAGGATCAGCGCGTCGCCGGCGGGGGCGAGCGACGCGTTGAAATCGGGAAACTGCTTCAACGCCGCCACCACGGCCTTCATCAGGAACACGAGCGGCGTGATCTTGAATCCGCTCTTGGCGAATTCCTCCGACAGGGTCTTGCGGAACGCCTCCATGTCGGTGACATCGGCTTCGTCCTGCTGGGTGATGTGGGGAATCATCACCCAGTTGCGGTGCAGCGCCGGGCCGGAGAGTTTCTGGATGCGCGTGAGCGGCCGCGATTCGACCGGACCGAACTTGGAGAAGTCGACCGTGGGCCACGCCGGCAGGTTGAGACCGGGCAGTCCGGCGCCCGCAGCGCCACGGGCGGCGGCGCCGCCGCCGGCCAATGCTGCCTTCACGAAGGCCTGAATGTCTTCCTTGATGATCCGGCTCTTCGGCCCCGAGCCTTTCAGCTGCCCGAGGTCCACGCCCAGTTCCCGGGCGAGGCGGCGCACCGACGGGCTCGCGTGCGCTTTCGCGAATGTCGCTTCGTCGATCGGACCGGCGGTCGGGGGAGCGGGCGGTACCGCCGACGAGGCCGCCACGACCGGTGCATCCGCGACCGGCGTAGGGGTCGCGGGCGGCGGCTCAGCCGCAGCCGGCGCGGGGGCCGCGGCCTTGGCGGGCGCCGGGGCAGACGCGGCGGGTGCGGCAACCTCGGCGGCTTCGATGGTCAGCACGAGCGTGCCCTGCGAAACCTTGTCGCCGACCTTGATCTTCAGGTCCTTCACCACGCCGGCGAACGGTGCCGGCACCTCCATGGTCGCCTTGTCGCTTTCCAGCGTGACCAGCGAATCTTCCGCCTGCACGGTCTGCCCGGCTTCGACCAGCACCTCGATGACCGGCACGTCCTTGTAGTCGCCGATGTCCGGCACCAAGACTTCCCTGATGGCTCCCATGCGTTCTTCCCAGATGTTTCGTTGGTGGTGTGCTCAGACTTTCCAGGGGCACGGTTTCGACGTATCGATGCCGTACTTGGCGATGGCCTGCGTCACGGTGGCTGACGGGATCGTGCCTTCGTCAGCGAGGGCCTTCAAGGCGGCGATCACCACGTAGCGCCGGTTCACCTCGAAGAAGTGACGCAACTGCTCGCGCGTGTCCGACCGGCCGAACCCGTCGGTGCCCAGAGCGACGAAGCGCCGCGCGACGTAGGGACGGATCTGGTCCGGGAACGCCCGCATGTAGTCGGTGGCGGCGATGACGGGCCCGACACGGCTGTCGAGGCATTGCGCCACGTAGCTCACGCGTGGCCTGTCCTCGGGATGCAGGAGGTTCCATCGTTCGGTCTCCATGCCGTCCCGGCGCAGTTCCGTGAAGCTGGGGCAGCTCCAGATGTCGGCGGCGATCCCGAAGTCGGACGCGAGCAGTTCCGACGCGCCGATGACTTCGCGCAGGATCGTGCCGCTGCCCAGCAGCTGCACGCGCGGCGTCTTCTTGCCGCCCGCCCCCTCGCCGAACAGGTACATCCCTTTCAGGATGCCGGCCTCGGCGCCCACCGGTATCGCGGGATGCTTGTAGTTCTCGTTCATCACCGTGATGTAATAGAACACGTCCTCCTGGTCGGCATACATGCGCCGCATGCCGTCCTGGATGATCACGGCCACTTCGTAGGCGAAGGTCGGGTCGTAGGAAATGCAGTTCGGGATCGTCGCGGACAGCAGATGGCTGTGGCCGTCCTCGTGCTGCAGACCTTCGCCGTTCAGTGTCGTGCGCCCGGCCGTCCCGCCGAGCAGGAAGCCGCGGGCGCGCTGGTCCGCCGCTGCCCAGGCGAGATCGCCTACCCGCTGGAAGCCGAACATCGAGTAGTAGATGTAGAACGGCACCATGGTCACGCCATGGGTCGAATACGAAGTCGCGGCCGCAATCCAGGACGAAATCGCGCCCGGTTCGTTGATGCCCTCCTGCAGGATCTGGCCGGTCTTCTCTTCCTTGTAGAACATGAGCTGGTCGGCATCCTGTGGCGTGTAGAGCTGGCCGACCGAAGACCAGATGGCGAGCTGGCGGAACATGCCTTCCATGCCGAAGGTGCGCGATTCGTCCGGCACGATCGGCACTACGCGCTTGCCGAGATTCTTGTCGCGCACGAGCTGATGGAGGATGCGCACGAACGCCATGGTGGTGGACAGTTCGCGATCCTCCGAGCTCTTCAGCAGCGCCTCGAAAGTGGCGAGCGGCGGCACTTCGAGCGCGTCGCCCTTCGTGCGGCGGGTCGGCAGGTAGCCCCCCAGCGCGTCACGCTTCTGGCGCATGTATTCCAGTTCGGGCGAGCCGTCGGGAAACTTGAGCAGCGGGATCGCATCGAGCTTGTCGTCGGGGATCGGCAGGCCGAAGCGGTTGCGGAACGCCTTGATCGACGAGGTGCCCATCTTCTTCTGCTGATGGGTGATGTTCTGCGCCTCGCCGGCTTCACCCATGCCGTAGCCCTTGATGGTCTTGGCCAGGATCACGGTGGGCTGACCGGTCTGCTTGACCGCCGCTGAGTAGGCCGCGTAGATCTTGTGCGGATCGTGGCCACCGCGATTCAGGCGCCAGATGTCGTCGTCCGTCATGCTGGCAACGAGTTCGAGCAGCTCGGGATACTTGCCGAAGAAATGCTTGCGCACGTACGCGCCGTCCTTCGACTTGAAGGTCTGGTATTCGCCGTCGACGCATTCCTCCATGCGCTTCAGCAGCAGGCCGGTGCGGTCCTTCGCGATCAACGGATCCCAATACGAACCCCAGATGACCTTGATGACGTTCCAGCCGGCGCCACGGAAATCGGCTTCGAGTTCCTGGATGATCTTGCCGTTGCCGCGCACCGGGCCATCGAGCCGCTGCAGATTGCAGTTGACCACGAAGATCAGATTGTCGAGGCGTTCGCGGGCTGCGACGCCGATGGCTCCCATGGACTCGGGTTCGTCGATCTCGCCGTCGCCCAGGAAGCACCACACCTTGCGACCGTCGGTGTTGGCGAGACCGCGGTCCTGCAGGTATTTCATGAAGCGGGCCTGGTAGATCGCCATGAGCGGGCCGAGGCCCATCGACACCGTCGGAAACTGCCAGAAGTCGGGCATCAGCCAAGGATGCGGATACGACGACAGCCCCTTGCCGGCCACCTCCTGGCGGAAGTTGTCCATCTGCTCGTCGGACAGTCGGCCCAGCATGTACGCCCGCGCGTACACGCCCGGCGCGGAGTGTCCCTGCACGAACACCAGGTCGCCGCCATGCTGCTCCGAAGGCGCGTGCCAGAAGTGATTGAAGCCCACGTCGTACAGCGTCGCGGCGGATGCGAAGCTCGCGATGTGACCGCCGACGTTCGTATCCCGGTTCGCGCGCAAGACCATCGCCGCGGCATTCCACCGCACGTAGGAGCGGATGCGGTGTTCGATTTCGTGATCACCCGGCGAGCGGTCTTCCGCGGTCGGAGGGATCGTATTGATGTACGCGGTGTTGGCGCTGTAGGGCAGGTACGCACCGGAGCGGCGCGCCTTTTCGATCAGCGTCTCGAGCAGGTAGTGGGCGCGCTCGGGTCCTTCGTGTTCGAGGACGCTGTCGAGCGCTTCGAGCCATTCGTTGGTCTCGTCGGGATCGTAGTCGGGCAGCGCAGCCATGGATCGAAACCTTCCTTATGGGATGGACGAAGTGGGACGACGCCGAGCACGGTGATGATGCGGCGCAAAATCCAGCGGCATTATACGGCCGCAGCTTGCCCGAAAAGGCTCGGTTCGCCGCTACGTTCTGGGCGGTGGCGGCAATCGTCCCAGCAGGTAGAACTCGTCGTTGGCGCGCATCGACAGCAGGTGCGCCATCCGGTTCGACAGCGCGAAGAAGGCGGTGATGCCGCCGATATCCCAGATGTCCTCGTCGCCGAATCCGTGCGCCTTCAAGGCGTCGTGATCGGCGCTCGAGATGGCTTCGGGCACGCGCGCGAGCTTCACGGCGAACTCGAGCATCGCCTTCTGTCGCGCGGTCAGGTCCGCCTTGCGGTAATCGATGGCCACCTGGTCCGCGATCTGCGGGTTTTTCGCGTAGATCCGCAGGATCGCCCCGTGGGCGACCACGCAGTACTGGCACTGGTTGGCCCCGCTGGTGGCCACCACGATCATCTCGCGTTCGGCCTTCGTGAGCCCCGATTCGCGCAGCATCAGCGCATCGTGATAGGCGAAGAAGGCGCGAAACTCGTCGGGGCGATGCGCGAGCGTGAGAAACACGTTCGGGATGAATCCGGTTTTCTCCTGCACCGCGAGCATGGTCGCGCGGACGTCGTCGGGCAGATCCTTCAGGTCCGGGACGGGAAACTTGCTGATCGGTGTGGTCATCTTCGAATCCGGGGCGCGGTGAGCGAGAGCGCCGGATTATATGGGGTGACCGTCCTTCCGCGCCGTCCCCGGCCATTCGGGCGGATTCCTCGCCGATCCCGGGAGCAATGCAATTCACGGCGCCCCCCCGGTCCCGGGACAATGAATTCTTCCGCGGGCGCTCGCCCGAGAACCTGCGGCGGCAGCGGTGGTCAGATGTTGTCGACGCCCTCCGTTGCAGTCCAGTCCTCGATCCAGGTGATCCGCATGAAACTCCTCGCTTCCGCATTGCGCGCCGCGCTGCTCGGTGCTGCCTCCGTCGTCCTCGTTTGCTCCGGCCCGGCTGCCAGGGCACAGAGCACGCTGGCCGATCCCCTCAAGGACCCGCGCTACATGAGCGGCTACCGCGAAGTGGCGCCCAGTGAAGTACCGGAAGAGTTGCGCGAAGCAGACGCCTTGACGCGCATCCGGACGTTGCGCCGCATCATCGCTTGCGGCGATCCGTACGCGTTTCCGTCCACGGAGATCACCGACGAGGCGCGCGGATACGACGTCGATCTCGTGCGTCGGATCGCCGCCGATGCGGGCTGGGACACCACTTTCGTGTGGGTGAACACCGCCAATCGCGGCGGCCTGAACCGGGCATTCCGCACGACCATCGGCAAAGGGGTGTGCGACGTCTTTCTGGGGCTCGGCACCGGCGGAGCGACAGAGGCTTTGCGGAAATCGAAACTGACGCTCATCAAGCCCACCTTTGGCGTGGGTTACGTGCTGGTCAGCTTCGATCCCGCGCTGAAGGATCGGAGCCTCGCGGAACTCGCGAAGTCCGGAACGCCGATTGGCGCGACCTACTTTTCGCCGACCGAGAATCTGCTCGAAGCCGAAGGCCTCAAGTACGAGAGCTTTCCGGAAGCGCGGCGCGCGATCCAGGCCATGGCCGAAGCTCGCGTCGCAGCGGTCCTGATTCCGTCGACCAGTCTCGCCGAGGCGAAGCGCGGATTCCCGGAACGCCCTGTGACCACGATTGCGAGCTTCGAACCGGGTGACGCATTGAACTGGAACAACGCGTGGGCAGTGCAGGCCAGGGAAACGCAGCTGAAGGCGTTCCTAGAAGAGCGCCTCGCGGCGCTCGCGGCTTCCGGGGAGTTGCAGGCGTTGCTGGGGCGCTACGGCATCCCGTATCTGGTGCCGTTCTCGGTCGCGGACGGCAAGACCGCCGAGCCGAAGAAGTAGGCTTCCGAACTCAGTCGTATTTGCGCACGTCCTCGATCACCTTGCCGTCGTTGGGCAGGGTGCCGGGCAGTTTGAATGCGATGTCGCCGCGCAACTTGGTGACTTCGCGCAGCGAGGCCGAGATCGCGTCGGGAAGTTGCTCCGGCGGGTGGCCGTCGATCTCCACGGCGAGCGTCATCGTGTCGTTGTGGTCGGCATCATGCGCGACCGTCAGCCGCGCGCGCATGATGGCCGGGTGGCGTTTCACCACCTCGTTCACTTGCGACGGATGGATGAACATGCCCTTCATCTTGGTGGTCTGATCGGCGCGACCCATCCAGCCCTTTATGCGAACGTTCGTCCGGCCGCACGGGCTCGGCCCGGCCAGTATCGCGGACAGATCGCCGGTGGCGAAACGGATCAGCGGATACTCCGCTGTCAGGGTCGTGACCACGACTTCGCCGACGTCGCCGTCGGCGACCGGATCGCCGCTGCCCGGTCGCACGATCTCGACGATCACGCCTTCGTCGACCACGAGCCCTTCGCGCGCTTCGGTCTCGTACGCGATCAGCCCGAGATCGGCCGTGCCGTAGCTCTGATAGCCGGCGATGCCGCGGTCCGCGAGCATCTGGCGCACGGACGGCAGGAAAGCTTCGCCGCCGACCGACGCCTTCTTCAGGCTGGAGACGTCGACCTTCCATTCGTCGGCCTTCTCCAGAATGATCTTCAGGAACGACGGCGTGCCGGCGTAGGCCACGGGCCGCATGTCGGCGATGGCTTGGACCTGCAATTCGGTCTGTCCGACACCGGCCGGAAATACCGGACACCCGATCGCCTGCGCGGCCAGATCCATCATGAATCCTGCCGGCGTGAAGTGATACGAAAAGGTGTTGTGCACCAGTTCCCCTTCGCGGAAACCGGCGGCGTACAGCGCGCGGGCGAAGCCCCAGAAATCCTTCTTGTCGCCTTGCGGGTCGTAGATCGGTCCGGGTGAGGCGAACACGCGTGCCAGTTGGGAGGCTTTCACCGCGAGCATGCCCCCGAACGGCGGTGACTGCTTCTGCAGATCCATGAGATCGGATTTGCGGGTGACGGGCAGCTTCGCCAGCGCGGCGCGGTTCGAAACCGAATGCGCCTGGACATCGGCCAGCAATCGCGTGAAATAAGGTGCGTGCCGCTTCGCATTGGCGAGCTGGTTCGTCAGCTCGTTGAACAGGGCGCGTTCGCGCACTTCGGGCGGACGCGTCTCGAGTTCATCCAGATAGGGTTTGGTCATGGTGACAACGCGCTAGGCCAGCCAGCGTTTGCGGCGGCGGTAATGCTTGGCGTCGCGGAAGCTCTTGCGCCCCGCGGTGGAAAGTCCGAGGTAGAACTCCTTCACGTCCTCGTTGCTGCCCAGTTCTTCTGCATCGCCTTCCATCACGACGCGCCCGTTCTCGAGGATGTACCCGTAGTTCGCGTGCCGCAGCGCCACCATCGTGTTCTGCTCGGCCAGCAGGAAGCTCACGCGCTCCTTCGAATTGAGGTCCTTCACGATCTCGAAGATCTCCTCGACCACCTGGGGCGCGAGGCCCATGGACGGTTCGTCGAGCAGGATCATGTTCGGACGGGCCATCAGCGCCCGGCCGATCGCCGTCATCTGCTGCTCGCCACCCGAGGTGTAGCCGGACTGGCTGGTGCGTCGCACCTTGAGTCGCGGGAAATACGTGTAGACCCGTTCCAGGTCCTGGCGGATCTCGGCGCGCGAAGCCGATCGCGTGAAGGCGCCGGTCAGCAGGTTCTCCTCGATGGTCAGGTGCTGGAAGCAGTGGCGTCCTTCCATGACCTGCACCACGCCGCGCCTGACCAGCTCGGAGGGATTGAGGCGGTCGACGCGATCGCCCCGGTACTCGATTCCGCCCTTGGTGACTTCGCCGCGCTCCGAGTGCAACAGGTTCGAGATGGCCTTCAACGTCGTGGTCTTGCCCGCGCCGTTGGCACCGAGCAGGGCGACGATCCGCCCCTCCTGGACCTCGAGCGAAACGCCCTTCAGCACGAGGATCACGCGATCGTAGATCACCTCGATGTTGTTGACGGCGAGCAGTGCGGTCACGGCGCAGGCAGCTCCATTCGGCCTTTCGTGTCCCGGCTCCGGATCAGCCGCCCATGCATTCGGGCTTGATGCCTTTCTCGGCGGCGTACTTCGCGGCCGAATCCTCGATCATCTTGCGCACCATCTGCTTGTCGCCGCTGATCCAGTCGGACACCGCCTTCCATTCCGTCCCTGTCCACTGCTGAAAGCGCACCAGTCCGCTGCCGCCGTGATCGCTGCAGGAAACCTTGATCGGCGGCAACATGGTGTTGAACCCGAGTGCCTTGAGGCGGCCGGCATTGATGTCCAGGTTCTCCATGCCCCAGCGCACCTGTTCGCCGGTCATCACCTTCTTGCCGAACTTCTCCTGCGCCTTGCGCACCGCTTCGATGGTGATCATCGCAGCGCCGACACCGCGATTCCACAGCACCGTGCCGATCAGTTTCGGGTTGCCGTTGCCCTTGCCCTTCTTGTAGACGTATTGCTCGATGTCCTTCACGACCGGATAGCCCTTGCCGGCGAGGTTGAGGCTGGCCGCGTAGTAGCCGGTAGCGGCCGGGCCGGCGACTTCGGTGTCGATCTCCGAGCCGGCCCACCAGTTGCCCACCATCTTGTCGCGCGGGAAGCCGACCTTCTGCGCGGTCTGCAGCGCAGTCGCGTTCATCACGCCCCAGCCCCACAGGATCACCCAGTTCGGCTGGTACTGCCGGATCTGCAGCCACTGCGACTGCTGCTCGTTGCCGGGGTGCGGCACGGGAATCATGCGCAGCTCGAAGCCGAGCTTCTTCGCCTCCGCCTCGAGCACCGGGTGCGGTTCCTTGCCGTAGGCGGAGTCGTGGTACAGCAGCACGATCTTCTTGCCCTTCAGGTTCGCGGCGCCGCCCTCCTTGTCGCCGATGAATTTGATGATCGCCGTGGCGGCATCCCAGTAGTTGGACTGGACCGGGAACACCCAGGGAAACACGCGCCCGTCGGTCGCATCGGTGCGGCCGTAGCCCAGCGTGATCAGCGGAATCTTGTCCGCCGCCGCCTTGTCGATCAGTGCGTAGGTGATGCCGGTCGACATGGGATGGATCGCGGTCGGACCGGTCTCGGACCGGGTCTTGAGTCGCTCGTAGCACTCGACCCCCTTGGCGACGTTGTATTCGGTCTCGCACTCTTCCCAAGAGAGTCTGACTCCATTGACGCCGCCGTCGCGTTCGTTGATCAGGCTCAGGTAGTCGATGAAGCCGCCGAAGAAGGCGGCGCCGTTGGCTCCATAGGGCCCCACGCGATAGCCGGTGATGCCGACGAACTGGGTACCGGCCTGCTGCGCCAGGGCCGGAACCGCGCTCGCGGCACCAGCGATTGTCGCGACCACCGCGATCACTGCCTGCTTCCAGGTCTTCATGGTGCTCCTCCTTGGTTTTGTGTCCGGTCGATCCGGGTATTGCATAACGCTGCTGGGATGGCTTCGCATTGACGCGCGCATCAGTGCGGGAACGGCCAGAGCCGCAATTTCTCCTTGAGGATCTGCCACAGCCGGGCGAGCCCGCGCGGCTCCACGATCAGGAAGAAGATGATCAGGCCGCCGAACACCACCAGCTGAGCCATCGACGTGACGCCGGGCTGGAGGTTGAGGTTGAGCGCGGCTGCTCCACTCGTCAACAGGACTTCGAGCAGGATCGGCAGCAGCGTGATGAACGCCGCGCCCAGGAACGACCCGAGGATGCTGCCCACGCCACCGATGATCACCATGAACAGGATGCGGAACGACAGGTCGAGATTGAATCCGTCCGGCTCGACGCTGCCGAGGTACGCGAACGCGTAGAGCGCGCCCGCCATCCCGCAATAGAAAGAGCTCACCGCAAACGCGACCAGCTTGGTGTGCGTGATGCGGATACCGATGACCTCGGCCGCCACGTCCATGTCGCGCACGGCCATCCAGGCGCGTCCGATGCTGCTGCGCGCCATGTTCTTGGCGGCCAGCGCCATGAGCGCGACGATGGCGAGCACCAGCAGATACTTGCGCATGGGCGAATCGAAGGCATAGCCCAGGATCTCGATCGGCTGCGCAGTGATGACGCCCGAGGCGCTGTTGTTGGAGAACCACGAGATCTTCACCAGCAGCCACGGGATGAAGAACTGCGCCGCCAGCGTCGCGACCGCCAGGTAGAAGCCCTTGATGCGCAGGCTCGGCAGCCCGAACAGCGCGCCCACCAGTGAGGCGGTGAGTCCGCCCAGAACGAAGCTCAGCAGGATCGGTATGCCCGGGATGCGCAACTGGAAGTTGTAGGCGGCCACGGCGCCCACGGCCATGAACGCCGCGGTGCCGAGTGACAACTGGCCCGCGTATCCGGTGAGTATGTTGAGTCCGAGCGTGGCGAGCGCGAACACCAGGAACGGGATCAGGATCGCCGTGAGCCAATAGTCGCTGGCGAGCAGCGGAATCGCCACGAACGACACCGCCAGCAGCGCGAAGAACGCGTACCGGTCCTGCCGGATCGGGAACAGCTGCTGATCCGCAGCGTAGGTGGTTTTGAACTGGCCGGACTCGCGGTAGAGCATTGTCGGGGTGGCGGGTTATGAAGGACTGGTGTTTCCTGATTCGGGTGTCTGACCGGCGCTGTCGGTCAGACTCTGTCGATGTGTTTCTCGCCGAACAGTCCTTCGGGGCGGATGAGCAGGAAGACCAGCGCGAGCATGTAGGCGAACCAGCCTTCGATGCCCGCGAGGTTCACCGAAACGTCGAAGTGCCGCAGCAGGAAATCGCTGGCCAACGGCGGGAGATAGATCTCGGCGAGCTTCTCGCCGGCGCCGATCAGCAGGCCGCCGACGATCGCGCCGAGAATGGATTCGAAGCCGCCGAGAATCAGCACGGGCAGCGCTTTCAGCGCGACGAAGGTGAGCGAGACCTGGACGCCATTGCGGGCGCCCCACAGCAGTCCGGCGACGAGGGCGACGAATCCGGCCACCGACCATACGATCGCCCAGATCTGCTTGAGCGGGATGCCGACCGCCAGCGCGGCCTGGTGATCGTCCGCCACGGCGCGCAGTGCGCGACCGATGCGGGTCTTGTTGAAGAACACGGCCAGCACCGCCACGAGAAGGCCGGCGACCAGCGCGGCCGTGAGGTCGAACTTGCTCACGAGGATGCCGAAGCGATCCATCAGCACGCCGATCGGTTCGTCCTGCAGTCCGAGATCGAGGCGGCGCACTTCGGTGCCCCAGATTAACTGGGCCAGGCCTTCGATGAAGAAGGCGAGGCCGATCGTGGCCATGAACAACGCGATCTGCGGCTGGTTCACGAGCGGGCGCAGCACGATCCGTTCGATCAGCACGCCGAGCAGCACCATCACCGCGAGGGTCAGCGCGATCACCACCCAGAACGGCAGCCCGGTCTTCTCCTGCAGACCGACGAAGGTGAGCGCGGCGAAGAACACCATGGCGCCCTGGGCGAAGTTGAACACGCCCGATGCCTTGTAGATCAGCACGAAGCCCAATGCCACGAGCGAGTACATGACACCCGCAAGCAGGCCGCCGATCAGGACTTCGAAGAAGAATTGCATGAGATGTCCCTATCCGCGCGCTTGTCAGCCGTGGGCGCGGGTGTGCCGCACACGGCATGCCAAGGCAGCCGGCCTTGAACGGCGTTGTGCGCCTTGCACCGCGCTCGGTGGGCACGAGAAGCTCATCCCTCGCCCGCCGGAAGCGGGATCGGTGGTGACGGCAAGGCTGCTCGCTGGAACCGGGTTGCCCATCAATGCGCAACGCCCAGGTAGGCGTCGATCACCGCCTGGTTGTGCCGGATGTCCTCCGGTGCGCCGTCGCCGATCTTCCTGCCGTAGTCCAGCACGACCACGCGGTCGCAGATGTCCATCACCACGCCCATGTCGTGCTCGATCAGCACGATGGTGGTGCCGAACTCGTCGTTCACGTCGAGGACGAAGCGGCACATGTCCTGCTTTTCCTCGATGTTCATGCCGGCCATGGGCTCGTCCAGCAGCAGCAGCCGGGGTTCGGCCGCGAGCGCGCGGCCCAGTTCCACGCGCTTCTGCACGCCGTAGGGCAGCCGGCCCACCGGTGTCTTGCGCACCGATTCGATCTGCAGGAAATCGATGATGCGCTCCACGGCCTCGCGGTGAGCGAGCTCTTCGCGGCGATTCGGGCCGATGTAGAGTGCCTGCGCAAGCAGGCTCGATTTCATCTTGAGGTTGCGCCCGGTCATGAGGTTGTCGAGCACGCTCATGCCCTTGAACAGCGCGATGTTCTGGAAGGTGCGGGCGATCCCCATGGCCGCCGCCTTGTGCGGATCCATCGCGGAGAATGTCGCGCCGTCGAGATGGATCCTGCCCTGTTGCGGCGCATAGACGCCGTTGATGCAGTTCAGCATCGAGCTCTTGCCCGCACCGTTCGGGCCGATGATGGCGCGGATCTCGTGTTCGCGGACATCGAAACTGATGTCGGTCAGGGCCTTCACGCCGCCGAACGCGAGCGAGATGTTTTCGACCGACAGCAGCACCCCGCCGATGCGTCGCACCGCCGGCTGCGTCACCGCGCTCACGCCGCGGCCTTGCCGGCATCGACCGGGAAGGTCGCGGCATCGCGGATCTTCACGTCCGCGCGGATCGTGCCGGTGCGACCATCCTCGAACTTGACCTGCGCCTCTATCTCGCAGTGGCTGTCGCCGGCGAACAGCGCGCCCACGAGCTGCGCATAGCGCTCGGCGATGAAATTGCGGCGCACCTTGCGCGTGCGCGTGAGTTCGCCGTCGTCCGCGTCGAGTTCCTTGTGCAGCACGAGAAAACGCCGGATCTGCGAATTGCCGAGCTTGGGGTCGGTCGCGAGATCGCGGTTCACCTGCTCGACGCACTGCCGCACCAATTCGTAGACCTCGTCCTTCTGCGCGAGATCGGTGTATCCGGAATAGGCGATGCCGCGGCGTTCCGCCCAGTTGCCCACCGATCCGAGGTCGATGTTGATGAAGGCGGTGCAGAGGTCGCGGGCGTGACCGAAAGCCACGGCCTCCTTGATGTGCGGGAAGAACTTGAGCTTGTTCTCGATGTACTGCGGCGCGAACAGCGTGCCGTCGTTGAGGCGGCCCACGTCCTTCGAGCGATCGATGATCTTGAGATGTCCGTCGCCGTCGAAGTAGCCGGCGTCGCCGGTCATGAACCAGCCGTCGGTCGTGATCGATTCGGCGGTGGCATCCGGTCGTTTGAAGTACTCCTTCAGCATGCCGGGCGTCTTCACCTGCACTTCGCCGTCGTCCGCGATGCGGATCTCCACGCCGGGCAGCGGTCGGCCCACGGTGTCGAGCTTGACGTTGCCCGTGGGCTGCTTGCAGACGTACACGGCGGTCTCGGTCTGGCCGTACAACTGCTTCAGGTTCACGCCGATGGAGCGGTAGAAATCGAACAGGTCGGGACCGATCGCGGCACCGCCGGTGTAGGCCACGCGCACGCGCGACATACCCAGGACATTGCGCAGCGGCCCGTAAATCACGAGGTCGCCGAGCGCGTATTGAAGGCGGTCGCCCAGCTTCGCATCGCCCGCGCGGCCGTCCATGATCTTCGCGCCGCAGCGCTTCGCCACCGCCATGAAGTGGTGGAACAGGCGCCGCTTGAACGCTGCGGCATCCTCCATGCGGATCATCACCGACGTCAGCAGGTTCTCGAATACGCGTGGCGGTGCGAAGTAGTAGGTCGGGCCGATCTCTCGCAGATCGTTCAGCACGGTCTCGCTCGACTCGGGACAATTGACGCAGAACCCCGCCACCATCGCCTGCGCATACGAGAACAGATGATCGCCGACCCACGCCATCGGGAGGTACGACAGCACCTCGTCGTCGGCGGTGAAGCCGTCGAAGGCGATGTCGCCGCGCGAGGCCGCGATCAGTGAGGCGTGCGAGTGGCACACGCCCTTGGGATTGCCGGTGGTGCCCGAGGTATAGAGCATCACCGCCGTGTCGTCGGCGCGACCGAGCGCGATCTGGGCCGCGTAGAACTCCGGTTGCGCACGATCGAACTCGCGCCCGCGTTCCTGCAAGGCCTGGAACGACACCAGCTCCAGATCGGGATAGTTGCGCAGGCCGCGTGGATCGTCGTAGACGATGTGCTTCAGTGCCGGATGGTTGGCGCGAATCTCGAGCAGCTTGTCGACCTGTTCCTGGTCTTCGACGATGGCGAAGCCGATCTCCGCGTTTTCGAGGACGAACTGCATCTCCTGCGCGATCGCGTCCTGGTACAACGGCACGGGAACGCCACCCAGCGCCTGCGCCGCCGCCATGGACCAATACAGCCGCGGCCGGTTGTCGCCGACGATGGCCACGCTCATGCCGCGCCCGAAGCCGAGCGCGGCGAGGCCGCACGCGGTCGCGCGGACCTGGTCGGCGACTTCCCGCCAGGTCCATGACAACCAGATGCCGAGATCCTTCTCGCGGATCGCGGTGCGATCACCGCGCACCGCCGCGTGATGCAGCAAGAGGCGCGGAAACGTGTCCGCGTCCGGGTTGCTCCCGGGCTGGCTCAAGTCCACTCCTCCCATGTCGTATCGCGTGGCCCGCTTTCCGCGGCGGGCTTCGTCCCCCGAAAAAAAGGATGCCCAAGGGTAGCAGAGTCGGGCAGGATTGCGGTGTCGCCGGGACGACAATTGGGGAGCGCGGTGAATCTGTCCGAAACCCTCCACCTGCATGCGCGCTGGACGATGGTATTGACGCCGGAACAACGCGGGCGTGTGCTCGCCGACCTTGCGGTGCAGCAAGCTGCTTCGGGCGAGCAGATCTGTCGCAAGGGTGAGGACGTGAACGCCTGGATCGGCGTGCTCGACGGCCTGGTGAAGATCACCAGCTCAGCTCCCGATGGCCGTACCCTGAGCTTCACCGGCGTGCCTGCGGGCGGCTGGTTCGGCGAAGGCTCGTTGCTGAAACTCGAACCGCGCCGCTACGACGTCTTCGCGCTGCGCGAGTGCACGGTGGCGCGGCTGCCGCGCGCCACGTTCGAATGGCTGCTCGACACGAGCATCCCGTTCAACCGGTTCGTTCTGATCCAGTTGAACGAAAGGCTCGCGCAGTTCATCGCCCGCCTCGAATACGAATACCTGCTCGACCCCGAAGCGAGGCTCGCCCGCTGCGTAGCCGATCTGTTCAACCCGATCCTGTACCCGGGCATCGGGCCGCGCCTCGCGATCTCGCAGAGCGAGATCGCGCTGCTGGTCGGCAGCTCGCGCCAGCGCGTCAACCAGTCACTGCACGCGCTCGAGAAGGC
The DNA here is from genome assembly GCA_038324085.1 of Burkholderiales bacterium. GTDB lineage: Bacteria > Pseudomonadota > Gammaproteobacteria > Burkholderiales. The sequence continues at coordinate 21,769 of JBBQHP010000010.1, forward strand.
GGGGCTGGTCGCGATCGAGTACAGCGCGATCCGCGTGCTCGACCTGGACGGTCTGCGCAGCTACGGGAGCTGAGCGAATCCGCTTCTAGCCGTAGCTGTGGAAGCCCCGGCCGGTCTTGCGGCCGAGGTAACCGGCCTCGACCATCTCGACCAGCAGCGGCGCCGGCCGGTACTTCGGGTCCTTGAAGCCTTCGAACAGCACCTGCATCACGGCCAGTTCGACATCGAGACCGATCAGGTCGCACAGTGCCAGCGGCCCGATGGGGTGGTTGCAGCCGAGCCGCATGGCGTCGTCGATCTCCTGCGCCGTTGCGAGGCCTTCGCCGAGCGCGAAGACGGCCTCGTTGATCATCGGGCACAGCATGCGATTGACCACGAAGCCGGGTGAGTTGCGCACCTGCACGGGCGCCTTGCCCACCGCCTTGGACAGCGCCTCGGTCGCGGCATAGGTGGCGTCCGAAGTCTGCAGACCGCGGATCAGCTCCACAAGCTGCATCACCGGGACCGGATTGAAGAAGTGCATGCCGATGACCTGTGCCGGTCGCCGGGTCGCGGCGGCGAGCCGGGTGATCGAGATCGACGACGTGTTGGACGCGATGATCGCGTCGGGCTTGGCCAGAGAGTCGAGCTTGCCGAAGATGTCGAGCTTGAGCGTCAGGTTCTCCGTGGCCGCCTCGATGATCAGGTCCAGGCCCGCCAGCGTGTCCAGCGTGGTGGAGGTGGCGATGCGGCCCAGCGCCGCCGCCTTGTCGGCCGCGTTCATCTTGTCCTTCTTCACCAGTCGTTCCAGGCTGCCGTCGACGTTCCTGATGCCGCGGTCGAGCGCCGCCTGCGCGACGTCCGTCATGGTCACGCTGTAGCCCGCCACGGCGAAGGCCTGGGCGATGCCGTTGCCCATGGTGCCGGCGCCGACGACGCCGATGGTCTTGATGCTCATCCTGGTTGCTCCCGGTAGCGCTCGAAAGGGCGACGATTCTAGCCGACGCGGCCGATGGCGCTAACATCCGGGCGTTGATCCCGGCGATACGGAACTTGGAGCGGCAATGAATCCTGGAGTCTGGCTGGTCGTGGCTGCCGTGGCGGGCATCGTCGCGGCACTGGTGTGGCGGCGCCGGCGCTGGCCGCCGGGCGCGTCGCACGATGACCCCCCTGCGCAGCGACCCGGGCTCGAGGCTCCCGCGGCCGTGGCTCCCGTCGCGCCGCCGCCGGCGCTTCCCGATTCGCCAGCGGCATGCGCGGCGCTGCTCGCGGACGACTACCAGGCTTCGGCACACCCCCGGGACCTCGAGGGGAATCCGGTTTTCGTGCAGGGCGTCGGACTGCTCCTGGCGCCGGAGGTGCCGATCCAGGTGCTGGTGGACTACTGCGTCGGGCCTTCCGGCGAGCTCGCGTGCATGGCGGGTGCGGCGCTGGCACGGCGCGAGGACGCTGCTGCCGCGGTTCCCAGGCTGATGGCGCACGCGGGAATGCTGGCCGTCTGGGTGCTGTATTTCGTGCTGCGCGCCTTGGGCGCGCATTCGCGCGACCCGGTGATCTGGCGCGTGCTGCTGCGCGCGGCCGAATGGTGGCCGCGCAATCCGCTGCTGGCCGGCGTGCTGGACGATTTCATCGCGATCAATCTCGCGGAAGGCGAGGCGCCCGATCTCCCCTCGGCCCTGGCGGAGGTCGCTGCGCCCGACCTGGAGGCCCTGGTCGCGGTCCTGAACGGGCTGTCCGGGCCGGGCGGCGAGATGTTGCGGGGGCAGTACAACGAATGGCGGCGCACGCGCCTCGACATCGATTATCTGCAGACCATCGGGCGCATGCTGCCGACCGCGCGCGACCAGGGGGTCGTCGTCGAATACGAAGCAGTGCAGGAAGCGCTCGAACAGGCCGTGGCAGCCGTGACCGCATCGCCGCCGGCGTCGTTCCTGGTCATCGGTGACCCCGGCGTCGGCAAGACCGCTTTCATCCAGTTGTTCGCACGCCGGCTGGCGACCCGGGGTTGGTCGGTGTTCGAGGCGTCGGCCTCGGACGTGCAGGCTGGCCAGAGCTACATGGGCGAGCTCGAGAAACGCATGCGCGAGCTGTTCGCGGCGCTGGAAAGCGGGCGACGGGTGGTCTGGTACGTCCCGCGGCTGCATGAACTGCACTACGCCGGCAAGCACCGCTACAGCCCGGTGAGCGTACTCGACCTGGTCCTGCCCGAGATCGAGGCCGGCCGCGTCTGCCTGGTGGGGGAATCCAGCGCCGGCGCCATCGAGCGCCTGCTGGTCGAGCGGCCGCGATTGCGCTCTGCGTTCAAGTCGATCGGCATGGCGCCGCTCGATGGTCCGGCAGCGTTGGTCCTGGCGCAGGCGGTGGTCGCAGCGGTTGACGGGCCGGTGCTCCCGTTGCCGGTCCTGAAGGAAGCCCTGGACCTGTCGCGCCACTACCTGAGCCATCATGCGCTGCCGGGCGGACTGCTCGATCTCGTGCAGCGGGCCCGCGCATCCGCCGCTTCCGCCGGATCCGGAACTGTTTCCCACGCGCATCTCGTCGCGGCGCTGGTCGAGAACAGCGGCCTGCCGGCCGACGTCATCGATGACGCCGCGGGCCTCGATGTGGCCGCACTGCGCGCGCGTTTCGCTGCCCGCGTGCTCGGGCAGCCCGACGCAGTCGATTGCCTGATCGACCGCGTGGCGATGTTGAAAGCCGGTCTCACCGATCCCCACCGACCGGTGGGTGTGTTCCTGTTCGCGGGGCCCACCGGCACCGGCAAGACCGAGGTGGCAAAAGTGCTCGCCGAGTTCCTGTTCGGCTCGGTCGATCGCATGATCCGGCTCGACATGAGCGAGTTGCAGGACCTGTCCGGCATGGAGCGCATCCTCGGCGAGAGCGGAGAAGGCTCCGACGCCGATTCGCTGGTGCACCGGATTCGCAAGCAGCCGTTCTCGCTCGTGCTGCTCGACGAATTCGAGAAGGCGCATCCGCGCGTGTGGGACCTGTTCCTGCAGGTCTTCGATGACGGGCGGTTGACCGACGCTCGCGGAAATCTGGCCGATTTCCGGCACGCGATCATCATCCTCACGTCCAACCTCGGCGGCGTCGCGCACGCCGCCACGAGCCTCGGTTTCTCGAACAGCGCCGGGGTCTTCGCCGAGGCGCAGGTTCTGCGCGCCATCACGTCCACGTTCCGGCCCGAATTCATCAATCGGATCGACCGGGTGGTGGTGTTCCGGCCGCTGTCGCGCCTGGTCATGCGCGACATCCTGCGCAAGGAGCTGCGGCTGGTGCTGGAGCGGCGCGGTTTCCGCAATCGTGCCTGGGCGGTGGAATGGGAGGAGTCGGCCATCGAGTTTCTGCTCGATCGCGGCTTCACGCCCGACATGGGTGCACGACCGTTGCGGCGCGCGATCGAGCAGTACGTGCTGGGCCCGATCGCCAAGACCATCGTCGAGAATCGCTTTCCCGAAGGCGACCAGTTCCTGTTCGTGCGCAGCGACGGGCGCGGCGTACAGGTCGAGTTCGTCGATCCCGACGCGCCGCCGGGTGTCGATCCGGACTCCGCGATCCCGGCGGATGCGGCCGACTCGGAGCACGCGGAGGACACTGCACCCTCCCATTTCGGCCGCGACGTGGACCTGCCCCGGCTGAGCGCAGCGCTCGAAGCGATGGAAGCGCGGGTCGGTTCGGACGAATGGCGGCTGCGCAAGAAGGCGCTGCTGGACGCCATGGCCTCCGCGCAGTTCTGGCGCGACGACAACCGGTTCGACGAACTCGACCAGGTCGAGCGGATGGACCGCATCGACGCCGCCATCCAGGCCGCGCGCTCGCTCCATCGTCGGGTCGAACCGCGCCCCGGTGCGCGGCGTGTCTCGCCCGAAGGCCTCCTCGGCAATCTCGCCGAACGCCTGCACGTACTGCGGCATGCCATCGACGATCTCGACGCGCACCGCGCTTCTGAGGTCTTCGTGGGTATCGAGGCCGTGGCGGCGGAGGATGCTGCCAGTCCCGAAGTCTGGATCCGCCGGGTTGCGCGGATGTACCAGGGCTGGGGCGAGGCGCGCCGGATGCGCGTGCAGCAGTTGACCGACCGGGCAGCCGGCAGGACGGTGCTCGCGGTCGGTGGCTTCGGCGTGCACGGCATCCTCGGACCGGAAGCCGGATTGCACGTTTTCGAAGTGCCGGATGGCAAGGGCGGGTTCGAACGTGCCACCGCACGGGTACTCGTGGTCGCCCAGCCGACACGGCAGCGACCGGCGAACCAGACGGCGCTCGAACAGGCGCTCGCCTGCTTCGTCGCGGAGGGCGGCGCGCCCGCCACGATCGTGCGGCGCTATCGCGAAGCCCCGTCGCCGCTGGTGCGCGATTCGCTGCGGGGCTGGCGTACCGGCCGGCTGGATCAGGTGCTGGAAGGCGATTTCGACCTGTTCGGATTGCGTTGACCCCGTTCGGGCGGCGCGACCGTTTCAAGGCGTGCAATCCCCTCAACCAGGAGCACGCCATGAAACTTCGCACTCTTGCGCTCGCCGTTGCGCTGACCGTCTGCGCCGTTCCCGCCTTCGCCGTCGGCAGTCTTGCCGACGTGACCATCTACGACCGCGCCTCCGGTCGCATTCTCCCCACTTATTTCAGCGACGGCCGCTGGTACGTCGCCGGCAAGCCCGGCAATGAATACGAGATCCGCATCCGCAATCAGTCCGGCGGCGACGTCTTGGCGGTGACTTCGGTGGACGGCGTCAATGTGGTGTCCGGGGAAACGGCCGCGCCGGGCCAGACGGGCTACGTCCTGGCCTCGGGCAGCTATCTGCCGATCAAGGGCTGGCGCAAGGACATGTCGAAGGTGGCCGCGTTCTACTTCACGCGGCTCGACGATTCGTATGCGGCGCGCACCGGGCGCCCCGACAACGTCGGCGTGATCGGCGTGGCGGTCTTCCGGCGCAAGGTGGAGCCGCCGGTCGTGCTGGAAGACGAGCGCTCTCGGCGCGACGATTCGGCCGCAGACTCCCCGAGGGAGTCCGCTGCAGGCAATGCCGGCGCCGCCTCCGCGCCGGCCCCGCGGCCGAGCGCACGCGCCGAGAGCGCGCAGTTGCAGAAGAGCCTGGGTACCGGGCATGGCCGCATCCAGACTTCGCAGGTGCGCTATACGAACTTCGAGCGCGCGTCCGAAACGCCCGACGAAGTGGTCGCGATCTGGTACGACAGCCGCGTGAACCTCGCGGCGCGCGGCGTCATTCCGGCGCCCGTTCCGGCGCCGCGCGACCCGCAACCGTTCCCTGCGAACTTCGTTCCGGACCCGCCCCCGCGCTGAGGCGCTACAGCGTCAGTACGATCTTGCCGAAGTGCGTACCGCTGGCGAGGTGCCGGAATGCCTCGGCACCCCGCTCCAGCGGAAAGGTCGAATCCACGACCGGCTTCAGGTCGTGCGCGACGATGGCGCGATTCATCGCTTCGAAGCGGGCGCGCGAACCCACCGCGATGCCCTGAATGCGGACCATCGGACCGATCACGGCGCGCAGCGGTATGGTGGCTTCGTAGCCCGCGACGAACCCGATCACTCCGATGAAGCCGCCGAAGGCCAGCGCGGCGAGCGATTGCGGCAACGTGCTGCCGGCGGTTTCCACGACGATGTCCACGCCGCGTCCGCCGGTGGCTTCGCGAACGGCGGTTTCCCACTTCGGGGTCGTGCGGTAGTTGATGCCGACGTCCGCGCCCAGCTTCGCAGCGCGGGCGAGCTTTTCGTCACTCGAAGAGAGCACGATCACGCGCGCGCCGGCCAGCTTGGCGAACTGCACTGCAAACAGCGCAACGCCCCCCGTGCCCTGGACGAGCACCACGCTGCCCGGCTTCACTTCGCCTTCCGCGAGGGTCGACCAGGCGGTCAATGCGGCGATGGGCAAGGTCGAAGCTTCAGCGTCCGACAGGTTTGCCGGTGTCGCCACGGCGTCCTCGGCGGGCACCGCGACGTAGTCCTGCAACACACCCGAAAGCGGCGCTCCCAGCGTGCGCTGGGTGCGCATCTCCAGTGTCGGCTTGCCGTCGTACCAGCCCTGCGTGTAGATCGGCATCACGCGGTCGCCGACCTTGAAGCGCGTCACGCTCTCGCCGATGGCGACGACCTCGCCGGCCGCGTCGGATGCCGGGACATAGGGCATGCGCAGGCTCGGCAGGTACTCCTGCGCAAGAATCGCGAGATCGCGATAGTTGAGGCTGGCGGCGTGCACGCGCACGAGGATCTCGTTGCGCCACGGGATCGGCACCGGCCGATCGTGCAGTTGCAGGCTGTCGATGGAAAACTCGCTCGCTTCGAGCGTGCGCATCTGCGCAGGTAGGGTCATGGTCTGGAACCCCGTGGCGATTGGATGAGAGAGAAAAGCCCGGCCCTCAGGCGCGCACGCCCATGCGGCGTTCCTTGGCGCGGACCAGCGCGGTGATCACGGCATTGCGCGGGGTGTCGACGCCCACTTCGCCGCCGACGCGAACGATCGCGCCGTTGATCGCGTCGATCTCCGATAGCCGGCCTGCCTGATGGTCCAGCAGCACCGAGGGCCGCGCATTGGGAATCTTCGACCCGAACGCGCGCACGTAGGCCTCGGGATCATCGATGTCGAGCTTGACGCCCTTCGCCTTGCCCACCAGGAAGGCTTCACGCGCGCAGCCGGCGGCCACCGACCAGGCGTCGGGATCGCCCATCACCTCGGCGATGGTGCGGTCCATCACCGAGCACGGGCCCGAATAGGTCACGTTGCAGATCAGCTTTTCCCAGACGAGCTGGTCGATGTCGTCGAAGCATTTCACCTTGAACCCGCCGGAACGCCACACCTCCGCGACCTGCTCCAGCCGGGGCGTCACAGGCCCCGAGAATTCTCCGAGGCGCACCAGTTCCATGCCGTTGTGATGCGCGTGGCCCGGGCCCTTCATCGACGCACCGAACCCGCCCACGACACCCACCATCACGTTCTCGCGGCCGAGGACTCGGGCGGTGATGTCGGGACCGCCGAGTCCGTTCTGGATCGAGAGCACGACGCTCTCCGGTCCGACCAGCGCGCGCGCTGCGTTGGCGGCCTGCTCCACGTGCATGATCTTGGTCGCGACGATCACGAGTTCGCACTGGCCGGCGTCGGCCGCGTCGGTCGTGGCCTGGATGCGCACGGTCCGGTCTCCCGAGATGCCCTCGAGCCTCAGGCCGTTGGCGCGAATCGCCTCGATGTGGTCGCGCCACGCATCGATCGCCCAGACTTCATGACCGGCGCTGGCCAGGAGGCCCGCGTACACGCTGCCCATTGCGCCACACCCGACGATCGCGATCTTCACGGCTGCTTGTTCTCCAGGCTGGCGGGATTGACGACGCGGATCGGCTTGCCGTCGAGGAAAGCGAGCACGTTCTCGATCGATTCGCGGTAGAACTGGGTGTAGACCTCGCGCGAGCAATAGCCCAGGTGCGGCGTCATCACGACATTGGGCATCGACCGGAACGGATGCCCGGCAGGCAGCGGTTCCTGGTCGAAGACGTCGAGCCCTGCGACCAGCAGGTTCTGGCGCAGATGACTGAGCAGCGCCGCTTCGTCGATCAGAGGCGCGCGCGAGGTGTTGACGAGGATCGCGCCCGGTTTCATCAGCGCGAGCTCGGATGCCCCGACGACACCACGGGTGCGATCGGACAGCACCAGATGCAGCGTGATCGCATCGGATTCCGCGAACAACGTGGTCTTGTCCACCAGTCGCGCCCCGGCTGCCTGCGCGCGTTCGGCCGTCAGGTTCTGGCTCCAGGCGAGTACTTCCATGCCCAGCGCGTTGCCGATCCGCGCCATGCGCGAACCGATCTTGCCCAGTCCGGCGATGCCGAGCTTGCGGCCATCGAGCATTGTGCCGAGCGGGACCTCGTCCTGGAACCGGCCCACTCTCATGCCGCGATCGGCCGTGGTCAGATGCCGCGCCGCGGCCATCAGCAGCGCCAGCGCGATCTCCGCCGTGGTCGCGTTGGAATGGTCGCTGCCGGTATTGCACACCACGATGCCGCGCGCGGTGCAGGCATCGAAATCGAGCGTGCCCGATCGCACGCCGGTCAGCGCAATCATGCGCAGCTTCGGGAGCTGGTCGATCAGGGCCTTCGAGAACATCGTGCGCTCGCGCATCGCGATCACGATGTCGCACTCGGCGAGCGCCTTGGCGACCGCGTCCGTCGAGCCGAACGGACGCGTGAACGAGACGATCTCGGCCTTGCGCTCGAGCGCGAACCAATCGGCTGACGCGCGCGCGACATCCTGCCAATCGTCGAGAATTGCAATTCTGGTCATGGGTCAGCCTCTCAGCGCGAAGGTTACCCCATCGCGGACGGCCGGGACGTGCGGCTGACGCAACGGGGCTGCGCCGATCTGCCGCCGGGCCGGTCGGGCAAGCCTCTCGTCGTGGGATCGCGGCGGGCTGCATGCCGTCGCAGCGCCCCGGGCGCGAAGGCGCGTTTCACGCCGTGGATTGCGCCCCCGCCCACGCGCCCGGACGATCCCACGAGGGCCAGCCGCTATCGAGATCGGACGTCGCGATCCAGGGTGGACGGCGCGCGAGCGGACGAATGCGGCGGCGGCACTACTGATCCGGCAATCGGAGCCTGCAGCATCGGGCCAGTCACCGACCCGGAGATGACTCGCCAGTGGTCAGGTCGATTCTCGCTTCGCATTGCGGCGCCCATTGCGCGCGAGCGGCACTACCGCTGCTGCCAGCGCGGCCGCGACGATCAGGCCCATGGACAGTGGCTCCGAAACCAGGCCGATGCCGTGGTCGGTGTCCGCGAAGCCGGTCCCTGTGAAGGGCGTTCCCGCATAGCCGGACATCGGGTCGAAGGTGAAGGGCGTCGTGCTGAACGACATGCCCGGGAGACTGGCGACGACGCCGGCGGCGATGTCGAAGACCTGCCCCGGGATGAAGCGGGCATTGACGTCGGCCAGATCGTCGGCGCCGCTGTCGGTGTACTGGCGCAGGTCGATCAACGAGTACAGCACGTCGCCGTCGGCGATCTGGTCATCGCCGTTGGTGTCGGCCCACAGATCCGGAATGTAGAGCAGGACACCGGCGCCATAGGCCTGGAGAACGAAGTCGAAGATGCTGCCAAGCTTGATCTCGCCGGTGACGGGATCGACGTAGAGCGCCTCGATCTTCAGCTCCTGGCGCGCGTTGGGTTGGACATTGCCGGGTCCGCCCCCACCGCCCCCGCCGCCGCCCCCGCCTCCACCACCCCCACCTTGGCCTACGGCCGTCGATTTGTTGTGAACATCGCAATGGGTCAATGTGGCGGCGCCCGGAGGCACCGGGACGTCCACGGTTCGTCCGGCACCAATTACTCCCGCATCGACCGAAGCGACGTCCTGTCCACCGTTGTTCTTGTCGGTGAACACGACGGTGAAATGCTTGTCGACGCCGAAGAAGTTGTGCTCCTGGACATACGCGCCCGTCACGGTGCAATCGTCCGTGGTGCCGTTCACGGGTGTTGCGAACGCCTGCGTGCAAGACAGCGCCATGGCGCCCATCGTGAGCAGGCTGCGGATGTAGTTGGCATAATCGAACGCATTCATGATTGGAATCTCCGTCGAGACCAGCGTTTCCGGAATGACAAATGCCTGTCTTCGACGGAGGCGCGCTACACACGCAATCTGCGCGGATGTTGCTTTTGTCGGTCGACATCGGCCCGAGCGAAAACGCATAAATCGCACCGAGGAGGTGGCGCCGTCACGCGCGACAGAATTCGTGTCGCAATCGACGGCCATTCGCAAGGAGGGTGGTCAGCATGCGCAGGATGACGCTGAACGAACCGCCGGTATTGCGCCAATCGATCCGGGCGGCGGTCGCGAGTTCGCGCGACCAACGGTTGCTGCACCAGTTGCATTGCGTGCTGCTGGTGAGCCTGGGTCGCAGCTGTCATGAGGTGGCGCTCTGGTTCGGTGACAGCACTCGCACCGTGGAGCGCTGGGTCCATGCCTTCGAGACCCATGGCGCCGAAGGCTTGCGTGCGCACTGTCCGAGCGGTCGACCCCCGAAATTGCCGGTCGACCACGCGCTCCGCCTTGCGGCGGACATCGCGCAACCGCCGGCCGCTTTCGGCTATGCGGAGACGCAATGGAGCGGGCGGCTGCTGATGCGGCATCTGTCTTTGCGCTTCGGTGTCACGATGAGCTTGCGGCAGTGCCAGCGTACGCTCCAGCGCTTGACCCCCGCGGAGCCGGAAGGGCGCTCGTCGCCGGCGTCAGCGTTTTGACGCGAACGCGCTGAGCGGCCGTGTCATGCGCCGCGCCCCACCCGTCGGGGCCGCAAGTGTGTCAGTTTTTTCGACGGGCGCTTGCAGGCAGAATCGGGGTGGCTGGCGGGTTTCGAGCAGAATCCCGGGACCGGCATCGCTGTGAACCCGAACCTTTCGGCACCGGAGAATCGACATGGAACTCAAAGGCAAGATCGCCATCGTCACGGGCGGCAACGGCGGCCTCGGCAGCCGGATCTGCCACGCGTTGGCGCGAGCCGGCTGTGACGTGGTCGTCGTTTACGCACAAAGCCGGCAGCCCGCGCTCGAAGTTGCCGATGAGGTACGGAAACTCGGCGTGCGCAGCGAAGCCATGGCCTGCGACGTGGCCGATCCGGACGCAGTGAAGGCGTTGGTCGCTGGTGTCGCCGAACGATTCGGGCGGGTGGACATCCTGGTGAACGATGCCGCCTACAACAAGTGGATCGCGTTTTCCGATCTGGATGCGATGACGTTCGACGACTGGCAAAAGATCATGTCCGTCAATCTCACGGGGCCGATGCTCTGCATCAAGGCCGTCGGCGGACTGATGCGGCAGCAGGGTGCAGGCAGAATCGTCAACATCGCCTCGGTGGCAGGCCTGTCACCGACCGGGTCTTCGATTCCGTATGCCGTGTCCAAGGCCGGATTGATTCACCTGACGCGCTGCATGGCCGTCGCGCTGGCGCCGGAAGTCCTGGTCAACTGCATCGCACCCGGGTATCTGGAGGGCACGCGGGCCACGGCCAATCTCGATTCGGGCTACCAGAAGCGCTCGCGCGAGGGCTCGCTATTGAAGCGCGCGGCCGACAAGGACGATGTCGCGGCGCAGGTGGTGGAGATGTGCCGTACCGACAGCATCACGGGCCAGACGCTGGCGATCGACGGAGGTCGAGTATTCCATTGAGGAGGCCGGGCGAATCGGCGTATTGCGGCACCGAAGGGTGTCTCCTGGGCGTGCGCTGCCGATTGGGGGAGCGGGTCGGTTCCCTCAGGCCGTCGTTCCGGTGCGCACCAGCCGAAAGTCGTATTCGGCGACGCTGAATGGTCGATCGCACGCCTTCCCATCCGGTGCGCGGCCGGCGGGCCGATCGTTGAACTCTACGACCAGCGAATCCTTCACGCCGAACACGGCGTCCGACCCGAGATACGGATCGCCTTTCACGAACAGGTGCGTGGTGATGGCATCGTAGCCGGGGGCGGATACCTTGGCATGGACGTGAGCAGGGCGATAAGGATGCCGGCCCATGCCGAGCAGCATCTTGCCTACGGGTCCGTCGGTCGGGATCGGATAGCTCACCGGCCTGGTGGTACGGAAGCCGTAGCGGCCGTGCGCATCGGTGGTGAACTTGCCGCGCGCATACGAAGCACCCGGCCGCTGCACGTCGTAGAAGCCTTCGGAATCGTTCTGCCAGACGTCGAGTTCCGCGCCCGCGACGGGTTTGTCGTCCACGTCGAGCACGCGACCGTGGACATAGGCTGGGACGCCAGGCAGCCCTGCAGCGATGTCGGTCCACATGGGGATGTGCTTCGATCCCGGAACGTAGAACGGGCCCAGCACCGTGGTTTCGGTCGCGCTGCCCGGTTTCCGGTGATTGATCGCGTCCACCAGCATCGATACGCCCAGCGTGTCGGACAGCAGGATGTACTCCTGGCGCTTGGCGTCGCACGTCTGGCCGGTCGCGGTCAGGAACTGTATGCCGGCGAACCATTCGGCCTCGGTCAGCTCGGTCTCGCGCACGAACGCGTGCAGGTGACGGATGAGGCTCGTCATGATCTCCCTGAAGCGCGGCTCCGCCGTGGCCTCGATGCGGGAGAGGACGGCCTCGGTCAACGTCTGTTCCAACGGACTGGTCATGACTGTTCTCCAGGAGGGAGGGGTTCGGCTCCGAGGGCGCGTCGATGGGCGGACGGGCTCATACCCGTTCGAGCACCGTCGCGATGCCCTGGCCGACGCCGATGCACATGGTCGTGAGTGCGCGTTCGAGCTTGCGCTGCTGCAATTCATGCGCCGCCGTGGCCACCAGCCGCGCGCCGCTCATGCCGAGCGGATGCCCGAGCGCGATCGCACCGCCGTTCGGGTTCACCCGGGCGTCGTCGTCCGCGATGCCGAGCTGGCGCAGCACGGCCAGGCCCTGCGCCGCGAACGCTTCGTTCAGTTCGATCACGTCGAGCTGTTCCGGCTTCAAACCCAGGCGTGCGAGCAGCTTCCGCGTTGCCGGCACCGGACCCATGCCCATGATGCGCGGCGCACAGCCCGCGGTGGCGACGCCCGCCACGCGCGCGAGCGGCGTGAGCCCGTGCTTCCTCGCGGCGGCCTCGCTCGCGATGATCAGCGCGCACGCGCCGTCGTTCACACCCGAAGCGTTGCCGGCCGTGACCGTCCCTTCGGGTTTCACGATGGGCCGCAACTTCGCCAGCGCTTCGAGCGTGGTTGCGCGCGGATGCTCGTCCTGGCTCACCACCACCGGGTCGCCCTTCCTCGCGGGGATCGTCACGGGCACGATCTCGAGGGCGAGGCGCCCGTTGCTCTGCGCGAGCGAAGCGCGTGACTGGGAGCGCAGGCCGAAGGCATCCTGATCGGCGCGCGCGATGTCGAACTCTACCGCCACGTTCTCGGCCGTCTCCGGCATCGAATCGACGCCGTACAGCTGCTTCATCACCGGGTTGACGAAGCGCCAGCCGATGGTCGTGTCGTACACGGCGTTGGCGCGCGAGAATGCGCTTTCAGCCTTCGGCATCACGAACGGGGCGCGCGACATGCTTTCGACGCCACCGGCGATGACGAGGTCTGCTTCGCCAGATCTGATCGCGCGCGCGGCGATGCCCACGGCGTCCATGCCGGAGCCGCACAGGCGGTTGATGGTGCTGGCGGGAATCTCCCGGGGCAGGCCGGCAAGCAGCAGTGCCATGCGCGCCACGTTGCGATTGTCCTCGCCGGCCTGGTTGGCGCAGCCGAACACCACGTCGTCGACCGCGTTCCAGTCGACGCCCGCGTGGCGCTCCATCAGAGCCTTGAGCGGGATCGCACCGAGATCGTCCGGACGCACCGAGGCGAGTGCACCGCCGTAGCGGCCGATGGGGGTGCGCAACGCGGCGCAGATGAAGGCTTCAGGCATGGTTCAATCCTCTGTTGGATTGCGCAGCACCAGCCGGCGCTGCACAGGGAAGAAATGGAGATCGAAGCGGCGCGACACGTAGCCCCACAGACCGCGCGGAAAGCGAATGGTCACCACGATGGTCAGCAGGCCGAGCCCGACCAGGTACCAGGTGCCGTAGTCGGAGAAATATTTGTTGAGCAGCCAGAACAGGATCACGCCGATGATCGGGCCTTCGATGGTACCGATGCCGCCGATCATGACGATGAAGATGGTAAATGCGGTCCAGTTCACCGTGAATGCCGCGTCCGGCGAGATGCGCAGGTTGCCGAGGAAGTAGAGCGCGCCGGCGACTCCCGCGCCGAACGCCGCGACGACGTAGACCCCGAGCTTCGTGGCGCGCACGTTCACTCCCTGGCTCTCGGACGCCACCTCGCTGTCGCGCAGCGCGAGCAGCGCCAGTCCCTGACGCGAGCGCAGGAACCAGTACACGAGCGCAACCGCAGCCACGGCCGACCGCAGGCACAGCCAGAACGTCACCGAGACCCGCGTCGATCGTTCGATCCCGCGCAGCGCGGTCAGGCTGGTACCGGACCCGCCGCCCACCGCGGCGACGTTGGCGATCGACAGGCGGAAGACTTCGGCGATCACCCAGGTGCCGATGGCGAAGTAGCCGCCCTGGAGGCGAAAGGCAAGCTGCGAGACGGGGATCGCCACCAGCATCGCGAGCACCGCCGCGATCGGGACCGCGACGAACGGATTCACGCCCATGAAATTGGCCATGACCAGCAGAGCGTAGCCGCCCAGGCCGAGGAAGGCCTGCTGCCCGATCGACACCATCCCGCCGTAGCCGGCGAGCAGATTCCACATCATCGCGAAGATGAGTTAGCTGCGCAGGTCCGACCTGCGTGCCCGGACGGTGCGCGGCGTGACCGATCGCACCGAGCTGAAGAAAATGATCGGCGAAGTGCGGGAAAGAGGCTGGGCCATGGTCAATCAGGAACTGGAGGAGGGGCTCATCTCCATCAGCGCCCCGATCCGCGATCGCAACGACCGCACCATTGCCGCCATGAACATCAGTGGCCAGGCGAACCGGACGCCCGCGACCCAGATGGTGAAGAAGATGCTTCCGCCGCTGCGCGCCGCGGCCGATCGGATCAGCGGGCTGCTGCGAAGGCGCTGAGCGGATCCGGGCCGGGCGACGTGGATAGGCTGCCTCGCCCGGGACTCTGTCCGCCGCTCAGCCGCGGCCGACGAACGGCATGTGCGTCGCCATGATGGTCATGGTCAGGATGTTCGCATCGGGCGGCAGCCCCGCCATGTGCAGGACCGCGTCGGCGACATGCTGCACGTCCATCAGCGGCTCCACCCTGGTTTCGCCATTAGCCTGCGGCAGGCCCTTGACGGCGCGGGCGATCATTGCGGTGGCTGCATTGCCGATGTCGATCTGGCCGCATGAGATGTTGTACTTGCGGCCGTCCAGCGCGGTGGACTTGGTGAGACCGGTGATGGCGTGCTTGGTCGCCGTGTAGGGCGCCGAATTGGGCCGCGGCGCGTGCGCCGAGATGGAACCGTTGTTGATGATCCGGCCGCCCTGGGGCGTCTGGTCCTTCATGATCCGGAATGCCGCCTGCGTGCACAGGAAGGGCCCGGTCAGGTTGATGTCGACGACGTTCTTCCATTGCTCGAACGTCAGATCCTCGAGCATCACGCCGGGCGCATTGACGCCGGCATTGTTGAACACCACGTCGACCCTGCCCCACGTCGATTTCGCCTTGTCGAACAGCGCGGCGACCGAGTCCGGCTGGCTGACGTCGGTCGGCACCGCAAGGGCGCGGTCCGCGCCTACGCCGGCCTCGGCGATCGCTTCGTTCAGCGGTTCCGGCCGACGCCCGGCAAGCGCGACCCGATATCCGTTCTTCAGCAGCGTGACGGCAACCGCCTTGCCGATGCCCGTGCCGGCGCCGGTGACGACGGCGACCTTGTCTTGTCCAGCCATGCTCTATCCCTCCGATGTTCTCATTCGAGTTGCGCATGGTAGCGCAGGACCTTGCGGCGACAATCCGAACGCGCGATTGTTGCGTATGCGTTCGACAGCCCGGAAATAGCCACGGAGACCACCATGCCGCACCAGATCGACGATGACGAGAACGACGTCCCGCTGTCTCTCCCCGAGGAGATCGTCGCGACGATCTGCGGTGCGCTGTTGCCGATCGATCCCTCCCCTGCACTGCGGGCCGGAGTGCTGGCAGTCGCGCTGGCGGCCGAAGGCGAGCGCGACGCCCCCGGACTCGTCACGCTGCGCCGCGAAGGCGCGGGTTGGGCGGAAATGCTGCCCGGTGTGCACGCGCGCCTGCTGCAGCAGGTCGGTACCGCGCAATCGTGGCTCGTGCGGCTCGAACCGGGCGCGCGCGCGCCCGCGCACGTTCATCCCGACGCCGAGGAATGCGTGGTGCTCGAGGGCGAGGTCCAGTACCTCGGTGGGGCCCGGTTGCGCGCCGGGGACTACCAGATTGCACATCGCGGCGCTCACCACACGGAACTGGTGAGCGAGGTCGGCGCGCTGGTGTTCCTGCGCTATGCGCAACCGCTGGAGAACTACCTGCGTCCGTAGCGCCCGGTCCCGCCCGGACCGACCGCGGGCGGGCGTTCGCCCGGGATCGCAACGCGCCGCGTAGCGCCCGGCGCGTCTGTGCGCTTCGTGCCCGAGGCGGCTGACGTCGGGGGCGACAGCCATGAAGCCACGGCCCAGGAAAGTGCCGGTCCGATCGAGCGCTTCAGTGCAGGCGGGGTTTCTTCAAATAATCGCCGCGATCGGCCGAGCGGACGCGAATGTGAACCAGCGCGCCGTCACGCCCGAGCGTGAGCGGGACCTCGGTCCCGGCCGGGCCGAGCCGCCAGATCTTGCGCAGCAGTTCGGTGAGCGACGCGACCCTTTCGGCCGCGATCTCCAGCACCAGATCGCCGGAACGCACGCCGGCGGCCTGCGCCGGGCCGCCTTCGGCGAGGCCCGCCACCAACATATGACCTTCGGTCTCCTGCGTGTACATGCCGAGCCAGGGGCGCGGCGGCAGGGATGAGCGCCCGGTGGTGACGAGATCCTCGAGAATCGGCGCCAGCAGGTCGATGGGCACGAACATGTTGCCCTGGGTCGCGTTGCCTTGCACTTCCTCCTGTACCAGCAGCGAGCCGATGCCCAGCACCCGGCCGTCGGCGCCGACCAGCGGTGCCCCGCTCCAGTGCGGATGCGCGGGTACCGTGAACAAGGCTTCGTCGAGCAGATACTCCCAGTAGCCGGCGAACTCCCGTTTGTCGTTCAACCGCGCCTTGAGCGCATGGGCGCGGCCCCCGTGGCCGACGACGAACACGTCATCGCCGACGTTCGCGGTGGTGATCGTGCCGCGCGCGATCGGCGCCACGCCGAGCCGGCCGAGCGGGAGGATCAACCCGAATCCGGTAGCGAAATCGTAGGCGAGGGGATGGCCCTGCACCACCGTCCCGCGATTGGTGGTGATCCAGATCGATTCGGCTTCGGTGATGAGATAACCGATGGTGAGCGTGAGTCCGTCCTCGCGGATCACGACACCGTTGCCGAAACGCTCGGTCCCCAGGATCGAGGCCGTGAAGGCATCTTCGGGAATCTCCGCGCGCAGTTTCACCACCGCATCGAGCACAGCGGTCAGGTCGAAATGCAGTTCGCCTGCGTTCGGCTGCAGTTCGGAAGGGAAGGCCCAGCTTTCGGGTTCGGCCATGGCGACGCGATATTACTGGACGCGGGCGTCCGATGGGGGGCGCGCTGCACCGGCGCGGCGGTTCCTGTCAGAATTCCGCCCTCGATCCAATGGAAGGAAATGCGCAGATGAACGTGGTCACGCTCCCGGACGGCGAACAGGTTCCGGCGCTGGGTCTTGGTACCTGGCGCATGGGCGAACAGGCGCGAGCCCGCAAGGACGAGATCGCGGCGGTGTGCTTTGCTATCGAGCACGGTTACAGACTGATCGACACCGCCGAAATGTACGGCGAAGGCGGCGCGGAGGAGGTGATCGGCGCGGCGCTGGCGGCGTTGTTCGCGGCCGGCAGCGTGCGTCGCGAGGAGCTCTTCATCGTGAGCAAGGTCTATCCGCAGAATGCGAGCCGTGGCGGCGTGGTGACGGCGTGCGAGCGCAGCCTCAAGCGTCTCGGCCTCGACCGGATCGATCTGTACCTGCTGCACTGGCGCGGCCAGCATCCGCTCAGCGCTACGCTGGACGGGTTCCGTGCCTTGCAGGAGGCGCGCAAGATCCGCCATTGGGGCGTCAGCAATTTCGACGCCGACGACATGGACGAACTCCGGAGCACCGCGGGTGGCGGGGCGTGCGCCGCGAATCAGGTCTATTACTCGGCCTCCCACCGGGGTGTCGAGTTCGATCTGCTGCCCTGGCAGCGCCAGCACGGGGTGCCGCTGATGGCCTATTGCCCCATCGACCAGGGCGCGCTCGCCAAGGACCGGACGTTCGCCGCCGTCGGCGAGCGGCTCGGGGTGACCGCCGCCCAGGCCGCGCTCGCGTGGACGCTGCGGGAGCCGGGCGTGATGGCCATCCCCAAGGCCGTGCGCGAAGTGCACCTCCGGGAGAATTTCGCGGCTGCGAAACTTGCGCTGTCCGCCGCTGATCTCACCGCCATCGATCGCGCCCATCCGCCGCCGCGACGCAAGCAGCCGCTGGCGATGACCTGACGACATCCCATCACGGAAAGTACCCATCATGCTCGCATCCATCCGGGACTTCTTCGACCGGCACATGGCCCCGTCCGCCGCGCCGGAATCCGGACAACGGTCCATCGAGTTCGCCACCGCCGCGCTGCTCGTCGAGGTCGTGCGCATGGACGGTGACATCGAACCCGCCGAGCGCGAGGCGGTGCAGCGGGCGGTGCACGCGAGTTTCGGGCTCTCGGGTCCGGACGCCGATGCGCTCATCCGCCTCGCCGAGGAACAGGCGGGCCAGGCCGCCGACCTGTTCCAGTTCACTTCGCTTCTCAACCGGAACTTCTCGGCGGAGCAGAAGGAAAAGGTGGTCGAACACCTGTGGCGCGTCGCTTTCGCCGACCATCGACTGAGCGCCTGGGAACAGCATCTGGTGCGCAAGGTCGCGGACCTGCTGTACGTATCCCACAGCGCTTATATCGCGGCGAAGGTGCGTGCGCGCGCGGCCGCCGGAATGGCGCCTGATACGGGGCGCTTCCAGGGCACCTGACGCGTCCGCCCGGAAAGCGGGCATGACTGCGATCGCCGGGAACCCGGCTTTCGTGTTCACGCCCTTTTGCACGGTCCGTACGCGGCGGCGGGAAGCCGTGCGCCATAACGTTCGCGAAACATGCAGAATTCGGGGTTTGAGGGATCGGGAGAGGCAAGTGGGCGATGCGATGCGACCGGTGACGGACTCGGCTCAGGCCTGGTGGCGCCTGCTGGCCGGCCTGACGCTTTCCACGATCGGGGGCGTGGGCATGTGGTCGGTGGTCGTCGCGCTGCCCACGGTTCAGGCGGAGTTCGGGGTGGCCCGTGCGGACGCGTCGCTGCCGTACACCCTGACCATGATCCTGTTCGGCATGGGCGGAATCCTGATGGGGCGCTGGTCTGATCGTGCCGGGATCATGTTTCCGGTGATCGGCGGCACATTGGCGCTTTCGGTGGGCTTCATGGTGGCGGGTTCGACGACGAGCCTGTGGCAGTTCGCGCTCGTCCAGGGGGCCCTGATCGGTGTCGGCAGTTCGGCCACGTTCGCGCCGTTGCTGGCCGACACGTCGCAGTGGTTCGTGGCGCGCCGCGGCATCGCCGTGGGCATCATCGCGAGCGGCAACTATCTCGCCGGCACGGTCTGGCCTCCGGTCGTGCAGCACTTCATCGCGACCGTGGGATGGCGCCACACTTATCTCGGCATCGGGTTGTTCTGCGTGGCCACGATGCTGCCGCTCGCGCTGCTGCTGCGCCGGCCGTCCCCGATCCACGAAGCGACGACGCCGGTCGCCGGGCGGTCATCGTGGGCGGGCGGGTCGGTGGGCCTGTCACCGCGCGCGCTCCAGATACTGCTGATCATCGCCGGATTCGCGTGCTGCGTGGCGATGTCGATGCCGCAGGTCCACCTCGTCGCCTACTGCGGCGATCTCGGCTACGGGCCCGCGCGGGGCGCGCAGATGCTGTCGCTCATGCTCGCGTGCGGCGTCGTGAGCCGGCTCACGTTCGGCTGGATCTCGGATCGCATCGGCGGGCTGCGTACCCTGATCGTGGGTTCCACGCTGCAGGGCGTGGCGCTGCTGCTGTTCCTGCCCTTCAACGGGCTCGCTTCGCTGTACCTGATTTCCGCGCTGTTCGGCCTGTTCCAGGGCGGCATCGTGCCTTCTTACACCATCATCGTGCGCGAGTACTTCTCTCCCCGGGAAGCCGGGACGCGGGTGGGGATGGTGATCACGTCCACACTGTTCGGCATGGCCTTCGGCGGCTGGATGTCCGGTGCGATCTTCGATGCCACAGGCTCCTACCGCGCGGCCTTCGTCAATGGCGTCCTGTGGAACGTGCTCAATGTGTCGATCGCCGGATTCCTGCTGTTCCGCGTCTCGCGGCGCAGGCTCGTCCCGGCCTGAGCGCGCTCAGGCACGCCCGGCGCGCACGCGTCGGGCGAGACGGTCCAGATTGCGGTCGGCAATGCCGTGCGACGCGAGCGCATCCGCGGTGTCCACCAGATAGTCGGCGCACGAACCGTAATGGCCGTGCGCCTGCAGGGCGACAGCGACGATGCGCTCGTCGGTGAGGCGGCCGGCGTAGTTCGGTTTGGAGCGATCGATGACGAAGGCTATCGCCGCGATCACCCCGGTTTCGACGCGGACCGTGAGCCAGCACGGACGATAGGAACCGACCACCATCTCGCGCCGCCACAGCAGACGCAGGTCTTCCTCGGCGCTGGCCGGGTCGAGGCGATAGGCGATGCCGTTGCAATGGCCGCCCCGGTCCAGGCCGAGCACCAGACCTGGAATCTCTGCCGTGCCGCGATTGATGCGGGACCAGAGATAGAAGCCGCGATGGTAGCCATAGGCGCGCGCTACGCGGCGTTCCGCGAACTGGAACGTCGGATTCCATACCAGCGAGCCGTAGGCGAAGATCCAGGGCGAGGTCTCGGCCGGTTTGCGCGCCAACGTGTCGGCGAGCGACTTCGCCATCGCCTCGTCCGACAGCAGCAGATGTCCCTGGCCTGCGGCGCGCACGGCATTGCGCACGCCGTCCTGCTGCAGATGCTTGCGGTCGACGCGGCTCAAGTCAGCGGCTCCTCCGGGAGGGGGAGGGCGCTGCCCGCGGCAGCGGGCGCGCCTTCGCAGCTTCGAATGCGCCGAGGGCCGTGGCCACCCGGTCGGGCGTGAAGGCCTCGATCAATGCCCGTACGCGCGGCGGTACCTTGCGATGGGAGGGATACACCAGCGATATCGGCAGGGGTTCGGGACGAAAGCGCTCGAGCACTTCGACGATTCTGCCAGCGCGCAGTTCCTGCGCGATCATGCAGAGCGGCGCCTGCACGAGACCCGTGCCTTCGACCGCGGCAGCGACCAGCGCTTCGCCGTCATTCATCACGAAGGCGGCCTCGGGCACCCATTCCTGGAGCCGGTCGCCGGAGCGGAACTGCCACGGACGCACTCGCCCCGAGGATGGCAGACGGAAGACCAGGCAGGCGTGGGTCGCCAGTTCGCGCGGCGTCGCGGGCGTGCTGCGCGCTGCGAGATAGGTCGGCGCTGCGCCGACGGCCAGCACCTGGGCCCCGATCGGCCAGGCCACCAAGGTCGAATCCGGCAGGTGGCCGATCCGGATCACTGCATCGAGCCCGGCCTGCACCAGATCGACCTGGCGATCGGAGAAGCTCACCTGGATTGCCAGCTGGGGATGCGTGCGTGCGAGTTCCGCCAGCACCGGCGCCACCAGCATGCGCCCGAGGGTCAAAGGGGCATCGATTCGCAACGTACCGGACGGGTGTCCGCGCGCCGTCTCGGCCGCGCCGCGCATGGCCTCGATCTCCTCGAGTACGCGCCGGCAACGGACATAGAGATCCTGGCCTTCGCTGGTGAGGGTCACCCGGCGCGTCGTGCGGTGGAACAGCCGCAGCCCGAGATCGTCCTCGAGCCGGCCTACGCTCTTGGCCACCGCAGATGCGGACAGACCCAGCTCGCGCGCGGCGGCAGCGAAGTTGCCGTACCGGGCGGACTCCGCGAATGCCACGTACGCCTGCAATCCCGCCATCGCCGCCCTCCCTCGTTGCCGAAATTCTATCGGCAAAGTTACGACATCAAGCGCTATTCCATCTGCAATGCCTTCGGTCGACACTGCGTTCCGCGGTCGTGCAGTACCCCATCGAATCTTGCCTGCAGGAGACAGACCATGCGCGTCATCGACAACACCCGCCTGCCCCTTTCCAGGCTGCCCGGCATCGTCCACACCACGCTCGCCGGCTCGGTCGACGGTCTCGCTCACCTGTCGGTATGGCGACAGACCATCGCCCCGGGGTCCGGAACACCGCCGCATCGGCATGCCTGCGAGGAAGGGGTCGTGGTCGAATCGGGCAGCGGCGAACTGCTGGTCGCGGGGCAGACGCAGGGCTTCGGCCCCGACTCGACCCTGGTGATCCCGGGCGACGTCGACCACCAGATCCTCGATACCGGGACGGAACCGTTGCATCTCGTGGCTGCGTTCTCCGCGACCCGGGTTGTCGGGGTGCTTCCGGACGGAAATCCGATCGAGCTGCCCTGGCGTTCGTGAAGCAAGCGCGGTGGGCTGAGGTATCCTCTGCGGTCCCGAGCCGGCGGCCGCACCGCCGGTTGCCCGATCCCTCGAATGGAATGCCTCAGCCATGCCCGCCAACGTCCACGACAGCATCCTCGGAACCATCGGTCACACGCCCCTCGTCCGCCTCAATCGCATCACCCACGAGGTGAAGGCCACCGTGTACGCGAAGGTCGAGACCTTCAATCCGGGGCACAGCATCAAGGATCGGATGGCACTCAAGATGATCGAGGATGCCGAGCGCAGCGGCCAGTTGAAACCCGGCAGCACCATCATCGAGGGCACCAGCGGCAACACCGGCATGGGGCTCGCGATCGCCGCCATCGTCCGCGGTTACAAATGCATCTTCACCACGACCGACAAGCAGTCGCGCGAGAAGGTGGATGCGCTGCGCGCGTTCGGGGCCGAAGTGATCGTGTGCCCGACCGACGTGGATCCGGAAGATCCGCGCTCGTACTACTCGGTGTCGTCGCGGCTGGTGAAGGAGACGCCGAACGCCTGGAAAGCCAATCAGTACGACAACCTGAGCAATTCGCAGGCGCACTACGAGACCACCGGGCCGGAACTCTGGGAGCAGACCGGAGGCCGCATCGATCACCTGCTGGCGGGCGTGGGCACCGGCGGGACTCTGTGCGGGACGGGACGCTATCTCAAGGAGAAGAAGCCGGCGGTGAAGGTGTGGGGCATCGACACCTACGGTTCCGTGTTCAAGAAGTACAAGGACACGGGCGTCTTCGACAAGCACGAGATCTATCCTTACGTCACCGAAGGCATCGGCGAGGATTTCCTGCCGCAGAACGTGGACTTCTCGGTGATCGACCATTTCGAGAAGGTGACCGATCGCGATGCCGCCATCTGGACGCGCGAGATCGTCCGGCAGGAAGGGATCTGGGTCGGCAACTCGGCGGGTTCGGCGATCGCCGGACTGCTGCAGGTCAAGGACCGGTTCCACGCGGGCGAGACCGTGGTGGTGATCTTCCACGATCACGGCACGCGTTATGTCGGCAAGATGTTCAACCCGGAATGGATGCGCATGATGGGCTACGAGACGGTCGAGGGCGCGCGCGCCCGCGACCTGGTCAAGAACAAGAAAGTGACCGACGTCGTCGGTGTCGAGGAGACCGAGAGCGTCGAACAGGCGGTGCTGCGCATGCGTGCCAACGATTTCTCGCAGATCCCGATCACCCGCCAGGAGCGCATCGTCGGCTCGCTGTCCGAGACGCGCGCCTATGCCGCCATCGTCAATGACCCGAAGATCCGCACGCAGCCGGTGCGCTCGATCATGGGCGAACCGTTCCGCTATGTGGACATCGAAACGCCGGTGCCGTTGCTGGCCCCGATGATCACGCCGGAGAGCCCGGCAGTGCTGGTGCGCGATTTCCCGGCCGGCAAGACCTACATCCTCACGGGGTACGACGTGCTCGCTGCGATGTAGCACCATGCTCGTACCAGCCGCGGCTCGCATTCACCGCGCGCACCACGAGCAGCATCATCGGCACTTCGATCAGCACCCCCACGACGGTCGCGAGCGCGGCGCCGGACTCGAAGCCGAACAGACTGATGGCGGCGGCCACGGCCAGTTCGAAGAAATTCGAGGCGCCGATGAGAGCCGACGGGCAGGCGACGCTGTGCTGTTCCCCCGCCCACCGGTTGAGTCCGTAGGCGAGCGCGGCGTTGAAGGCGACCTGCAGCACGATCGGCACGGCGAGCAGCGCGATCACCACGGGCTGCTCGAGCAGGTGCTTGCCCTGAAAAGCGAACAACAGGACCAGCATCAGCAGCAACGCACCGAT
The DNA here is from genome assembly GCA_038324085.1 of Burkholderiales bacterium. Classification (GTDB taxonomy): domain Bacteria; phylum Pseudomonadota; class Gammaproteobacteria; order Burkholderiales. Next base: position 45,682 of record JBBQHP010000010.1, read on the forward strand.
CGACCAGGGCTGCAGGCGCGCAAGCAGTTCGTCCAACGCGACCGGCCCGCCGCGCGTGAGGACGTGCCGGCGCCATCCCTGCGCGGCGAACACGGGCACCACGATATAGAGCGCGACCGAGGTCAGAAGCGTGTCCCAGGGCACGCTGATCGATGCGACCCCGAGCAGCAGCGCCACGATCGGCGCGAACGCGAACACCATGACGGCGTCGTTGAGGGCAACCTGCGACAACGTGAACAACGGGTCGCCGTGAGTCAGCCGGCTCCAGACGAACACCATCGCCGTGCACGGCGCCGCCGCCAGCAGGATCAGGCCGGCCATGTAGCTGTCGATCTGAGCGGCGGGCAGCCATGCCGCGAACAGATGGCGCACGAACAACCAGCCGAGCAGCGCCATCGAGAACGGTTTCACCAGCCAGTTCACGAACAGCGTGATGGCGATGCCGCGCGCGTGCCGTCGCACCTGGCCGAGGGCAGCGAAGTCGATGCGCAGCAGCATCGGCACGATCATGAGCCAGATGAGAGCGCCCACCGGCAGGTTGACCCGCGCGAATTCCATCGCACCCAGGGCTCGCACCGTGCCGGGGAGAGCGTGGCCGAGCGCGACGCCGGCCACGATGCACAACGCCACCCATCCGCTCAGCCAGCGCTCGAACAGGCTCATGGCGTGCGGCCGTGTTTCAGGCAGGGCGAGACGTTTTCCCCGGTGCCCGCTTCACCATGAGCACGGCACTCGCCGGACAGAGTGCCGTGAATTCGCGGGTGTGGCGGATCGCCGCGGGCGCCGCGTCACGATCGGCGTGGGCGTACCCGAGCCGCTGGAAAAGACCGCTGGCGGTCGTCGTGAGGAGGTAGATCCGGGCCACGCCGTACGACCACGCATGGCGTTCGGCGGCTTCGACCAGCGCGTGGCCCAGGCCGAGGGAGCCACGCCCACGGCGGACCGCGAGCGAGCGCAGCAGCGCCACGCGACCATGCAGCTCGAGGCCGACGACGCCGTCGGGCGACTCGGGCGAACCGCAGGCGAAGAATGCCTGCAGATCCACGCTCGCGAGATCGGCCGAGGGCAGGCGCGCGTCCTGCAGCAAGTGCTCGACCGCGGCGGCCGACGGCCCGCGGAAGATGCAATGGCCTCCAACGTCTGCGCCGTGGACGCCGCCCGAGCCTGCGACCCCGCTGAACGTGCCGCTCATTCCCGACCGATCTCGCGCAGCTGCCGGCTCACTGCAGCGGGGTCGAGCGATGCGAACGGCAGTTCGCAAAACAACCGGATGCGCGTGCGCAGGATCGTGAACGCATCGCAGAACGCGCGCTGGCGGGTGGCCTCATCGCCCATGACTCCGGCCGGGTCGGCGACGCCCCAGTGTGCGGAAATCGGCTGGCCGGGCCAGATCGGACAGATCTCGCCGGCGGCTTGGGCGCAGACCGTGATCACGAAATCCATGACCGGCGCATCCGGGGTCGCGAACTCCGCCCAGCTCTTGCTGCGCAACCCGGTCGTCGGCAGCCCGTGGCGCTCGAGCACTTCGAGCGCGCGCGGATGCACGATACCGGCCGGATGGCTGCCGGCGCTGTGCGCGCGGAATCGATCCTGGCCGAGGCCGGCGAGCAGGCCTTCGGCAAGGATCGAACGCGCTGAATTGCCCGTGCACAGGAACAGCACGTTCGGTGCTTCGGCCACGGCGGTAGACCGGTGTCAGGCTTTGGTGCGCGGCCGGATCTCGATCTTCGTGGGCGCGACGACCGCGGGCGTGCAGCACGCCGCAGGTTGCGCGACAGCGGCCGGCGCTGCGGCGGCCGGCGCTTCATTGAAGGTCGGTATCTCGCCGAGCGTGTGGAACGTCTCCCAGGCGAGGCCGGAGGGGTCGGTGACCCAGTACTTGTTCGACCGCGCGTAGCAGCAGGCCGCGCCTTGTTCCGCCACGGCGGCGACCTCCGCACGGCCGAGCTGCGCCTGCAGCGCTTCCAACTCGGCATCGTCGTCGGTCTGGATGCCCAGGTGGTTTACGCCGGCCGGATTGCCGCGGTGCGAGATGGCGAAGTTCACGCGCGGATCGTCCAGCTGCCACTTGGCATAGTCGTCCTTGAGCACCGTCGGCCCCAGCCCGAACAGGGCCGTGTAGAAGCGCGTGCTCGCAGCAATGTCGTCGACGGCGACGTGGACGTGGAAGCGTTTCATCGTTGCACCTTTCGTGGGGTGGTTCGGGACTTCGAAGTCGGCGCGCAGACGGCGCCGGGCGCGCAGGCTGTGCCGTCAGCGGCGCAGCAGTTCTCCGTGAGGTAGGCGATCAGGCCGTCCATGGCCGCGTAGTCGGCGGCGTAGAAGATGTAGCGGCCTTCCTGGCGGCCCCGGACCAGTCCGGCGCGCGCCAGCTCCTTCAGGTGAAACGACAGCGTGGCCGGGGCCAGTGCCAGCTCGGTGCCGATCTCGCCCGCCGCGAGGCCGGTGGCGCCTTGCTGCACCAGCAGGAGAAAGACGGCGAGCCGCGTATCCTGGGCCAGCGCTGCCAGCGCCGAGACGATTGCCTTGTGTTCCATGTTTCCAACAATATGGAAATGATTGGCTGCCGTCAAGCAGGTCGCGACAGCGGCAGGCGCGCGGGCCCCCGGGTTGCCGGTACACTCGCGACCTTTGCCGCGTTCACGTCGCGAGGGGGTTGGGGTCCATGGGTGCTGCGAGAATCGCCGTCATCGCCGGAGACGGCATCGGCAAGGAAGTCATGCCCGAAGGCGTGCGCGTCGTGGACGCCGCGGCGCGCAAGTTCGGCATCGACGTCGCCTTCCATCATTTCGACTGGAGCTGCGACAACTACGATCGCCACGGATGGTGGATGCCGGAGGACTGGCGCGATCGGATCGGCGGCCATGACTGCATCTTCTTCGGCGCGACCGGCTGGCCCGCCAAGGTGCCCGATCACGTGTCGCTGTGGGATTCGCTCATCAAGTTCCGCCGCGGCTTCGACCAGTACGTGAACCTGCGGCCGGTGCGGCTCCTGCCGGGCATACCGTGCCCGCTGGCCGGGCGCGAACTGGGTGACATCGACTACTGGGTCGTGCGTGAGAACACCGAGGGCGAGTACTCCGCCGTAGGCGGGCGCCTGTTCGAAGGCACAGACCGCGAGATGGCCATGCAGCAATCGATCTTCACCCGCAAGGGTGTCGACCGCATCATGCGCTTCGCCTTTGAACTTGCCATGCAACGTCCGCGGCGGCTGGTCACGTCGGCGACCAAGTCGAACGGCATCTCGATCACCATGCCCTACTGGGACGAGCGCTTCGCCGCGATGGGCAAGCAGTATCCGAAAGTGGGCACGAGCCAGTATCACATCGACGGTCTCACCATCCAGCTCGTGCTCGATCCGCAGCGCTTCGACGTGATCGTGGCCTCGAACCTGTTCGGCGACATCATCTCCGATCTCGGCCCGGCCACCGCCGGAACGATCGGCGTCGCACCGTCGGGCAACATCAACCCCGAAGGGGTGTTTCCGTCGCTGTTCGAGCCCGTGCACGGCTCGGCGCCGGACATCTACGGCAGAAAGGTTGCGAACCCCGTGGGCCAGATCTGGTCTGGTGCGATGATGCTGGAACATCTCGGCCACGCGGACGCGGCCGCAGCCATCGTGCGTGCCATCGAAGCCGTCCTGGTGGACGGACCGCGCACACCCGACGTGGGCGGAACGGCGAACACGGAAGACATGGGCCGGGCTATCGCGGCGGCGGTGTGATGCCGCCTTCGAACTGGTCGTCGATCGCGAGGAGAGCAGCGTGACCCATCTGCCCGGCAAGTTCATGTGGTTCGAGCATTTTTCCGACGACGTCCCGAAGGCCCGGGCGTTCTACTCGGCGCTGTTCGGCTGGGTGACTGACCCGGTGCCCATGGGCAGCGAGTCTTATCCGCTGATCCAGAATGGGGAATCCGGCATCGGCGGGTTTCGGGCTGCGCCACCCGATTCGCGCAACATGTGGATGTCGTACCTGTCAGTGGCGGACGTCGATGCGGCCACGAGAGCGGCGCAGGAGGCCGGCGCGAAAGTGCTGCTGCCGCCCACGGATTTTCCGCCCGTGGGTCGTGGCGCCACGGTGGCGGATCCGACCGGGGCCGTGTTTTCGGTATGGCGCGGTGCCGATGCCGATCCAGCCGACACCGAAACCATTCCGCCCGGTGCCTGGTACTGGAACGAATGCTGGACCCCCAAACCCGACATGGCGCTGCTGTTCTACGAGAAGGTCTTCGGTTTCACGCACGAGACGATGGCATCGGCCCATCAGAGCGCCTATCAGGTGCTCATGATGGACGGCATCGCGCGCGGCGGGATCATGGAGGCCACGCAGCCTGGGCCGCAGGCCGGATGGACGCCTTACGTGTCGGTCATCGATTGCGACGCGACGGCCAGTCGTGCCGCCGAACTGGGCGCGCACGTCGGTCTGCCGCCCACGGACGTCCCCGACGTCGGCCGCATCGCGGTGTTCATGGATACCTGCGGCGCGATGTTCGGCATCGTCAAGGGCAGGTCCGACGACTGAACGGAGCCCTTCGCTGCGCGCCGGCCCGGCCACCGCGAAGGAAGATACCATCGGGGCAATCCCCCGATGCCCGGGCCGGTCGCGGCCCGGGACAGCGTGCCGCAAGGCTACCGCAACAGCTGGCCCGGCAATGCTCCCGTGTGCTCGTCGTTGTGAACGATCTCGGTGCCCGCCACGAAGGTGTGCCGATAACCCTGCGCGCGCTGGATCAGCCGCCGGCCGCCGGCCGGCAGGTCGTACACGACCTGATGCGGGAGCACCTTCAGTCGATCGAAGTCGATCACGTTGATGTCGGCGCGGTAGCCGGGCGCCAGCACCCCCCGATCGTGCAAACCGTAGGACTTCGCCGTGGCCGCCGTCTGCTTGCGCACCAGATATTCGAGCGGCAGGCGATCCCCGCGCTTGCGGTCGCGTGCCCAATGCGTGAGCACGAAGGTCGGAGCGCTCGAATCGCAGATCGTGCAGACGTGGGCACCGCCATCGCCCAGGCCCATGACCGTGTAGTCGTCGTCGATCAGTTCGCGCACGACGTCGAGGTCGCCCCACGTGTAGTTCTCGAAGGTGTGGGTCAGCAGGCGCTTGCCGCCTCCGGCCATCATGGTCTCGAGCGCGAGCGCCCAGGGGCTCACGCCCGCGCGCATCGCCTTCGCCGTGATGCTGTCGTCGATGTTCGGTTCGTAGTCGTAGCTGTCGTCGAGCGCATAGGTGCGCGGCAGCGCCGCCTCGATCATCCGGGTGTGTTCGTCGTCCGGCCGTTGCTCGACCAGCACGCGCCGCAGGTCGGCATCGCGCATCAGCCGGTCGTAGCGTTCGGCCGGGGACAGATGGGCCAGGGCGAGCCAGGCCGGATGGGTGGAGAACGGGTGATTGCTGGTCTCCAGACCCCACATCACGCCGATCGGCCGGCTGCCGACCTGGCCGGTGACGTCGACACCGGCGGCGCGCGCGGCGTGGATGCGGTCGCGGGTCTCGCGCCACAGTTCCGGCGCGTTGTTGACCTGCAGCAGGAGCAGCGACAAGGGTCGGCCCGAGGCGGCTGCGGCGGCCTGGAGGATGTCGAACTCGCCTTCGCCGAAGTCCGAGTTGACTTCGATCACGCCGCGCCCGGCGCGCTTCATGGCGGCGGCCAGACCGAACAGCTCGCGCTCCTTGGCCGAGAGGCTGGGCGTAGGCCGACCGTCCTGAGCGCGGTGCTTGATGGTGCGCGAAGTCGTGAAACCCATGGCGCCGGCCTTCAGCGCCTGCTCCAGCAACTCGCCCATGTTTGCGATCTCGTCATCGCTCGGGACGGATGCGTGATCGAGCCCGCGATCGCCCATCGCGAAGAAACGCAGGGCTGCGTGCGGCATCTGTGCACCGATATCGATCACCTTGGGTGCGCGATCGAGCACATCGAGGTACTCGGGGAAAGATTGCCAATCGAATTTGACGCCTTCCGAAAGCACCGTGCCCGGAATGTCCTCGATGCCTTCCATCAGATTGATGAGCGCCGGCGAAGCGCCGGGGCGCACTGGCGCGAAGCCCACACCGCAGTTGCCCATCACTACCGTGGTCACACCATGCCACGTGGACGGTGTCAGGAACGGATCCCAGGTGGCCTGGCCGTCGTAATGCGTGTGGATGTCGACGAAGCCGGGCGTCACCGTCAACCCGCGCGCGTCGATCTCGCGACGGCCCGATCCGACGTCGCCACCGACTGCGGAGATGTTGCTGCCGTCGACGGCGACGTCTGCCTCACGCCGGGGCGCGCCGGTGCCGTCCACCACGATGCCACCGCGAATCACGAGATCGTGCATGTCGTGTGTCTCCTCAGAATTCAGCGTCAAGTTCTTCCAGATCGTCCGGCTCGGCCACCGCGGCAGCACGCCACTCGCCCATGGCCGGAAGCGCCAGGATGCGTTCGCAATAGCTGCGGCAGGCGTCATCCAGCTTCACATCATAGGTGACGAAACGCGTGCACTCGGGCGCGAACATGGCATCGGCCACCGTCGGCTTGCCGAACAGGTAGGGGCCGCCGTAAGTCTCCAGGCACTCGCGCCAGATCGTGCAGATGCGCTCGATGTCCGCCTGGGCGCCGGCCCAGACCTTGAAGTCCGCATAGCTGGCACGCAGGTTCATCGGCAGCGCCGCGCGCAGGCTGCTGAAGCCGGAATGAATCTCGCCTGACACGGCCCGGCAGTGAGCGCGTGCCTTGCGCTCCGCCGGCAGCAGGCCGGCCTTGGGCAGCGTTTCGTTCAGATACTCGCCGATCGCCAGCGTATCCCAGACCCGGACGCCGTCGTGTTCCAGCCGTGGCACGAGGAAGGAGGGCGAGAGCACCAGCAGTTCCGCCCGCACCGAGGGATCGTCGCTGGGGATCGCCGCTGTGACGAAATCGAGCCCGGCCATGCGGCAAAGGAGCCATCCGCGGAGCGACCAGGCACCGTAATTGCGACTGTTGACGGTGAGAGTGGCCTGGGTCATTTCGGTGTCGGTCAGTGAAACGGCGGTGACGCGAGTCGCTGCGGCCTGCCAACTTGAGGCAGAATCGGAGCGCGGATGCGAATGACGCCGTTTTTTTTTTCGCACCGCGACGTCAGTCGTGCAGATTATGAGGCTGCGGCGCGGGACTGGACAACAGCCATTACGGTGCCAGCGGGCCCGATCACCGCCGCCGCCGCTCCCCGATCGACCCCCGCCTTGGCCCACCCCCTGACGATCCGCCCTTGATGCTCTATTCCGCCTACCAGACCCAGACCGACCTGCTCGAGCCGCTCCGCGTTCTGGCTCGCACCACCGCGGAGGCGCTGGGACCGTCCGGCGGCCTGGCGGGCAATCTGATGACGCGTCGCTGGGCGGCCGCGTGCGAATTGATGTCGCGTACCGTGCTGAGCCACCGGCGGCCCGAGTTCGCTCTGCCCACGGCGATTGTCGGAGGCAAGGAAGTCGCGGTGAGGGAAGACGCGGCACTCGTCACACCGTTCGCGACGCTGCTTCATTTTCGCAAGGACATGCGCGCCGAGCAGCCACGCATCCTGGTGGTCGCCCCGCTTTCCGGCCACTTCGCCACCCTGTTGCGGGGCACGGTGCAGACTCTGCTGCCCGAGAATGACGTCTACATCACCGATTGGCACAACGCGCGCGACGTGGGTACCGAAAACGGCAGGTTCGGGCTCGACGAATACACCGAACACATCATCCGCTTCCTCGAATTCATGGGGCCCGGCGCGCATGTGATCGCGGTCTGTCAGCCGTGCGTTTCCGCGCTCGCCGCAGTCGCCGTGATGGCGGCGGACGCCAATCCGGCCCAGCCTCGCAGCATGACCCTGATGGCGGGGCCGATCGATGCGCGCATCAACCCGACCCGCGTGAATGAACTCCCCACGAGCAAGCCGATCGAGTGGTTCGAGAACAACCTGATATCCGTCGTCCCCGCGAAGTTCGCCGGCGGCGGGCGTCGGGTCTACCCCGGCTTCGTCCAGCTGTCGGCATTCATGTCCATGAATTTCGAGCGACACATCAAGGCCCATGTGGACATGTACGAACAGCTGGCCGCGGGTGAGTACGAGAAGGCGCAGGTCACGAAGGACTTCTATGACGAGTACTTCGCCGTGCTGGATCTCGCCGCCGAGTTCTATCTCGAGACTGTGAGCAAGGTGTTCCAGGAATACGCGCTGCCGCGCGGCCGGCTGGAATGGCGCGGCAGCAAGATCGAACCGCGGGCGATACGCCGCACCGCGCTGCTGACGGTGGAAGGCGAGAAGGACGACATATGTGCGCTCGGCCAGACGCTCGCGGCGCAGGATCTGTGCAGCAGCGTGCGCCCCTACATGAAAAGCCACCACATGCAGGCCGGCGTGGGGCACTACGGCGTGTTCAGCGGCAAGCGCTGGCAGAACCAGATCTACCCGATCGTGCGCAACACGATCCTCGCCAACGGCTGACGCAACGGTTCGGTGCGAGGCGAAGTCCCGCGGGTCCGAAACCGCGCGCTCGCGCCAACCCGCGGTGATTTCCTTGAACACAACGTGGTTGCCCGGCCGGCACCGAGCGGAGGCGACGCCGCGCGAACCATGCGCTCCGCGTCAGCGGTAGAATCGGGCGAGCGGATGCAACGGGTTTCCGCCCATCACGGAGCGGTTCGAAAGATCCAGCCCCGCGCCCATCGCGCCCCGGGTCAGCGAACTCTCGCGGGGGTCCGGATCAGCGGCGTCGTCGTAACGGGAGTCGATCAGGCATGCAGACCGAAAAGACCAAGATGCTCGCCGGCGAGCTCTATTTTCCCGGCGATCCGACGCTCGTTTCCGATCGGCATCGCGCGAGCGCCCTGTGCCATGAGTTCAACACGCTGGCGCCGATCGAAGCAACGCGCAAGCAGGCATTGCTCGCCAGCCTGTTCGGCTACGCGTGCGATGCCCGCATCACCGCGCCATTCCATTGCGACTACGGCTACAACATCGCGCTCGGGACGAACGTGTATTTCAACTTCGATTGCGTCATCCTGGACGTCGCATCCGTGACGATCGGCAGGAACACCTTGCTTGGTCCCGGGGTCCACATCTACGCCGCTTCGCATCCGATGAGCGCGATCGAGCGCCGTGCGGAGCTGGAGTTCGGCAAGCCGGTCGTGATCGGCGACGACGTCTGGCTCGGTGGCAATTCCGTGGTCTGCCCGGGCGTGACCATCGGATCCGGCTCCGTCGTGGGCGCGGGCAGTGTCGTGACTCGCGACATTCCGGCCGGTGTGTTTGCGGCGGGCAACCCGTGCCGCGTCATCCGGCCGGTTTCATGATCGTCGGCGGCTCGCCGTGACGCATCAAGCAAGCGCCTCATTGTGCGGAAGTCGGATCGACATGACGCCCGTCCGCATGGTGATCGCCGTCGTGCTGCTCGGATACGCCGCCCTTGCGTCCGGCGCGGACGAGGCCTCGTGCCTCGCGCAATACCAGGCCGAAGTAACGCGCATCGGTCGCGACGCCCAGCGCGTCGCCGCGGAGAATCCGCCGGGAAGCGATCGCGAGGCGCAGCGGCGATTGATGGCCCCGGTCCAGGAAGCCCTCAAGGCCGCCGCGGACCGCGCCCGGGTCTGCCAGGAAGGAATCCGAAGGGCGACACGCGCGCCGGACGGCAGTGCAGCCGAGCTTCGTGCCAGGGAATGCATCGAAAGCGGAAATCGGCAGTTGACCGAACTGACCAGGAGCACTGCCGGACGCACGCATCTGACCCGCGAGGAGCAGGCGGCGCTGCGCGACGACATGAGCCGCATCACCGAAGCCCGCACCTACTGCATGCGGCGCGCCCGCTGAAGCGTGGACAGCCGCGATCGGCGCGAACATCCCTACCATCCGGAGCGTACCTGTGGCGGTTTCGAGATTCTTCCTGCTGGCGTTCGCCGCGATCGTGGCAACGCCGAACGCGATTGCAGCGGAGGCGCTGGTCGTGGCGGTACGCGCGCTCGGATGGGCGCCCGGGGGCGCGGAGCTGACGCTGGTCGACGTTCTTCCCCGCCCTCCGGCGCTGTCGGCGGCGGAGGCGAGCGCTGGCTGTCTGGGCACGGAAGCGAATTTCGACACGCCGGGTGCGCAGGCCGCTTGGCAGCGCCGACGTCCGCTGCGGGTGCTGACGATCTGGGGGGTCGCCCACTTCGGGACGCGCGCGGCCGAACGCTCCGGCGGGGCGCTATGCCAGGATCGGCAGTTCCTGGCGCGTCAGTGGCAGGCCGCGCTGGGCCGTCCGGCCACCGGGAAGCTCACGGAATACGACGTCGCCGAACTGTCCCGGGCGATCAGCGACGTCGAAGGGGGCAGGACACCCTCGTTTGGCGCTCTCCCCGTGGGCATCGATCCGACCCGTCCGCCGCCACCTGTAGCGGCCGCGAAAGCCGGACCGGGCGCCGCCGAAAGTGCGCCATCGAAGCGCGATCCGGTTGATCCGTCGGCCGCGCTCGGGGCGATGTCGGGCGCCGAAGCGGAGGCATTCTGTCGATCGCCGGCGTCGCAGCGCGAGATCATCCGCAGGTGCGCGCTCGCCCTGCAGTCCGGCAAGCTGGACGAAGGGCAGACCGCCCGGTCGCTGTTCACCATGGCAGGCGCGCACGAGGACCTGAACGATCTGCGTATCGCCGAAGCGCTCTACACGAAAGGGATCGTCCTCGTCCCGACCAGCTACGTTGGCTACCTGCTTCGGGCCGAGGTGTATCGAAAGCTGGGAATACTCGATCTCGCTTTCCTCGATTTCGACAAAGTGCTCGAGATCGGACATCCAGCGTCTCTCTACGACGCATACACCGGTCGCGGCATCACGTACGGCATGGCCCGGCAGGATGCGAAAGCGCTCGCGGACTTCGACCGGGCGATGGCGATCGATCCGGCCGATCCGCGCGCACGCCAGAACCGGGAAGTGCTCCTGGCCCGGCGACGGGGGACACGCTGATGCCCGCGCCGTGGATCGACCCCAGGCTCGCCGACCGGGCGGGCACTGCGTCGCCACCGTTCGCTGCGGTGAGCCGGTAGATGTGTGGCCGTTATGTCCCGCCGGACGAAGCCGCGATGGAACGGTTCTGGCGAATCGATCGCCGCAACTGGGCCGGCTGGCCCGGACCGCGTTTCAACGTGGCACCGACCACCATTGTCCCGATCATCGTCGAAGCGCAGGACGGCGCTTACGAATTGGCCGGCGCGCGGTGGGGATTGATCCCGAGTTGGTGGAACAAGGACGTCCCGCCTTCGCTCACCTTCAACGCCCGTTCCGAAGAGGCCGCGCGCAAGCCGACCTGGCGCAACAGCATCCGTGCGACGCGCTGCCTCATGCCGGCCCGGGGCTGGTTCGAATGGAACGAGCACGAACCGGCACGAAGCGAATCGGGCCGGAAGGTGAACCAGCCGTACTTCATCCACAGTCCCGACGCGGAAGTCATCGCTTTCGCGGGGTTGTGGGCGCTGTGGCAGCGTGCGGGCACCGCGCCGGTCCTCTCGTGTGCCTTGCTGTCGAAGCAGGCCGCGCCCGCGATCTCGGGCATCCACCACCGCATGCCCGTCGTCCTGGCGCCGGCGCAATACGCGGCATGGCTCGATCCGTCGGCGTCGGCGGAGGCGGTGCAAGGGCTCATCGCTGCTGCGCGGGAAGACTTCGAGGGTTACCGTGTCAGCACGCGGGTCAACAACACCCGCAACGATTCGCCGGATCTGCTGGTTCCCCTGCCGACCGGCGAACCGGAGCCGGCAAGCGCACCGGAAACGGCGGTGCTTCGGCCCATGCGCCCTACACCCGAGTGAGCTGGCGGTGCGTCCAGGTGGCGCGTGATGCGTAGCCACGCAGCGGCGAGGCGCCTGACCTCGCTGCCGTGGATCGGGTGCGGTGCGAGGCTCGCCGCCCACCGGGAGTCATAACGCACGGCAATGGAAGCATTCCTCGTTTCGGCAGGCATCGTCGCGCTCGCGGAAATCGGCGACAAGACCCAGCTCCTAGCGTTCATTCTGGCGGCCCGATTCCGCAAACCGGTGCCGATCGTGCTGGGCATCCTCGTCGCGACTCTCCTGAATCACGGGATCGCCGGCGCGGTGGGGACATGGATCACTGCCGTGCTGAGCCCGCACATCCTGCGCTGGCTGCTGGGGACCTCCTTCATCGTAATGGCCGTCTGGGTGCTGATCCCGGACAAGCTCGACGACACGGCGGCGGTGCGCACCCGGTTCGGCGTCTTCGGTACCACGGTGGTCACGTTCTTCCTAGCGGAGATCGGCGACAAGACCCAGATCGCGACCATCGCACTGGCGGCGCGCTACCAGGCGCTCGTCCCGGTGGTGCTCGGCACGACGCTGGGAATGATGCTCGCCAACGTGCCGGCGGTCGTCCTCGGCGAGCGCATCGCCCACAAGATCCCCGTACGGCTCGTCCACGGCATCGCTGCCGCGATCTTCGCGGCGCTCGGCGTCGCTGCCCTGATGGGCGCCGGCAGCAGGCTCGGTTTCTAGGGTCCGATCGCGCCGATCGAGCGCATCGGGTGCGTGGTTGCCATCGGCTGGGTCGAACGGCAACGGCGCGACCGATCGGCGGCCGGCGCATGCAACGGTGATATCTTGAGAAACATACCGCCCGTCCTTCGCCCCGCCTCTTGGAGCCGCTGCGTTGTCACGAACCGCCCTCGTTGTCCTTACCCTGCTGGCCATGACGGCTTTCGCCGGCAATTCCCTGCTGTGCCGCATGGCCCTGAAAGCAACCCGCATCGACGCGGCCAGCTTCACTGTCATCCGGATCGTCTCGGGCGCTCTCGTGCTGTGGCTGATCGTCCGCCTGCGCGCAATGAAGGCTGCCGCGGCCGGCAGCTGGTGGTCCGCGCTGGCCCTGTTCCTGTACGCGGGGGCCTTTTCCTTCGCCTACGTCACGCTGCCGGCGGGAACCGGAGCATTGCTACTGTTCGGTGCCGTGCAGACCACGATGATCGGCTATGGGCTCTGGTCGGGAGAGCGTCTGCGCCGGCGTCAGGCGGCTGGCTTCGTGATCGCATTCGGCGGTCTGGTCGGCCTGCTGCTCCCGGGGCTCTCGGCGCCACCGGTGGAGGGTGCCGTGCTGATGCTCGGTGCCGGAGTTGCCTGGGGTGTCTATTCCCTGCGTGGCGCGGGCGCCGGGGATCCCGTTTGCGCCACAGCCGGCAACTTCCTGCGCGCGGTACCGTTCGCGGGAGCGCTGAGCCTCGCCATGCTGCCCCGGGCCGTGCTCGACAGCGCGGGCATCGGGTATGCGATCGCCTCGGGCGCGCTGGCCTCCGGGCTCGGCTATGCCGTGTGGTACACGAGCCTGCGGCAGATCAGGACCACGACCGCCGCGACCGTCCAGCTGAGCGTGCCCGTGATCGCCGCGATCGGCGGCATCGCCTTCCTCGGCGAACAGCTCACCGTGCGCCTGCTGTTCGCTTCCGTCGCGATTCTCGGCGGAATCGCGCTGATCATCGTCGACCGACGCCGCGCGGGACCCACGCTCCGGCAACAGCGTTGATGCCGGCGGGTCAGCCCCGCACCGCGCCGAGGGCGCCGAGCACGCCGCCTTCCAGCGTGCGCTGGAACAGCGCGCGGCGCTTGCGGACATCGCCGAGATCCGACGGGTTCGCGATGTCCCTCTGGGCGTCGAAGGCCACGAGATCGGCGTGGCGCACGAGCGCGGCCCTTCGGTCGGGGCCCGGTTCGCAGGCGATCACCGCGGTCAGCACGTCGAGCATCCGGATGAGTATGGATGGCTTGCCGGCAGCGTTCTGGCGGATCATGTGGAACATCAGGTTCACGAAGTTCTCGTAGCCGAGGCTCGGAACAACCAGGGCGATGCGTTCCTCGCGCAGCAGGACGCCGCTCGGGATCGAGCGGCCGGCGAGATCGCACAGCACCGCACCGAGGCGATCGAGCACGCTCATCGCAGTGTGCGGATCATTGATACCGGGTGACAGTGCGCGGACTGCCACTTCGACCAACTGGCGCAGGGCGTACTCCGCGTCGTCCGAGCTGCCGCGCGTGGCGCCCAGTGCGGTTGCATTCCGGATCGCGGCCGCGGCATCCTCCGCGGCGACCGTCATGACCGCGATCGGCGCCCCGGGAAAGACATAGTCGCCCCGACGCACGAGCAGCCGGATCGCCGTCCCGTGTTCGGCGGCCCAGTCTGCAAGCCCGTTCTCGTCCAACTGCTGCAGGTAGCCGCGGCGCGAATCGGTGACAGGAATCGCATTGCGCCAGAACTCGGCAGGCGGCGGCGTGGGTTGCGACTGGTCGCTCCACAGTTCGCGAAACGCGTTGCGTACGTCGTCACTCACCAGGTCGACGACCGTGTCCACGTTGATCCGGCTCGCCATGTGGCCGACGAAGTACACCAGCGTCACGACGCAGATGAACGCGAACAGGATGCCCACCGTGAGCGCAAGATGGGGCGTGAAGGGACCTTCTTCCTGGGTGCGCACGCTGCGCAGAACCAGCAGCGCATACGAAAACGTTCCCAGGAAGGCGCCCAACGTGAACTGGTTACCGCGATCGCGGGTGAAGTTGCGGAGCAGGCGCGGCCCCATCTGCCCCGCGGTGAGAGACAGGGCCGCGATCGTGATCGAGAACACCGTCCCGGCGACGCCGATGGTGGACGATGCGATGGCCCCGAGCAGGGTTCGCGCGCCCGTGCCCCCGCCGTTGTAGAGCCAGTCGCTTGCGGTCAGCCAGTCCGGCAGCAATCCGCTCCGGTCGACATCGACCAGAGCGATGGCCAGCACGATGCCGGCCAGCACCATCGCTCCGGGGACCAGCCAGAAAGCTTCGCCGAGCGCGTAGAGGAGTTTACGAAGACGTGCGGTCAAGTCGTGGCAATCACGGATGCGTCGGTGCGAATGAAGGACAGGGCTGAAGGGTGTTCAACGTTCGTAGCCCGGATGCTATCGTCTGCCCTGAGTGTAGCGATGGCTGCTCATGCCGGCGACGCTTTTTGCGGTTTCGTGGCGCACGCGCTCCGTCCTCATGCGCCGACAGGTACGACACCGATTCCGTGTGAACAAGCCAACGATGGTCCGAATCCTTCCCGATCTTCCGACGTTTGCGCACCGCACGGGGTGCGCCTGCGATCACGTAACGCACACGCAGCCGGAGCCGGGCAGTGCCGGGCAGTAGCAGTCGCGGCGCGCACGTGGCGTTGCGCGCCATGCAGGCCGACATCACCACACTGAGCGTCGATGCGATCGTCAACGCCGCCAACCCGTCCTTGCTCGGCGGCGGTGGCGTCGACGGTGCAATCCATCGTGCGGCCGGCCCGGAGCTGCTGGAGGCGTGCCGCCTGCTGAACGGTTGCGCAACCGGCGACGCCAAGCTGACCTCGGGCTACCGGCTGCGCGCGCGGTACGTCATCCACACGGTGGGGCCGGTATGGCAGGGCGGCGCCCATCACGAGAGCGAACGGCTGGCGTCCTGTTACCGGCGCTGCATCGAGATTGCCGCGCAGCACGGGTTGAAGACGCTGGCGTTCCCGAGCGTCAGCACCGGTGTCTACGGATATCCGATCGACCTCGCCGCGGGGGTGGCCGTCGCGACCGTCCGTGCGTCGGTGCCGGCGCACCACACGCTCGAAGACATCCTCTTCTGTTGTTTCTCGACCGGCGATCTCGCGGTGTACCAGCGCATCCTCGGAGACTCGGAGCCCTGACTCGCGCGACCGCGAAACCCGTCGTGTCGCAGGACGTGTTCGCCGGCGGCTCAGGTGACGAGGTTGCGGGGTTGGCCCGCCACCCAGGCTTCGACGTTGTCGATGAGCTGGTCGGCGAGCGCCTGCATCGCGGCGTCGGAGGCCCAGGCCACGTGCGGCGTGAGGATGAAGTTGGGCCGTCGGATGTCGAGCAGCGGATTGCCGTTGCGCGGCGGTTCGCCGGTCAGGACATCGCAACCTGCGCCGGCGATCAAGCCTTCGTCCAGCGCCTCGGCCAGCGCGGCTTCGTTCACGAGTCCGCCGCGCGACGTGTTGATGACCAGTGCGGTGGGCTTCATGCGACGCAATTGTTCGATGCCGATCAGGTCCCGGGTGGCCGGGGTGAGCGGCGCGTGCAGGGTGAGCACGTCGGCTTCCGCCAGCACCCGCTCGAAGGGCGTGAACTCGACGCCCGCCGCCTTGGGCGGGACGTGATCGGCGAACAGCACGCGCATGCCGAAGGCCCGGCCGATCGCGGCGGTGGCCTGGCCGATGGCGCCTTCACCGATGATCCCCAGCGTGGTGCCGTGCAGGTCGCCGATCGCGTGGGTGAACAGGCAGAAGGCGTTCGCTTTCTGCCACATGCCCGCAAGGACGTCCTCGTGATAGGCGATCAGGTTGCGGCGCAGCGCGAGGATCAGCGCGAAGGTGTGCTCCGGCACCGTGTGGATCGCATAGTTGCGGATGTTCGCGACGGCGATGCCGCGGGCGCGACAGGCCTGCACGTCCACGCAGTCGTAGCCGGTCGCGGTGACGGCGATCAGCCTCAGCTTCGGCAACTGCGCGAGCACCGGTTCGCGCAGTTCGACCTTGTTGACGAGGGCGATGGTCGCGTCCTGCAAGCGATGAACCACGTGGTCGGGTGCGGTCGAGTCGTACTCGGCCCATTCGTGCTCGAAAGCCGGGCGGCGGATGATCGCCTTGATCGAATCGCGTTCGAGGAGGACGACGTGGTGAGTCATCAGTGTCTGACTTCCCGGTTGTCGGCGAATCGCGAAACGTATGCGTCTTCGCGCGCGCGCTGCTTCGCCGCTACCGCGTCTTCGCCGCGCCAGTAGTTCTGCGCCGCTGCCACGCCGCTGCCCGGTTCGATCCTGATGCCGATGTCCAGCATGGCCATCTCGGCGCCGCCCAGTGCCCCGATCAGCATCAGTTCGTTCAGATCGCCGATGTGGGCGATGCGGAACACCTTGCCCGCCACTTTCATCAGGCCCGTCCCCAGCGACAGGTTGTAGCGCCGGAACGCAACATCGATCACATGCGCGCTGTCGATGCCCTCGGGCACGACGATGGCCGTGACCGTGTCGGAATAGCTCTTCGGTGCCTTGGCGCACAAGCCGAGTCTCCAGCCGTTCAGGATCGCTGCCCGTACGCCCGAGGCGAGATAGTGATGACGATGGAAGACGTTCTCGAGGCCTTCTTCCTGGATCATGGCGAGCGATTCGCGCAGGCCGTGCAGCAGCGGCAGCGCCGGCGTGTAGGGAAAGAAGCCGGTCGCGTTGGCGCGGACCATGCTGCCGAAATCGAAGAAGTAGCGTGGCTGCGTGGACCTCTCGCTCGCGGCGAGGGCTTTCTCGCTCGCGCACACGATGCCCAGGCCGGCCGGCAGCATGAGGCCCTTCTGGGATGCAGCCACGCAAACGTCGATACCCCACTCGTCCATGCGCAGGTCGATGCTGGCAAGCGAGCTCACGGCATCGACGAGCAGCAGGGCGGGATGGCGGGCGGCATCCAACGCGTGGCGCACGGCCGCGATGTCGCTGACGACGCCGGTCGAAGTCTCGTTGTGGGTGGCCAGCACCGCCTTGATCCGGTGGCCCGTGTCGCGCTCGAGGATCTCGAGATAGCGCTCGACCGGCAGGCTGTCGCCCCAGTCGCAGTCGATCGCTTCGACCTCGAACCCGAGGCGTTTCGTCATCTCGATCCAGTTGTGGCCGAACTGGCCGAAGCGCGCGGCCAGCACCAGTTCGCCCGGGGACAGTGTATTGGTCAGCGCCGCTTCCCAGCCGCCGGTGCCGGTCGCCGCGAACACGATGGGCGTGCCGGCCTCCGTCTTGAAGACCTTCTTGAGACCGGCCAGGACGGTGCGCGTGAGTTCGGGGAAGTTCGACGAGCGATGGTCCGCCATGGCCCCGACCATGGCCCGCTGCACGCGGTCGGGCACGTTGGTGGGGCCGGGAATGAACAGGAAGTTGCGACCGGCCATGGGGGCTCTCCGGGATAGGGGGTGCGGGATCTCGTCTGACGACAGAGTTGGGCGACCCTGCCAGGAGACTTTAGGAAGATAGTGTATCGGGCCGACGGCCTGCTGCGTGCGGCCGACCGGCGTGTCCATCGCTTGGCGATCGACGCGACGGGAGCGCGCCGCGGGCCCGAACGCCCGGTCCCGCCCGGGGACCGGCCGGCTCAGCGCGCCGCGATCGGCGCCGGCAGATCCGCCCTGCGGGTGAACTGCCAGTCGATGAAGATCCCCGGAATCTCCTGGCCTTCGCCGGTGATCTTGAACTGGTCGCGATGCGGTTCGCCGGAGAGGTACAGCGTGAACTCACGCAGGGGTCCGAACACCGAGGTCGTCGGGCCGGCGTAGTGGGTCACCTTGATCTCGGCCATCAGGACTTCACCGTCCACGGCGTAGGTGCCGACGTAGAAGTACCGGCCATCGCCGCCGACGATCCGGCCCGACTCGAAGACGGCGATTCCGGCCGGCCCGTTGGTTACAGGGGAAACGAACTCGGCAGACCAGAGACCTTCCAGCATTCGGACCTCGTGGAATATCGCGTCAGCGACGTGGGTAGTGGGACAACGAATCGGCTGCCTGGCGGTCTGCGCAGCGACCGAAGGCGGCGCGGCGCTGCGAACATCCATGGTGCGAACACGGGGGACCAGACTCTGCCCCCCAAGCCATCCCGAAAGCCTGTCGGGTGTCCTGCGGGGAGTTGCTACGCACGGAACTTTCCTCTCGCGATTCTCGATGACCGGGGCGGTGGGGATCAGGACGCAAGAGTGCAGGGGCCGGCACCGCCCGGTGGCGTACATCTGGCCGGCAGCGCTCCAAACGGATACGCTCCCGACTGCATGGCAATCGGCGTTCCCGGGAGGCTGACGATGGCGGATGTGGCGATCACGGTCGGAGATCTGAGGTTCACCGCCCGCTTCGAGGACGCGCTGGCGCCGATCACCTGCAAGAAGCTGCGCAGCGTGCTGCCGTTCGCCAACCGGCTCATCCAGACCCGGTGGAGCGGCGAGGCCGCCTGGGTGCCGCTCGGGGAACTCGATCTGGGCATTCCGCCGGAGAACGCGACCAGCCACCCGTCCCGCGGCGACATCCTGTTCTACCCGGCGGGCGCGAGCGAGACGGAGCTGCTGATCCCCTATGACAGTTGTTGTTTCTCGAGCAGGATGGGACAGCTCGCGGGCAACCATTTCCTGACCCTGGTCTCGGGCCACGAACACTTGGCCGAGCTCGGCCGCCGAGTGTTGTGGGAAGGCGCGCAGCCGATCCTGATCGAAGCTGCGTGAATGGCGGCCGCGCCAGGCGCAGCGCAGGCGCGCGAACTGCTCGAGCGCTACGTCGAGGCCAAGGATCTGAATCGGCCGGAACTCACGCCGGCCCTCTACAGTCCGGACGCCGTCCTGAGCTTCTCCATTGCGACGGATGAAATCAGTTTCCCCGACGAGGTCAGGGGCCGGCAGGCGATCACGCGCACGCTGGTCACCGAATTCGGCGAGCGCTTCGACCGCTGTCGCACCTTCTACGTGTGCGACAGCCTCTCGGTTCATGACCATTGCATTGCGTTCCTGCCCTGGCTCGTGGTCATGCGCGAGACCGCCTCGCGCACGCTGCGCGTGGGCAAGGGTTGCTACCGCTGGGTGTTCGAGCCCGACGGGCGGCCAGCGGTGCGTGCCATGAAGATCCACATCGCGCGCATGGCCGGGATCGCGGATCCCGATGGCAGCATGCTCGAGCGCGTGCAGGCAGGCCTGCCGTACCCATGGCTCGCGCCCGCGGAGTTGCGGCGCGTTGTCGACGCCCTGGTCGCGGGCGGCCCCGCGCTCGAATTTCTGACGACGTTTCGCGAAACGGTTGCGCCGAACGAGTGCGGCGTGTTCAATTGACGCACCAAGCGTGAGCGGGCTACCTTACGGCACGACCAGCACGACAGCTGTATGGCAAGAACTTAGGTGCGAATTCACGTTTGGCACGGTGCGTGCGACAAGCGCCCGTTGCGCTGACGGGATTGTGCAAGCATTCGCTGCTACGCCAATCCCGGCGTCGAGTTGTCCGATCGATCCTTTCGTCCGGCTGTCCGCGTCAGACCGAGCAATCGCCCGGCGCCGGTTCGTCCTGAGAACCCGAATTTCAAAAGGAGGATAAGGTGGCCAAGGAAATCCATTGTGCTTTCGGTGTCGACGTCGATGCCGTGGCTGGCTGGATCGGATCGTACGGAGGCGAGGATTCGCCGGACGACATCTCGCGCGGGTTGTTCGCGGGCGAGGTCGGGGTGCCGCGGCTGCTCAACCTGTTCAAGCGCTTCGGCATCAAGACCACCTGGTTCATCCCGGGTCACTCCATCGAGACCTTTCCAGAGCAGACTGCGATGGTGGTGGAAGCCGGGCACGAGATCGGCATCCACGGTTACACGCACGAGAACCCCATTTCGATGACCCCTTCGCAGGAAGAAGAGGTGCTCGACAAGTGCATCGATCTGGTGACCAGGGTTTCGGGCCGCCGGCCCACCGGCTACGTCGCACCCTGGTGGGAGTTCAGCACGGTCACCAACGAGCTGCTGCTGAAGAAGGGCATCAAGTACGATCACAGCCTGATGCACAAGGACTTCGAGCCCTACTACGTGCGGGTGGGCGACAAGTGGACGCTGATCGACTATTCGAAGAAGCCGAGCGAGTGGATGCGCCCATTGGAGCGCGGCGTGGCAACCGATCTCATCGAGATCCCCGGCAGCTGGTATCTCGACGACCTGCCGCCGATGATGTTCATCAAGAAGGCTCCGAACTCGCACGGATTCGTGAACCCCCGGCACCTCGAGGAAATGTGGCGCGACCAGTTCGACTGGGTCTACCGCGAGATGGACTATGCCGTGTTCACCTTCACCATCCATCCGGACGTTTCCGGCCGGCCGCAGGTGTTGCTGATGCTCGAGCGCCTGTTCCACTACATCGTCCGGCACCCCGGGGTGACGTTCACCACCTTCGACGACATCGCCAACGACTTCGCCCGCCGCAGCCCGAGAAAGAAGTGACGCGCCGCTGAGCGGCCCTGCAACCCGGAGGCGAGGACGCAATGGAGAGCTGGCGCAATCGCAAGACGCTGATACTGAGCCGCAGCGAGATGGTCGGCCTGCTGACGCCGGCCGAATACAACGGCTGCGTCGAGCAGGCCTACCGCATGCACGGCGAGCGGCGCTTCTACATGGATCCCAAAGGCCACATCGTGCTCGACAAGTATCCGGGCGAGTGGGAGGCCATGCCTTCGTATATCGAGGAGCCCGAGGCCGCCGCCTGCAAATGGGTCTCGATCCGCGAGCAGAACCGCGCGAAATTCGATCTGCCCACGGTGTTCTCCATACTCATCTACACGCACCCGGAAACCGGATTTCCGCTCGCGATCTGCGACGGCAGTCATCACACGGTCATGCGCACCGGATCGGCGGCGGCCGTTTCGGTCAAGTGGCTCGCCCGCAAGGACTCGAAGACGCTCGCCATTGCCGGCGCCGGCCACATGGCGGCCGGCGTGCTCGCCACCTGCAATGAAGTGTTCCAATGGGACGAAGTGCGCGTCTGGAGCCGCTCGCAGGGCGCGCTCGATCGCTTCATCGCCGAACAGCGGCCGCTGTACCCGGATCTGAAACTGCGGCCGTCCATCGACCTGGAACAGGTGGTACGCGGCGCCGACGTGCTGGTGACGGTGACACCCGCGCGTGGCGCGATCGTGAAGGACGAGTGGATCGGCGAGGGCATGCACATTGCCGCGCTGGGCGCCGACAAGGGTGGCGACCAGGAGCTCGAGGGCGCGATCCTGCAGCGCGCCCGCATTTTCGTCGACGACATCCGGCAGTGTCGGACCGACGGCGAGATCAACGTACCGCTCGAGCAGGGCTTGATCAGGGAACAGGATATTGCCGGCGAGATCGGCGAGCTGATCGTCGGCAAGAAGCAGGGACGCACCTCGGACCGGGAGATCACCTTGTTCGATTCCACCGGGATCGCGTTGCAGGATTCGGCGACCATCCCGCTCGAGTACGAGCGGGCGCTCGCCGCAGGAGTGGGTATCGAGAAGAAGATGATTTCCACCTAGTTTCCGCTTGGCCGTTCCGAGGCTGCCCATCGCGTCGCCCCCTACAGGAGAGAACCATGACCGATAAAGTGCACGGCGAAACGCCGCTCAATCCCGACACCCCCGCTGCCGATGCCGCCGCACCGGCAACGCTGGGACGCCGCAAATTCCTCAGGACCGCCGCGGTGACGGCCGGCGCAGCCGCGGGCGCGAGCCTGATCGACGGCTTCCCGCTGGTCTGGTCGCAGACCATGAAGGACGTCAAGCTCGTGCAGGTGGGCGGGTCTTATTCCGCGATCAAGGAGATCGCCGACCAGGCCACCAAGGACCTCGGGTTCACGGTCGAGATGCAGACGGCGCCGCACGACGCGCTGCTGAACCGGCTCGTCACGCAGCCGCAATCGATCGACATCGCCGACATCGAGTACTTCTTCCAGTTTCACCTTCTGCCGCGCGGCACGCTGATGCCCATCGACCTGAAGAAGATCAAGCTCTGGGACAAGGTCGTGCCGATCTTCACCAAGGGCGAATATCCCGACGGCCGCAAGGTCTCGACCGAAGGCTGCCTGCCGTTCGAGGTGCAGTACATCGAGAAGCCGGGCGACAAGAAATTCGCCCGGCAGCCCACCGGATTCGCCACGGGCATTCCGACCGTCTACAACGCCGACACGCTCGGCATCCGGCCCGACCTGGTCAAGCGCAAGATCGACAGCTGGTCCGAACTGCTCAATCCGGAATGGAAAGGCAAGACTGCCATCGTGTCCGTGCCAGGGATCGGCATCATGGATGCCGCCATGGCGATCGAGGCCCGCGGCGACATGAAGTACAAGGACAAGGGCAACATGACCAAGGCGGAGATCGACAAGACCATCGAGATCCTCATCAAGGCGAAGAAGGACGGCCAGTTCCGCGCATTCTGGGCGACCTTCGACGAATCCGTGAACCTGATGGCGGCCGGCGAGACCATCATCCAGTCGATGTGGTCGCCGGCGGTCACTGCGGTACGCTCGCGCGGCCTGTCGTGCTACTACGCGCCGCTGAAGGAAGGCTATCGCGCCTGGGCGAGCTGCATCGCGCCGATGGCCCATCTGAAGGGACCCAAGCTCGACGCGGCCTACGCCTATCTCGATTGGTACATGTCGGGCTGGCAGGGCGGCTTCATCGCGAAGCAGGGTTACTACAGTTCCATCCCGGAGACCGCGAAGAAGTTCATGAGCGCCGACGAGTTCGCCTTCTGGTACGAGGGCAAGCCGGCCAAAGGCGAGATCAAGGACCCGTACGGCAATCTCATGGAGAAGCCGGGCGCGGTGCGCGACGGCGGTGCCTTCTGGGATCGCATGGGCAAGGTGGCGTGCTGGAATACGCTGATGGACGAAAACCGCTACATGGTCAACAAGTGGAACGAGTTCCTGGCCGCATGATCCGTCGGGTTCGATGACGGGTCTCCGGGTCGCGGAGAACGCAGCGGGCAGGGGCGGCGTGGTCCGCCCCTGCTCGTGCCTGCACGAGATGCGGGCGATTGCCTGACGCACAGGAAGGGCGCAACGCGATGAAGCTCTCCCCCACGCTCACGTCCTACCTGCAGGTGGGGCCGATGATGCTGGTGCTGCTGCTGTTTTTCGGCGTGCCGCTGCTGGTGGTGATCGCGTTCAGCTTCTTCGATTTCGACGGCATCAATACCGTGCCGGCGTTCGTCTGGGACAACTACGCCGAGCTGTTCGCGTCGAAGGTCACGTTGTCGCTTTACCTCAAGACGATCTATTACGCGCTGGTGGTCTGGGCCATCACGCTGGTGATCGGTTTCACGGTGTCGTACTTCCTCGTGTTCCACGTGCGCAGCGTGATCTGGCAGATGGCGCTGTTCCTGCTGTGCACCGTGCCGTTCTGGACCTCCAACATCATCCGCATGATCTCGTGGATCCCGTTTCTCGGCCGCAACGGCATCTTCAACCAGGCGTTGCTGGGGGCGGGCATCATCAGCGAACCGCTCGAGTTCCTGCTCTTTTCGGATTTCGCCGTGATCGTCGCCTATGTGCACCTGTTCACGCTGTTCATGATCGTGCCCATCTTCAATTCGATGGCGCGCATCGACCGCTCGATCATCGAGGCGGCGTGGGACGGCGGCAGCAGTGGCTGGCGCATCGTCAGCGACATCATCGTGCCGCTGTCGAAGACCGGCATCGCGCTCGGCTCGATCTTCGTGATCACGCTGGTGATGGGCGATTTCTTCGTCGTGAAGGTCATGAGCGGCAGCCACAGCGCTTCGGTCGCCATGGCGATGTCGAACCAGATCGCGATGGTCCAGTACCCGCCGGCGGCGGCGAGCGCGGTGATCCTGCTGATCATCGTCACGCTCATGGTGGCGGCGATCCTGCGCCTGGTCGACGTTCGCAAAGAGTTGGCGAGGTAGCGGCGATGGCTGGCGCGGCACCTCACAGAAAGGAATTCGGCCGGCGCGGACTGAGTTTCTACCTGCTCGCCGCATTCTTCGCGTTGTTCGTGGCGTTCCTGTACGGACCGATGTCCGCGATCTACACGCTTTCGTTCCAGGGCCCGACGGGCGGGCTGACGTTCCCGATGCGCGGTGCGTCGCTGCACTGGTTCGTGGCGCTGTTCGAGCAGCAGCGCACCGGCGATTTCGCGGGTGCGTTCGGTCGCTCCCTGATGCTGGCCGGGCTCGTGCTCACCCTGACGGTCACGCTGTCGGTGCTGGCCGGGCTCGCGTTCCGCCGCCGCTTTCCGGGCTCCACCTTCGTGTTCTATCTGGCCATCGCCAGCCTGATCATGCCGGGCATCCTCGTGGGCCTGGGCGTGGGGCTCACCTTCCAGCTGTTCGGTGTCCGCACTGCCTGGTATACCTCGGCGCTGGGGGCGCAACTGACGTGGACCATGCCCTTCGGCCTGCTGATCATGTTCGCCGTGCTGAGCCGCTTCAACCGCGCGTTCGAAGAAGCCGGGCGCGACCTCGGGGCGAGCAGCATGCAGATCTTCTGGATGATCGTGCTGCCCATCCTGCTGCCCGGCATCATCGGGGTCGCGCTGTTCGGCTTCACCCTCTCGTACGACGAGTTTCCGCGCACGTTGCTGACCGCCGGTGCCCAGAACACCTTGCCGATGGAGATCTGGGGCATGACCACGAACGTGACCTCGCCGGCCCTCTACGCCCTGGGCACGGTCACCACGCTCGTGTCGTTTTCCGCCATCGCGGTTTCGCTCGGCTCCATCGCATTCATCCAGCGGCGTCGTGCACGTCGCTCGGCGACGGCGGAATCGGCTGCCGACGAGACCACGAAACAGGACAGCAACTGATGCCACCACCGGCCGACGCGCAGGAGTCATCGATGGGACCCGGAAAGACCAACGCGACCGCCCGCGGCAGTATCGAGCTCGCCGGCGTCACCAAGCGCTTCGGCGACACCATGGCCGTGAGCGACATCAATCTCAAGATCCCGCCGGGTGCCTACTGCTGTCTGCTGGGGCCGTCCGGCTGCGGCAAGACCACGATCCTGCGCATGATCGCAGGGCACGAGGAGCCGACCAGCGGCGCCGTGTTCATCGACGGCGAGAACGTGGGCGGCGCACCGCCCGTCGCGCGCGGCACGGCGATGATGTTCCAGAACTACGCGCTGTTCCCGCACCTGAGCTGCCTCGACAATGTCGCCTTCAACCTGAAGGTCCGCGGCATCGCCCGGCCCGAGCGCCGCGAACGCGGGCTGGAGATGCTCGCGCGCGTGCAGATGCGGCAGTTCGCGGACCGGCTTCCGGCGCAACTGTCCGGCGGTCAGCAGCAGCGCATCGCCCTCGCCCGCGCGCTCATCACGAATCCGCGCGTGCTGCTGCTCGACGAGCCGCTGTCGGCGCTCGACGAATTCCTGCGCCTGCAGATGCGCGGCGAGCTGAAGCGGATCCAGAACGAGTTCGGCATCAGCTTCATCCACGTGACCCACACGCAGATGGAAGCCATCGCGCTGGCCGACATGGTGGTGGTGATGGACCAGGGGCACATCGAGCAGGCCGCCCTGGCCCGGGAGGTCTTCGACCGGCCGCGCACACCCTACGTGGCGCGCTTCATCGGCGGCCAGAACGTGGTCGAAGGCAAGGTGCTGGAGCAGCGGCCCGACGCCGTGCTGATCGACAGCGGCGGCAAGCCGGTGCTCGTCAGCGCAACGTCTGCGGTCGCGGCCACAGGTTCGAACTTCAGCATCGCCGTGCGCCGGGACCGCGTCCATCTGCGGCGCCGGGAGGCGACCGGTGCCGGTCCGACCCTCAACACGGTCGCCGGCCGGGTGAGCGCGCTCGAGTACCAGGGCTCGTGGCTGAAGATCACGATCGTCGACGCGTGCGCGGAGGATTTCGTGGTGAACCAGGACGACAGCGAATTCTTCGCGAACCCGCTCGACGTCGGCGACCCGGTGAGCGCGAGCTGGACGACGGAGGAAGTCCACTACCTCGCCGCGAGCGCCGCCAATTCCGCGGCGAAGGCGGCCGCCGACCGGGCGGGAATGTCGCCGGGTGCGCGCTGATGTGCGGCCTGTGCGGGGTGTTCCTGACGGAGACCAGCTGGAGCGATGCGCCAGTCGGTACCCCGCAGGCGGGTGCGCGCACTCGCCGCCACGAGCGGCTGCATCGCGTGGCGCTGGCCAATCGCGTGCTCAGGGTGTTCAGCAGCAAGGTCTCGGACTGGAACGGCGCGTCGTACCTGGTGAGCGGCCCGACCGGGCAGACCGCCATCGTGCCCAGCGTCGCGGCCGTCTGGCCGGTGGTCGAGCAATTGCGCAAGGTGCGCATCGATCCGCTCGACGTGCGCCTGATCGAGGCGCTCGAGCGTGACTGACCGGCCCCCGATCGCATGACGCCGGAGCGGATGTCGACGCCCGTCAATCTGCTGACCGGATTTCTCGGCAGCGGCAAGACGACGCTGTTGCAGCGACTGCTGCGGGCGCCCCAGCTCGGTCGCACGGCCGTGCTGATCAACGAGTTCGGCGAAGTCGGTCTCGATCACCTGCTCGTGCAGCGGGTGGACGAGGCGGTGGTGCTGCTGGAAAGCGGCTGCATCTGCTGCACCATCCGCGGCGACCTGAACGCGGCGCTGCGCGGGTTGCTGGATCGGCGCGACCGTGGCGAGATACCGGCATTCGACCGCGTCGTGATCGAGACCACGGGCTTGGCGGACCCCGGTCCGATCCTCTACACGCTGCTCAACGAGCCCGTGCTCCGGCACCACTTCCGCCTCGGCAACGTCATCACCACGGTAGACGCGGTGAATGCGGAGCTGCATCTGTCGCGGAATCCGGAGGGTATCAAGCAGGTGGCGGCGGCCGACCAGTTGCTGATCACCAAGTCCGACCTGGCCGAAGCGGGGCAGGTGGCCGCGGTGCGCGAGGTGCTGGCTCAGGTGAATCCCTCGGCGTGCCTGACGGACGTCAATGCCGGTGCGCTCGACATCGACGGGTTGCTCGACCTGCGGCCACCACAGCGCGGCGAAGCTGCGCCGCATGCGCGTTTCGTGGCGACGGAGGGCGCGTCGCGCGAGACCGTGCTCGGCCTGCAGCGGCACAGCCGGCACGTGTCGAGCTTCAGCCTGGTGCTCGACGCCCCGCTCGACTGGACCGCTTTCGGCGTCTGGCTGAGCCTGCTACTCAATCGTCATGGCGACGATGTACTGCGGGTCAAGGGCATCCTGCAGGTGCAGGGCAGCGCCGCGCCGGTCTTCATCAATGCGGTCCAGCACGTGGTCCATCCGCCCCTGCATCTGGAACGCTGGCCGACCGAGGATCAGCGCTCGCGCATCGTGTTCATCACCCGGGGCCTCGACCACGCGCTGCTGCGGCGGTCGCTCGAGGCCTTCTGCCGGCTGCGCGTCGCGGAACTCTCGATCGCCTTCCCGGAACCGGTGTAGGCAGCGCGACCGAAGAAGCGAGCCCCAAACAGGAGAGAGCGTGCCATGGAATCCGCAGACAACGCCCCCCCGGGTATCCGCACCAAGCGTTTGCCGGCCGCAGCGTACGCGTGCAATTTCGCCGACGCCCATGCGCCGCTCTCGCCGAACCAGGCGCTGCTCGAGAGCGACCGCTGCCTGTTCTGCTACGACGCCCCGTGCGTGCGGGCCTGCCCCACCGGCATCGATATTCCGAGTTTCATCCGCAAGATCGCGACCGGCAACCTGAAAGGCTCGGCTACGGATATCCTGAGCGAGAACGCGTTCGGTGCCATGTGCGCCCGGGTCTGTCCGACCGAGGTGCTGTGCGAAGGCAGTTGCGTGCGCACCGTGGACGAGAACAGGCCCGTCGCCATCGGCGCGTTGCAGCGTTATGCGACCGACTGGCTGTTCGAGCGCGGCGTCCAGGTATTCACCCGCGCGCCGGCCACGGGTCAGCGCGTGGCGGTGGTGGGCAGTGGACCTGCCGGTCTGGCCTGTGCGCATCGTCTCGCCACCCTCGGGCACGACGTGACCGTGTTCGAGGCGCGCGCCAAGCCGGGCGGCCTCAACGAGTACGGCGTCGCCGCGTACAAGGTTGCCGGGGGCATCGCGCAGCGCGAGATCTCCTATCTCCTCGCCGTGGGCGGCATCGAGGTCCGTCTCGGGCAGCGTCTCGGTCAGGAGGTGAAACTCGCGGCACTGCGGCGTGAGTACCGGGCCGTGTTCCTGGGCATCGGACTCGGTGCGGTCAATGCGCTCGCGCTGGAAGCGCAATCGGCGCGCGGCGTGTACGACGCGATCGACTACATCGCGGAGCTGCGCCAGAGCGAGGCGCTCGGCGAGTTGCCGGTAGGGCGGCGAGTGGTGGTCATCGGCGGCGGAATGACGGCGATCGATATCGCCACCCAGATCAAGCGCCTCGGCGCGGAGGACGTTACGATCGTCTATCGAAGGGGGCCGGAGCACATGGGCGCGAGCGCGAAGGAAATCGACTGGGCGCAGACCAACGGCGTGCGGATCAAGCACTGGGCCCGCCCGGCCCGGCTCGGCGTGAAGGCGGACTGCCTGGCAACGGTGGAGTTCCGCTACACGGGACCGGGCGAGGGCGGTCGACTGGTCGATACCGGTGAGGGCTTCAGCCTGCCAGCCGACATGTTGTTCAAGGCCATCGGCCAGTTGCTGCTGCACGATTCGCTCGACGCTCACCACGAATTGCTCGATACGACGGCGGGACGCATCGTCGTCGATGCGGAAGGACGCACTTCGCTACCCGGCGTGTGGGCGGGCGGCGATTGCGTCGCCGGCGGCCGCGACCTGACGGTCGAAGCGGTCGCGGACGGCAAGTTGGCGGCCCGCTCGATCGACCGGGCCTTGCGCGAGGCGATGCCGGCGGGAGCGCAGCGTGGCTGACCTTGCCTGCACGTTCGCCGGCATCCGCTCGCCGAATCCGTTCTGGCTCGCCTCTGCGCCGCCCACCGACAAGGCATACAACGTCAACCGCGCGTTCGAAGCCGGCTGGGGCGGCGTCGTCTGGAAGACGCTCGGGGCGGACCCGCCCATCGTCAACGTGAGCGGGCCGCGCTACGGCGCGCTGCTCGGTACCGCGCGCAGCCTGATCGGCTTCAACAACATCGAGCTCATCACCGACCGGATGCTGGCGGCGAACCTGACCGAGATCCGCCAGGTGAAGCGCGCGTGGCCGGACCGCGCGCTGGTCGTGTCCGTCATGGTGCCGTGCGAGGAGCGCGCCTGGAAGGCGATCCTGCCCCTGGTGGAGGACACCGGTGCCGATGGCGTCGAACTGAATTTCGGCTGCCCGCACGGCATGTCCGAACGCGGCATGGGCTCCGCCGTGGGACAGGTGCCCGAGTACGTCGAGATGGTCGTGCGCTGGTGCAAGGACAACACCCGTCTGCCGGTGATCGTCAAGCTGACACCCAACGTGACCGACATCCTCGCGCCCGCCCGCGCCGCGCAACGTGGCGGCGCCGATGCGGTTTCGCTGATCAATACGGTCAGCGCGATCATGGGCGTCGATCTCGACATCATGGCCCCCAGCCCCAGCGTCGGCGGTCGCGGCGCGCACGGCGGCTACTGCGGACCGGCGATCAAGCCCATTGCATTGCGCATGCTGGGCGAGATCGCGCGCGATCCCGGATGCCGGGGCATGCCGCTGTCCGGCATCGGCGGCATCGCCACGTGGCGCGATGCGGCCGAGTTCATCGCACTCGGCGCGCGCAACGTGCAGGTGTGCACCGCCGCGATGGTGTACGGTTTCAAGGTCGTCGAGGACATGATCGACGGGCTTGCGAACTGGATGGACGGCAAGGGCTATGGCACGGTCGAGGAATTCACCGGCAAGGCGGTGCCCAATTTCGTGGACTGGGAACACCTCGATCTCAACTACACGGTCAAGGCCCGCATCGACCAGGCGCTATGCATCAAGTGCGGCCGCTGCCACATCGCCTGCGAGGACACATCGCATCAGGCGATCACGCGCGAACGCGACGGCGCGCGGCATTTCGAGGTGATCGATGCCGAATGCGTGGGCTGCAATCTGTGCGTGAACGTGTGCCCGGTCGACAATTGCATCACGCTCGAATCGCTGCCGGTGGGAACGCCGGACCCCCGCACCGGTCGGCCGGTGCAGGGCTACGCCAACTGGACCACGCACCCGAACAATCCGGCGCGCCGCTGAGGCCGCGCCCCCGACGGAGGAATACGCGATGTCGCTCACCATCAATTCGGAACGGCTGTGGGGTTCGCTCATGGAACTCGCCCGCATCGGCGCCACGGAAAAAGGCGGCGTGCGGCGTCTCGCCCTGACCGAGCTCGATCGCGACGCGCGCGATCTGGTCATCCGCTGGTGCCAGGAGGCCGGCTGCAGCGTCACGGTGGACGGCGTCGGCAACATCTTCGCCCGGCGCGCCGGGCAGGACGCCAACCTGCCGCCCGTCATCACCGGCAGCCACATCGACACCCAGCCCTCGGGCGGCAAGTTCGACGGCAACTATGGCGTGCTGGCCGGACTCGAAGTGATTCGCACGCTGAACGACAACAAGGTCCAGACGCGCGCGCCGGTCGAGCTCGCCGTGTGGACCAACGAGGAAGGCTCGCGCTTCACGCCCGTGATGATGGGCTCCGGCGTCTTCGTCGGCGCCTTTCCGCTCGAGATGGTGCTGGAGCGTCCCGACATCGATGGCATCACCGTCGGTGCGGCGCTGGCGAGCATCGGCTACGCGGGCTCAGCGCCGGTGGGGGGTCGCCCGGTCGGTGCGTATTTCGAGGCGCATATCGAGCAGGGTCCCATCCTGGAGGACGAGAACAAGGTGCTGGGCGTCGTCGTGGGCGCGCTCGGGCTGCGCTGGTACGACGTCGTGATCACCGGGCAGGACGCCCACGCCGGACCGACGCCGATGCGACTGCGGCGCGACGCGCTCCTGGTCGCTGCGCGGATCGTGGCGGGGATCAACGCGATCGCGTATCGCTACCAGCCCAATGGTCGCGGTACGGTCGGCTTCATGCAGGTGAAGCCGAACTCCCGCAACGTGATCCCGGGCGAAGTGCGCTTCTCGGTCGACCTGCGGCACGCGGACGACGCGGAGCTCGAACGCATGGAACAGGAAATGCGCGCCGCCTGCGAGCAGTTGGCCCAGGCGGAACGGTGCACCGCCAGTGTCGATCGCGTAGCCAACCACCCCGCCTGCAAGTTCGACGAGACCTGCGTCGCCCAGGTGCGCAAAGGCGCGGAGGATGCGGGCCTGAGCCACATGGACATCGTGAGCGGCGCCGGTCACGACGCCATCTACATGGCGCGGATCTGTCCGACGAGCATGATCTTCGTGCCGTGCGAAGGCGGAATCAGCCACAACGAGATCGAGAACGCGAAGGCGGAGGATCTTGCCGCCGGCTGCAACGTGCTGTTGAGTGCGATGGTCGAGCGCGCCGGCGTCGCCCATCGGTGAGGGCTGCGCGATGAAACCGAAGGTCGTCCTGCTCGCCACCGGCGGCACCATCGCTTCGCGCCACGACCCGGCGCTCGGGCGCACCGTCGCGTCGCAGCGCGCCGAGGACCTGCTCGTCATGCTGCCCCGGGCCGACGAGCTCGTCGATCTCGAAATGATCGACCACGCCACGGTCGCCAGCTTCGACATGTCGGTCCAGTTCGCTTTCGGCCTGGCGCGGCGCATCGACGAGCTCGCGGCCCGTCCGGACGTCAGCGGGATCGTGGTCACCCACGGAACCGACACGATGGAGGAAACCTGCTACCTGACCGACCTCCTGCTCGTCTCCGACAAACCGGTGGTGTTCACCGGTGCGCAGCGCGCGCACGACGATCCCCAAGCCGACGGGCCGCTCAACCTGCTCAACGCATTGCGGGTCGCCGCATCGCCGGCGCTGCGCGGCATGGGCGCGCTCCTCTGCTTCAATGGCGCCATCCACGCCGCGCGCGATGTGACCAAGATGCACACGAGCGCGGTGGAGACGTTCCAGTCGCCCGATCGCGGGTCCCTCGGCGAAGTGGACGGCGAGAGAGTCGTGATCCATCGCCGCCCGTTGCTGCGGCGCGCGTTCGTCGTCGACCGGCTCGAAGAGCGCGTGACGCTGTTCCGGCTATCGCTCGGCGTCGATCTCGAGGATCTGGGCGCGATCGTCGCGCGCCGACCGGCCGGACTCGTGATCGAAGCGTTCGGCCGTGGCAACGGACCGAGCGCGTTGACGGCCATCGTGCGCGAAGCGACCCGGCGGGGCGTGGTGGTGGTGCTCACCTCCCGCTGCGCGTCCGGCCGCGTGAAACCGGTCTACGGCGGCGGCGGGGGCGGGCGTGATCTGGCCGATGCCGGCGCCTTGTTCGCGGGGGATCTGCGCGGACCCAAGGCGCGCCTGGCGCTGATGGTGCTGCTGTCGACCGAAGGCACGCGCAACCGCATTGCCGAGGAAATCGCCCAACTCGCTCCCTGACCGGAGCGGCCGCAATCGTTCAAACAGGAGACCGGAAGATGGCTGCAACGCTGATCAGGAACGGCAGGATCGTGACCGCCGTGGACGACTACAACGCGGACGTGCTCGTGCAGGATGGCCGCGTGGAGACCATCGGCAGGAATCTACAGGTCGGCGGCGACGTCGAGGTGCACGACGCCAGCGGATTGCTCGTGCTGCCGGGCGGCGTGGACGTGCACACGCACCTGGACTGGGAGTTCGGGCCCACCCATACCGTCGACACGTTCGGCACCGGCACCCGTTCGGCTGCGTTCGGGGGCACCACGACGCTGATCGATTTCTGCAACCAGACCGTCGGCCAGAGCCCGCTCACGGGACTGGAGAACTGGCACAAGCGGCGCGAGAGCGCGTGCGTGGACGTGGGCGCGCACATGATCCTGCTGGACGTGAACGAGCAGAGCCTGAAGGACATGAAGACCCTGATCGATCACGAGGGCGTCACGAGCTTCAAGCTGTTCATGGCCTATCCGGGCGTGCTGATGGTGGACGACGGAGCGCTGTTCAAGGCCATGCGGGTGGCGGGCGCGAACGGCGCGATGACCTGTATCCATGCCGAGAACGGTCCGGTGATCCAGGTGCTGGTGCAGGAGGCCGTGGCGCAGGGCCTGAAGGCGCCCAAGTACCACGCGAGCACGCGCCCCTCGATCCTCGAAGGCGAGGCCACCCACCGCGCAATCCGTCTCGCGGAACTGGCGGGAGCGCCGCTGTACATCGTCCACCTGTCGGCGGGCGAAGCGCTGCATGCGGTGACGGAGGCGCGCGATCGCGGCATTCCGGTGCACGCCGAGACCTGCCCGCACTACCTGTTCCTGACCGCCGAGGACTACGAGCGTCCCGGCTTCGAGGGGGCGAAGTACGTGATGACGCCGCCGCTGCGCGATCATCACCATCAGCACCAGCTCTGGCGCGGATTGAAGACGGACGATCTGCAGGTGGTCTCCACCGACCATTGCCCGTTCTGCTTCAACGAGCAGCCGTACGGCATGAAATTCTCGAAACAGCAGGGCATCGACAGCTTCAGCCAGATCCCGAACGGTGCGCCGGGCGTGGAGACGCGCCTGCCGCTGATCTTCGACGGGGCCGTCACCAAGAACGGCATGTCGATCAACCGCTTCGTCGAGATCACGTCGACTGCTCCGGCGAAGTTGTTCGGTCTGTTCCCGCGCAAGGGCACGATCGCGGTCGGCACCGACGGCGACATCGTGTTGTTCGATCCCAGGGAGCAGTGGACGATCCGTGCCGCCGAACAGCACAGCCGGATCGACTACACGCTGTTCGAAGGCCGGCCGGTGACGGGGCGGGTGAAGAAGGTGTTCCTGCGCGGGCAGTGCATCGTCGACGGCGCGCAGTGGCACGGCCGTGAAGGGATGGGCGCCTACCTGGAGCGAGGAGAATCCGGAGCGATCCGCTGATGGCCGCCTGAGGTTCTTCGCCCGGCCCGAACGGCGCGAGCCATGGCTCTTGCGCGCGGCGACGGCGTCGTGCTGACTGTGTCTATCTCGCCCCGCCACGGGGCGCTGGTGGCCACGTGCAGGAATACTGTATACAGTATTCAATCTTCGCCGCCGGATTCCGCCATGGCATCGTTGCGTCAGATCGCGTTCGCGCCCGACCTCACCGAGCAGGTCCGCCAGCGCCTGCTCGACGCGATCTGCAGCGGCGAACTGGCCGCGGGCGCCCGTCTGACCCAAGAGGACCTCGCGATTCGCTTCGACGTTTCGCGCCAGCCCGTGCTCCAGGCGCTGCGCCTGCTGAAGAAAGACGGGTTCGTCATCGAAGCGGGCCGCCGCGGGCTCATGGTGGCCCCGCTCGACGCCACCTCGATCCTGCATGTCTACGAGATGCGCGCCGTGCTCGACGGACTGGCTGCACGCAAGGCCGCCATGGCGCGGGCGAACCTCGACCCGGCGATCATCGCGCGTGGCCGCAAGGCCGTGGCGGGTGGGCGCGTGAGCGCCATGATCGAGGCCGACTCGAGCTTCCACGACCTGATCTACCGGGCGTCGGGCAACCCGCTGTTGCCGGAGGCGGTCGACCACCACTGGCGCCACATCAGCCGTGCGATGGGTGCTGTCCTGCAATCCACGCGCGTGCGTACTGTCGTCTGGAACGAGCACGAAGCGATCTTCGCGGCCATCGCCGCGGGGGACGCCGATCGCGCGGAGGACCTGGCGCGACGCCATGCGGAGGATGCCGGGCAGAATCTGGCGCGCGCTTTCGAACGACAACTCGCGGCCGCATCCTGAGTGCGTCCGGCAACACGGGAGACAACATGAAACTCGACCAGGAACAGATCGAACGCTTCGAGCGCGAGGGCTACCTGTTCTTCCCCAGCCTGTTCACGCCGGCGGAAGTGCAGGTGCTGCTCGACGAGGTGCCGT
Organism: Burkholderiales bacterium; assembly: GCA_038324085.1. Classification (GTDB taxonomy): domain Bacteria; phylum Pseudomonadota; class Gammaproteobacteria; order Burkholderiales. The sequence continues at coordinate 80,977 of JBBQHP010000010.1, forward strand.
CGATCTACGCGCAGCATCGCCCGGAGAACGTGCGCGAGAAAGACAGCGATGCCGTGCGCACGAACTTCGCGGCGCATCTGTACAGCCGGCCGTTCGCGAAACTCGCCCGCCATCCGCGCATGGTCGAGCCCATCGTGGAACTGTTCGACGAGCAGGTGTACATGCACCAGTTCAAGATCAACGGCAAGATGGCCTTCGACGGCGACGTGTGGCAGTGGCACCAGGACTACGGCACCTGGATGAACGACGACCTCATGCCCACGCCGCGAGCGATGAACGTCGCGATCTTCCTCGGCGAAGTGAACGAGTTCAACGGACCGTTGATGTTCATCCCGGGCAGCCACAAGCTGGGCATCATCGACGCACAGCACGACACCTCGACCACCAGCTATCCGCTCTGGACGATCAATCACGACACGATCGGCAAGCTGGTGGACCGCGGCGGCATCGTCGCTCCCAAGGGACCGGCGGGGTCCATGATCCTGTTCCATTCCTGCCTCGTGCATTCGTCGGGATCGAACCTGTCGCCGTGGAATCGGATCAACGTGTACCTGAGCCTGTGCGCGGTCTCGAATCACATCCGGCGGTTCAAGCGGCCGGAGTACATTGCCCACCGCGATTTCACTCCGATCGAATGCCTGCCCGACGATTGCATCACGGGCGACTACGACGTGTCGTTGCCCTGGAAGGATGGCACCCCGGCGGAAGCGCTGGAACCCTCGCTCGCGGCGTAGGGGCCGGAACATGAATCTCCACGCCAAGCTGTGCGAGCGCGAAGCGCAGGGCAGGCGCCTTCGGGTCGGCCTGATCGGCGCCGGGAAATTCGGTGCGATGTACCTGGCGCAGGTCCCGAAGACGCCGGGCCTGCATCTCGCGGGAATCGCCGATCTGTCGCCCGCGAACGCCAAGGGGAATCTGCAGCGGGTGGGGTGGGAACCCGGGCGGCATGCCGCCCGGTCGCTCGACAGCGCGTTCGCGAGCGGGTTGACGCACGTGGGCGACGACTGGCAGGCGCTCGTTGCCGATCCGCGCATCGACATCATCGTCGAAGCCACCGGCAATCCTGCGGCCGCGGTGGATCATGCGCTCGCGGCGTTCGCGCACGGCAAGCACGTGGTCATGGTGACGGTCGAGGCGGACGCGATGTGCGGGCCACTGCTGGCCCGGCGCGCCACGGCCGCCGGCGTGGTCTACAGCCTCGCGTACGGCGACCAGCCCGCGCTCATCTGCGATCTGGTCGACTGGGCCCGCGCGTCGGGCTTCAACGTGATTGCCGCAGGTCGCGGTCACAAATGGCAGCCGCACTTCGCGCAGTCGACGCCCGAAACCGTCTGGGGCCACTACGGGCTCACGCCGGAACAGGCGCGAGCGGGCGGTCTCAATCCGAAGATGTTCAATTCGTTTCTCGACGGTTCCAAGCCCGCCATCGAGTGCACTGCGGTGTGCAACGCAACCGGCCTCACCCCCGCACCTTACGGATTGCGCTACCCGCCGGCGAGCGTCGATGACATTCCGCGCGTGATGCGCCCGGTTGCCGAAGGCGGGCACCTGCACCACACGGGACAAGTGGAGGTGATCTCGTCGCTCGAAGCCGATGGCCGTGTCATTCCGTACGACATCCGCTTCGGGGTGTGGGTCGTGTTCGAAGGCGACACGGAATACATCCGGCGCTGCTTCACCGAGTACGGCGTGCGCACCGACCCTTCGGGACGCTACGCGTGCCTGTACAAGCGCTGGCATCTGATCGGCCTCGAGGTCGGCATCTCGGTGGCCTCCGTGGGCCTGCGACACGAATCCACCGGCTGCGCGACCGGCTTCCGCGCCGACGTGGTCGCCACCGCCAAGCGCGATCTGAAGGCCGGCGAGACCCTCGACGGCGAAGGCGGCTACACCGTGGTCGGAAAACTCATGCGTGCCGAGGATTCGCTGCGCATCGGCGCGCTCGCGCTCGGTCTCGCGCACGGCGTGAAACTGCTGGCGCCGATCGCTGCCGGCGAACCGGTACGCTGGCGCGATGTAGCGGTCGACGAGGGTAGCTCCGCGGTGCAGGTCCGGCGCGAAATGGAGCGGATGTTCGCGCCGGCGCCAGAGCCCGCGCTCGCTTCCTGAACGGCTACTTGCGCTTCTTCCAGCGGCTCGCGCACTGCACCGGCGTATTGCGCACGAGCATGACCTGTTCGCGCGCATTGGCCCAGTGGATCACGTCGTGGGCGACGTTCAGCGTGCGATTTTCCACCGTCGGTTCCTGTGCCGCGGCGATGTCTCCGACGATGACGTCGTCGACGTTCGGGACCGGTGGTTTCTTTACCGAGAACAGCCCGTAGGCGTCCGCCGGTTCGCCCTCGGGCAGTCGGATCACGAAATAGCCGCAGGTCGGGTCGGCCCAGCTCACAACCCCCTCCGCGGCACCGGCGGCAACGGGCGCCAGGCACTGGAGCGCCACGACCATGCAGGCGCCGATCGATGTCATTTTCATGGTTTCTCCTCCGGACTGGGACGCCGCGCTGCAACATGAGCGCGCCAAGAATCCTACCTTGACTTATCCGGATGACATCGAAAGAATTGTTCTCAGCAGGCGCGACGAAAGTGCAACCGGCCCAGACCGGCAAGCACGGGGAAGGTTCGGAGGGGAGTGCAGCTCCCGGGGATCGGATGCCGAAGGCGCGATCAACGCGCTCCGCACCGACTCCCGGCAGGCGAGGCCGCCGGCGCCCCGCCGCGAGCGCGATCTCTGGTCGAATCGAACCCAAGGCGCAGTGCGATGACGCGTGCGGGCAAGGGTGCCGCGCAGATTCGGCACCGACCCGCTCGACCTGGCCGAAAGTCCGTGGTTCGAGTCAACTCTGGAGGGGTCGCAAAAATGCAAATCAAGCTGAAGTCGATGGTGATCGCGCTCAGCCTTGCCGGCATCGCCGGCATGGCGCTGGCGGGACCGGTGAGCGATCAGATGCTCGCACAGGACCCGAGCGATTCGTGGCTGCACACCAACGGCAACTGGGCGGGCTACCGCTACAGCGTGCTGTCGCAGGTGAACGCCCGCAATGCGAAGGACCTGAAGTTGCGTGGATCAGCTCGGTCGGTGCGAAGACCGATTCGCAGGCCACGCCGCTGTTCCACGACGGGCTGATCTACTTCCCGCAGGACAACAAGGTGTTCGCGATCGATGCCGACAACGGCAAGATCGTCTGGAAGTACGAACACAAGCTGCCCGACGACTGGGGCGGATACAACGTGCCGTTCTTCACCGGCAAGCACCGAGGGCTCGCGATCTCGGGTGAGAACGTCTACTTCCTGTCCAACGACAACAAGCTGCACGCGTTGAACTACAAGACGGGCAAGGTGAAGTTCGTCAAGGACTATCAGGAAGACGGCATGGTCTACCCGAAGGACTTCGCCAAATCCGGCGACTCCAACGGCTACATCAGCACGGTCGGTCCCATGGCGATCCCGGGCGCGATCATCCTGCCGATGAACGGCACCGACACCGGCGGGCTGGAAGGCTTCGTCCTCGCGGTCAGTCCGGACGACGGCAAGCTGCTGTGGAAGGCCAACATGATTCCGCACGACGGCGAGGCGGGAGCCGACACGTGGCCACCGGGCAGCACCCAGTACGGCGGCGCGGGCGCATGGATCGCGGGTTCGTACGATCCGGAGCTCAAGATGTATTTCACCGGCACGGCGAACGCCTACGAGTGGAACCCGAAGAATCGCGGCAACGGCGAGATGGACAACGTCGGCGCGGCGAGCATCGTGGCGATCAACACGGAGGACGGCAAGGTCAACTGGCGCTATGTCGGCGTACCTGGAGATCCGTTCGACTTCGATATCCCGCAGACCCCGATGGTGATCGACATCGAAGGTCAGAAGACCATCGTGCAGCCGAACAAGACCGGCTTCATCCACCATCTCGATGCAAAGACCGGCAAGTACCTCAGGGCCGACCGCTTCGTCGACCGGATGAACTGGATCAAGGGCTACGACGACAACGGGCGCCCGATCGACATGCTGGCACTGCCCAAGGAAGGCGGCGATCCGATCGAGGTCGCGCCGGGCCTGCTGGGCGGGGTGAACATGTATCCGAACGCCTACAACCCCAATACCGGCGACATCTATCTTGCTGCGACGGAATCCTCGATGAAATACGGCTTCGAGGACATCAAGCTGATCAGCAACGTCCGGCATTTCGGCGCGTACCAGGAGTTCAATTTCGGCGACGAAACCGACAAGGCCGTCAACGTGAAGTCCGGCAAGGAAGTCTGGCGCGACACGCAGGCCGGCAAGCCGGGCTATGCGGGTGGAATGATGACGACCGCGGGCAACATCGTGGTCTACACCACCCAGGGTGGCCGGTTCACCGTCACCGATGCAAGCTCCGGCGAAAAGCTCTACGAGTTCGAAACTGGCATCGCGGCGAAGTCGGGTCCGATCACGTTCATGCACAAGGGCAAGCAGATGATCGTGCAGGCGGTGGGCGGAACCCCGGGATTCGGCCGTGACGAGGCACACGGTCTCGAGTTCGGCCACGCGATCGTCGCCTTCACCCGCTGAGGGGGGCCGTAGGCGAACGGGGGGTGCGCGCGCCGCGCGCCCCCTTTTTTTCGCACCGGCCTGCGAAGGCTCGTGCAGCACTCGAGGAGTCAGACGTCATGAAAGGTATCTTGCGCACACGGGGTAGTGCCTGGTCGCTCGCTATCCTCCTGGGAATCGCGGCGGGATACGCCCTGGCCGACGACGAGATTCCCGAGACCAACCCGTACTCGGGCGACGAGAAGGCCATGCGCGAAGGCAGGTCCTGGTTTCGGGGCGTTTGTGCCGCGTGTCATGGTGGCCGCGCGGATGGCGCCGGGGAGCGCGGCAACGGGGCCGACCTGCGCAAGCTCGAACTCGGGTTCAAGGGCTACGTGAACGTGGTGCTCCAGGGGCGCACGCAACCGGGCCGGACCATGGCCATGCCGGCGTGGAAGGGCGTACTCAAGAACGACGACATTTACAAGATCGGTGCCTACCTCGAGACGCTGGCGATCGACGGGGCCAACTGGAAAGAGGGCGTCAGGCACTGACGTCGGCCCTGGCAGGGCGCCCGACTTCGGGGGCCGGTCGAGATCCTCGGATGGTGGCCGGGCGCCGGGGCCGGCAAGCTCTCGACGAGGCTTGAGGGCTGGCGGGCCCGCGGATTGCTTTGCCGTCTTGGAGACCCAGGCGCGGGCAGGTCCGCCCGATGCTGGGCGGGGGGAGTTCTCTGGAGGTTCAATCCATGGACGCTGCCCCACTTGCTTCGCTCCTGACCGATCTGTTCACGGCCATCCAGCTCGTCTCCGGTCACGGGCTGCCTGCGCAGATGCCCGAGATCCACTTCGTACCCCACGCCGTGATCGAGGAGAAATTCTGCAATCGTCCATGCCGCGTGCAGGCGGCGTACCAACCGGAGACGGGCGTGTACATCGACGAAACGCTCGATGTGGTGCGAAATACCTACCACCGGTCGATCCTGCTGCACGAATTGGTACATCACGTCCAGGCCACTTCCGGTCTGTTCGACGGGAACATGAGCGAGTGCGAGCGCGCGACCCGGGATGAGCGCGAGGCCTACGACATCCAGAACCGCTACCTCAGCAGCGTCAAGGATCCGCACCGGTTCCCGCCGCCGAGAATGCGTTGCGGCCCCTGAGCGTGCACTTGAACAAAAGACGGTAAAGCATTGGCGAAATGGCACGTTGGCACCGGCGATCGCTGCGCATGAGGGCGCCGGAAGCCGCGGTCTGACGGGACGTCCGGCGAGCAACCTGGCCTGCAGCGCGCGCGCCGCCGCCTAGCCGGGCAGCCCCGGGGGCGGCGCGCGTCACGCGCGGCGAAACATCACCGACAGATTGTTCGCGGGCATCGTGACGATCCCGTCCGGCATCAGGCCCGAGCTCGCGGCAGCTTCGGTGACCGTTGCGAGATCGCGCACCCCCCACGCCGGGTCGCGCTCGCGCAGACTCTCATCGAAGGCCTCGTTGCTCGGCGCCGTATGCGCGCCGTCGCGCCGGAACGGACCATAGAGACAGAGCAAGCCACCCGGCGACAGCGTGGCCGCCGCGTTGCGCATCAGGCCCAGGGTCGCGGCCCATGGCGATATGTGGATCATGTTGATGCACAGGATCGCGTCGAACCCGCCGGCGACCGGCCAGCGCTCGCCCGCCGCGTCGATGTCGAGCGGAGCCTCCACGTTGGTGACGCCGCAATGTCGGACCCATGCAACGATGCTCGCCCGATTGCCCGGATCGGGGTCGCTCGGCTGGAATGCGAGTCCCGGCAGCGACCGGGCGAACCAGACCACATGCTCGCCGGTGCCGCTGGCGATCTCGAGCACGGAACCCGATTCGGGCAGCGCGCTGCGCAACACCTCGAGGATCGGTCCCCGGTTGCGTTCAGTGGCGGGCGCGAACCGCCTCGCGTCAGTCGCGCCGGTCATGGCGCCTGGAAACCATCGCGGCGGTAAGTGAGCACGAGCGTGTCCCGGTGTCCCCCGACAGCGTCCGGCTGGATCGGTGTGGTTTCGTGGATCACGCGCGCATCGTCGAGCAGGATGGCGGTCCACGCCCGCTCGAGCACGAAGCGGATGCCGTGCGGTCCGTCGGCTTCGAACACGCGAGTCTCCCCGCCGCGCACGTTGTGCCGGTCCACCAGGATCACGGCGACGAAGTCCACGCCATCGCGATGCGCGCCCTCCGGCGTGGGGCGTCCCACGCCGGAGGCAGCATCGATCCGGAACTGGTGCGCCTCGATGTACCAGCGCTCCGCCGCCTCGACTCTGGCGAATTCGGTGCCCAGTCCGCAGAGCAAGCGGTGCCAGGCAGGGCTGGCCGTGAGTTCGGCATCGATGGGCTCGAACCAGCGCTCGATGCCACCATGCAGCGCGTTGTATGCCGTCGGCTGCCAGTGGGCTCGGTGTGGCACCCGGACAATCTCGTCGCCGGCGACCGCGTGCACGAAGCAGCTGTGACGGCGAAACCGGTAGGAACCGCCGTCGCGCAGGTGCTGATCGAGGGGGAGGGCGTCCCACAGCGGGAGCCAGGCGTCGAAGCTGGCCACCGGGCAGGACGCGAGACGGCCGAGTTGGGCGGGAGGGACGATGACGAAGCCCTGGCCGCGCAGCGCCGCGGCTGGGGCTTCGGCTTCGAGGGACCAGCGGGGTACAGCGGTCATTGCTCGGCAGAGGTCGGTCGGGAGGCCGAGATGCTAACGCACCCGCACCGTCGGCAGAACGGTTCGACCCCGACCGGGCGTAATCGTCCTATCCTCGGCGTCGTCCCCCTGCGTCGAGAACGCCCCGATGACACGCTCCATCCTGCCGGAGGCCCGAATCCATCCGGCGATTCGCGACCGGATCGCGAACTACCATTCCGGCATTCGTGAAGAAGTGCGCGCCGCGCTCGCGACCGATCGCGTCGTCGTGGTCGGCATGGCGCAGAACCCGTTCTGCAGGCGCGCCCGTACCGCGCTCTCTGCAGCCGGCATCGAGCACCGGTATCTGGAGTACGGCAGCTATCTCAGTCAGTGGCGCAGACGCAGCGCGCTGAAGATGTGGACCGGCTGGCCCACTTTTCCGATGGTATTCATCGACGGCACCCTCATCGGCGGCGCGAGCGAGGCGAAGGCGCTGATCGCGAGCGGCGCGCTGGCTGCGACGCTGTCGAAGCCAGCCGGTTGAAGGCTGCGGACGTCCCACGCATCGCCGGGCGGCACTGTCTGGCCGGACGTCGTGCGCAACGGCGGACCGCAGGTTTGCTAGCGGCCCTCGAGTTCCGGGTAGTGCCGGAAGATGCCGTTTTCGTTGAACGGGATGCGGCGACTGGACGCCAGGTAGGCGGCGACGGCCGGCTGCGCCGCCACTCTGTGGTGCAATGCGCCCAGCGTGGGCCAGTCCGGCGCGAGTTTCGCGATGGTCTTCGGAAACGCATAGCGCAGGCCTTCGAGCACATGGAACAGGGACAGGTCCACATAGGACAGCCTGCGCCCGACCATGCGGCCGCGATTCGCGGCCGCCACGCCCTCGAAATAGCCGAGGTATTTCGGCACGCGATCCTTCAGGAAGTACCTGGTACGGCGCCTGGCCTCGGCGCGCTGCTCACGGTAGTACAGGCCGAGGGCGATGGGATGGTGGGTATCGTGGACTTCGAACAGCAGATCGGTCACCGTGAGCTGGAGCTGATGCGCCCACAACCGGCCCGCTTCCGAGGCCGGGACCAGATCCAGGCGGGGGGCCAGATACTGGAGGATGTTCGCTGTCTGCGCGATGACGAGCTTGCCCGCTTTCAGGAACGGAGGGGCAAAGGGCGGTTGCGACAGGACCGCGTCGTTCATGAGACCAAGCATCGCCGGGACGCCCTTGCCGCGCCCCGAGAGCCGCGCGACGTCGACGTAATCGGCGCCGGCTGCTTCCAGAGCGAGCCGAACGAATTCTCCACGGCCGGGAATGCCAGGCCAGTAATACAGCTCATATCGCATCGGGCTCTCTTTCGAAGGACGGAGACCGTTGCCGCTATTCGACGGCTTCCGGGGCCTTGGGAATGGAGGCGCTCTGCGTGCGGTCGTGGTTGATCCACAGCACGGCCTTCTCGGTCACGAGCAGCTCCGCGATGCGTTCCATCGCTGCCAGCGATTGCTTGCGATCGAAATTGCGCGCCGGTACCCGCTTCTCGTCCCAGTTCTCGCGGAAATGCACCAGGTCTCCCGACAGGACCACGGCACCTTGTTTCGGCAGGCGGACGAGCAGGGATTGGTGTCCCGGGGTGTGGCCCGGCGTCGACAGGATCGTCACGGATCCGTCGCCGAACACGTCGTGATCGCCCTCCAGCTTGACGACGGGATTGTCCCGCAGTCGCGCGTAGAGTGCGGGTGCGTAACCCACGTGCGTGGCATCGGGGCCGAAAGCAAGATCGTATTCCGCGCGCTGCACGAGCAGCGTGGCAGCCGTGAACAGATTGGCGTTGCCGACGTGATCCCCATGAAAATGAGAGAAGGCCAAGTCCGTGATGTCGGTGGGCGCGACCCCCAGGGCTTCGAGCTGTGATGCAAGGGTCTTGTGCACGTACAGCGTGAGCATCCCGTTCCCGACCACCACGCCGTCGGGCTTGGTCGCGATCGCGTCCGACATGCCGGAATCCCATAGCAACCAGCGCTCGCCATGGCGGATCAGGTAGCAGTTGTCACTGAATTCGCGCGCCACGCCCACGTCCACGCCGGGCGACCAGAGCGAAACATCGCTGGTCTTCGATTCGCCACATTCCAGGACATACATGCGATCCACGGTGGCGGGCGCCGTTGCGGCCGCCACCGAGGCCGCCGCGAGTGCCGCCACCGCAGCCAGCGAAGCATGGGCGAATCGTTGCAGTTCACGCGTCAGGTTCATGTTCGATTCCTCCGTCGGGTCGAAAGAAATGGCCGGTCAGGCGTCCGGGACGGGCCCGGTGGTGCGCTCCGCCCGGCTCACCCGAAGCACGCGCGTACGACACCGCCTTCGACCCGAAGTGCGGCACCATTGGTCGCCGATGCAAGCGGACTGCACACATAGGCCACCATGTGCGCGACTTCGTCCGTGGTGGCATAGCGCTTCAACAGCGACGTGGGGCGGATCTTCTCGAAGAACTCCTTCTCGACCTCGGCAAACGGCCTGCCCGGTGCGCGCTTCGCGATGGCGGCCTTGTTGCCGTCCGACAGCGTCGGTCCCGGCAGAACGGCATTCACCGTGACCCCGGTGCCCGCGCACGATTCGGCCAGGCCGCGCGAGATCGCGAGCTGTGCGGTCTTGGTCATGCCGTAGTGGACCATGTCCGGCGGGATCTGGATGCCGCTTTCGCTGCTGATGAACACGACCCGCCCCCAGTCTCGCTGCTTCATCGCCGGCAGGTAGGCGCGCGACAGCCGCACGCCGCTCATCACGTTGACGTCGAAATAGTGTTGCCAATCCGCATCCGTGATGTCGGCAAATGCCTTGCGCTCGAAGATGCCGAGATTGTTGACGAGGATGTCCACCGTCGGAAACCGGTGCACCAGTTCCGCCGCCGCCGCGGCCGTCGCCAGATCGCCCACGAAGGTGCCCACCTCGACCCCGGGCGCCGCGGCGCGGATGTTCGCGACTGCGTCGGTCACCGCACCTGCCTCGCGACCGTTGATGATGACGTGGGCACCTTCGGCGGCGAGCGCCCGCGCGATGGCGAGGCCGATGCCCTTGCTGGAACCGGAGATGAGGGCGAGCTTTCCTTGCAATTGCAGGTCCATGAGCGATTTCCCCTGGTTGGAAGGCGATTCGATCGAGTCGTGAATGATAGGCGGGCGCCGCACCAAGCCGCCACTGTCCCGGCCGGCTCGAGCCCGACCCGGGGCGCGTTGAGACCCTAGCGATTGATCGGCAGCGCGGCGATGCGTCGCTCGATCTCCTCGGTCATCCTGACGTATTCCGGAGCGCCCTCACCACCGAAACGGCGCACGAACTCGGCCTCGGGCATGAACTCGGGCAGGTCGGCAGTCGCCGGCATGAGGTCCGCTTCGGCTGCCCCTGCGGCCATGCGCTGCTGGAGCTTGCGGGCGGTGTCGGCGCCACCCGTGGCGAGCTCGCCGAAACGCGTGCCCGCGCCATCCGCGGCGATGTCGTTGAACGAGAAACCGCTGCCGCCGCGCGAGTCGTCGATCTCCTTGTAGAGTCCGATGGCGTTGGCGAGCGATTTTCCGGCATGGGCGGACAGGGCGGCAGAGACGAGAAAGTGCTTCGGGAAATCGTCGCGGCCGTTCAGTGTGACCACCGCTTTGCCCGCCCGGGGCCAATCCTTGGCGGGCGCCAGGACCGTGGCGAGGTCCTGCCCGGTCACGTGGAAGGCGAGCACGACGATGGCGGCGCGATTCTCGGCCACGGCGTCGCCCGCGGCCGAACGCTCCGCGGCCAGTTCGAACAGCGGCCGCATGAGGTCGACGATCGACGTGCTCCTGCCAGCGTCGGGTGCGCGCCTGCTCGCTTCGGCGAGTCTGGCCTGATAGAGGCGCAGACGTTCCTGCTCGTCCGGCGGCACGGCGGCGGCCTGCAGGCGCGCCGGCGCGCCTTCGGGCCACTCGTAGCGCACGCTCAACCTGCCGTCGTCCACCTTGAGGTCGCGGATCATCCCCGCCGCAAGGCGGACGTCTTCGTCGCGGAGCAGGAGCGGCAGCATCCGCCGCAGCGCCGAGTCGGCGAGCGAGCCGGGAACCTCCAGACTGCCGATGCGCAGGTACTGGACCCTTGGAACGCCCGACGCCTCGCCCAGGGTTGCGTCGACATTCAGGTAGTCGCCAAAGGGGTTGTGCGCGAGGCGCGAGCTCAGGCCCACGTGCAGTGTGCCCGGCTGCAGCACGACCCGCGCGCTGCCATGCGCGTACAGGTGGGCAATGAAATTTGCCGCAAGATCCACGTCCGGCTGGTCCAGCGTGACGGTGCGCACGTCCCCCGGACGCAGTTTGATGGGATTGTTGCGCTCGAGGATGCGGTGCGCGCGCGCGACGTGCTCGGGTGTGAATTCGGCGTCACGGTTCACCAGCGGTTGCCGTTCGAAGATCATGGAGGCTACGACGACCGCTGCGATCAGTGGCGCGACCAGCAGGATCGCCAGCACCCAAAGGAGCTTGCGCATCGCGCGAGCGTCAGGGCGCGCGCGACGCGGCGTAGGCCGCGATCGCCACCATGTCCGCTTCGCTCAACGGGGCCACCACCGCCTTCATGAGTTCGCTCCATGGGCCCTTGCGCGCACCGTGCTGCATGTCGTAGAGCTGGCGCACGAGGTAACTCGGGGAGCGTCCGGCGAGCGCCGGCACCGGTCCGAGGCCCTTGAGGTCGGCGCCGTGGCAGACGCCGCAGGCAGTCGTCTTGCCACCGGCGATCAGCGCTTCGCCCCGGGCGATGCTGCCGACCGGCACATACGCGATGAACGGCGATCTGGCGTCACGCAATTCCGTGCGCTCGAGGTCCATGGGCATCTCGATCACGCGCTCGCTGATGGGTTCGGCGCCCGCGGGTTCGGAAGCGACGAGCATCCAGCCGGCGACGTGCGTCGTCGGTACCGTATCCGTCTCGATCACCTTGATCCAGGGCCGGGGCTCGAGACTGGAGAAATACTCGGCGGCGGCCTGGACATCTGCCTCCGTTGCCTGTTTCGCGAGCGCCACCATGAGATTTGCCGGGAGGTTCGCCGGCTCGGAGCTGTGCCGCGCGCCGTTCTTGAAATCGGCCACCTGCTGGAGGATGTAGCTGAGCGGAAGACCGGCCAGACTCGCGTTCTCCGGTCGGCCGAGTCCATTGGGCAGATGGCAGTAGGCGCACGCGAAGACGGCCGGTTTGCGACCGAATGCCACGCTGTCGGGCATCGGCGGGTGATCCGCGGGATGCCAATCGGGCGCCGCGAAGAGGTTGCGGATCTGCGTCAGCGAGAACGTCACCGGGCTGTCCGGAACGTGCCTGGGCACGCCGTCGTCGGGTGCGGGCTGGATGCCGGGCGGATTGACCGGATACGCCCAGGGCGGAACGGAATCGGCTGCGCTGGCGGAAAGCGCGGTGGCGAGCAGGAAGACCAGGGCGACGGCATTCTTCACGATTGTTCCCTCCCATGCGGTAATTGTTGTCGAAGGCACCAGGCAAGCGCGCGGTGCGTCGCGCGGGTTCCACCGTGCTTCGGGATTCTACGATGCCGGATCACCCCGGCGCGGCAGGCGCGGACCACTCTCCGTCACGGTCCTCCGCTGCCGCTCAGCGCGATCGCGAGCGGCGTCGTCAGCACGGAGAGGGCGGTCGACAGCACCATGCTGGAGGCCACCGCACTTTGCAGCGAGTCGAACTGGCGCGCCATCACGTAGACATTGACGCCCACCGCGAGCGACGCGAGGAGCACGACCGCCTGCCGGTCGATCACCGACAATCCCAGCGCGACCGCCAGTGCCCATACGACCAGCGGCTGGAACAGCAGCTTCAGCACGGTTATGCCCAGGCCGGGGCGCCAGCTGGAGCGCAGGCCGTACTCGGCGAGCCCCATGCCGACGACGATCAGCGCCAGCGGAACGGCCGATTGGCCGATGAGCCGCAGCGGCTCGTCCACCATTCCCGGAAGCGGCAGGCCCAGTGCGCCGAAGGCCGCACCGGAGAGCACGGCGGCGATCACGGGCGTGCTGACCACCTTGTGCGCGGTCGTGAAGAATGCGCGCAGGGACATCGCGCCGTGCCTGGCCCATTCGACCGAGATCGTGACCAGGGTCCAGAGGATCAGCGCATTGAACACGATGACCAGGCTGATCGGCGCCAGCGCGGCCTCGCCCAGGGTCGCCTTGGCGAGCGGGATGCCGAGCAGCACGTTGTTGGAGAACACGCCGCCCAGGGCGAACACCGATTGCCCGACGCCGTCGAGATGGAACACCATCGCGCCGACGATGCGCCCGGCCACGAACGTGATGAAGCACCCGCCGAAGAACGCGATCAGCAGGCGCGAGTCGACGGCCGACAATCGGTCCGGATCGCTCATCAGGCGGAACAGCAGCGCCGGAATCGCCAGCGAAAAGACGAAGGCGGCGAGGCCTTCGCTCACCACCTTGGGCCATTGACGCGACGTCGCCATGGCGTAACCGATGGCCACCAGAACGAAATGTGGCGCGGTGATCGAGAGCTGTTGGAGAAAGGTCGACATGGGGTCCGGCGCCGCCGGATTGTCCCATGTCCGTCCGGTCAGGCCGCGCGGCGGCCCTGCTTGCCGTGGTCCGCGAGCTTGGCGGCGGCATTTCGCAACGCGGTGCGCAGACCTTCTTCCACGACCGGATGGTAGAACGGCATCTCGAGCATGCGCTGCACGGTCATGCCGCTCTGGATGCCCCACCCGAGCAGATGCGCAAGGTGCTCCGCGTCGGGTCCGATCATTTCGGCGCCCAGGACGCGCCCGTCGCGGGCATGTGCGTAGACGTGCATCAGGCCGCGGTTGCGCAGCATGACCCGGGCGCGTCCCTGGTCCTCGAACGACGCCACGCCCACGACGACACCGGCCGGGTCGAGGTCGGCCCAGCGCGCGCCCACCGTCGCGAGCTGCGGGTCGGAGAACACGATGCCGAGCGGGGCGCGGCGCAGGCCCGGACGAACCGCCGGAAAATGCGCTGCGTTCTCGCCCGCGATACGACCTTCGTCGGCGGCTTCGTGCAACAGCGGCAGGTCGTCGTTGGCATCACCCGCGATGAAGATGTTGCTGTCGCCGCAGCGCATCGTGCTGGGGTCGAACAGCGGCACGCCGCGAGCATCGAGCGCGAGCCCGACGGATTCGAACCCGAGGTCGCGTACGTTGGGGGTGCGCCCCGTCGCTGCGATCACGGTGTCCACGACGCACTCGCGGGAACCGCCGCCATCCGATGCGATCCAGCGTACACGCACGCCGGCATCGATCCGCGTCAGCGCAACGTCACGGGCGCCCGGGTCCAAAGGAAACTCCGCATTGAAGGTACGGGCGGCGTACGCGCGCACCTCAGGGTCGGTGAACGGGCCGAGGCTGCCGCTCACGCCCAGCACCTGCACGGCCACGCCGAGGCGATGCAGCGCCTGGCCCAGCTCGAGCCCGATCACGCCGGGACCGAAGACGGCGACCGAACGCGGCAGATCCTGCCAATCGAAGACGTGGTCATTGACGACGAGCCGGTCCTGTGCGGCGCGCAGTGCGGGCGGAATGCTGGGCGACGAGCCCGTGGCCACGACCGCGGTGCCGAACTGGACCGTGGTGTGGTCGTCCACGACCAGCCTGCCATGTCCGGCAAAACGCGCACGACCGATGAGGCGGTCCTCCTCGGCGATATTCTCGACTGCGTCGACGACGAAGTCCACGAAGCGGTCGCGCTCGCGCCGCACGCGTGCCATGACCGCTGCTCCGTCCACCCGGAGCCGGCCTTCCAGGCGCAGGCCGAAGCTGTCCCAGTTCGCAAGTCCGTGCGCCGCATCCGCAGCAGCGATCAACAGCTTGCTCGGCATGCAACCCACGCGGGCGCAGGTAGTGCCATGAGGGCCCGCCTCGATGATGACGGCGCGTTTGCCGGCGGCCCGCGCAGCGCGATACGCTGCCAGGCCGGCGGTGCCGGCGCCGATGATGGCCACGTCGACCTGGAGGATGCGCATCGGTATTCGATTCCTGGAAAAGTCGCGGGGCCGGCGTACCGGCCCCGCTGGTTGCCGCCGGCCGCTCAAGCGGATTTGCGATTGCGCTCGCGGGCCCACTGCTCGAGCTCGTCCGCGCTGCCGATGTAGCTGCCGTCGATGAAGATCTGCGGCACGGTGCCCTTGCCGGTCACGGCTCCCACCACCTTGCTGCGAATCGTGTGGTGCAACGGAATCTCGGCGTAGTCGTAGCCCAGATCGTGGAGCAGCGCTTTGGCGCGGGCGCAATGCGGGCAGCCGTCACGCGTGAAGATCGCAACCTGCGACGGCTTGACTGCCTTCGGGTTGATGTAGGCGAGCATCGTGTCGGCGTCGGAGACCTCGAACGGGTCGCCATCCTTCTCGGGCTCGTTGAACTGCTTCACGACGACGCCGTCCTTCACCAGCATCGAATAGCGCCATGACCGCTTGCCGAAGCCGATGGCTGTCTTGTCCACCAGCAGGCCCATGCCTTCGGTGAATTCGCCGTTGCCGTCGGGCAGCAGGCGCACGTTCGACGCCTCCTGATCCCTGGCCCATTCGTTCATGACGAACGTGTCGTTCACCGAAATGCACACGACTTCATCCACCCCATTGGCGCGGAACACGGGTGCGAGTTCGTTGTACCGCGGCAGGTGGGTGGACGAGCAAGTCGGGGTGAAAGCGCCCGGCAGCGAGAACACCACCACGGTCCTGCCTTTGAAGACGTCGGCGGTGGTGACG
This sequence comes from Burkholderiales bacterium, assembly GCA_038324085.1. Lineage (GTDB taxonomy): Bacteria > Pseudomonadota > Gammaproteobacteria > Burkholderiales. Next base: position 96,857 of record JBBQHP010000010.1, read on the forward strand.
TCCTTCCACTCGTTGTTCTCGCGAGTGCGGAACGTGACGTCCGGTACGCGCTTGCCTTCACGGGTCTGCAACATGGTCGATCTCCTGGAAAAAGGGTTGGGAAAGGGTTGGGAAAGGGTTGGGAAAGGGTTGGGAAAATCGGGCTGGTGATCAGCGTGTCGAAGCACAGTTTGCCGGCGAGGCGCCTCGCGCGGCCAATACCTTGTTACGATTCGCTCGATAGGCAACGGCTATGGGCCCCGAACGGCGCGACTGATGACTCTGCAGGAACTCAGGTACGTAGTGGCGGTGGCCGAGGAACGCAACTTCCGGCGCGCGGCAGACAAGGTGCATGTCAGCCAGCCGAGCCTGAGCGCGGCGGTGAAGAAGCTCGAAGAAGAACTGGGGGTGCGCCTGTTCGAGCGCGGCCCCCAGGAGGTCCTGCTCACCGAGGCCGGCGAACAGGTCGTGGCCCAGGCGCGGCGCGTGCTCGAAGCAGCGGCCCGCATCAAGGTGGTGGCGAAGGAAAAGCTTGATCCGCTGCGCGGCGCGCTGCGCCTCGGCGTCATCCATACCATCGCTCCCTACCTGCTGCCCGATCTGGTGCTGGCCTTGCGTTCCGCGGCCCCGGAAATGCCGCTCGACATCGAAGAGAATCTCACCGTCAATCTCGACCAGATGCTGCGCGGCGGACTGGTCGATGTGGCGATCCTCGCCTTGCCGTATGCGGCTACGGGCGTGCTGACCGTGCCCTTGTACGACGAAGAGTTTCGCGTGGTCGTGCCCGCGAAACATTCCTGGTCAAGGCGCAAAGTCGTCGCCCCGGAAGAACTCGAGAGCCAGAATCTGCTCCTGTTATCGATCGGACACTGTTTTCGCGACCAGGTTCTCGACGCGTGCCGCGAATTCTCGCGCCCGGCGCCGCCGGGTAAGGAAGGCAATTCGCTCGAAACCGTGCGCAGCATGGTGGCGTCGGGACTCGGCATCTCGGTGCTGCCCGCGTCGGCGCTGACGCCCCGGCACGCCACTCCGCTGCTGAAGGTCCTCGATTTCGCGGCGCCGAAACCGGTACGGCGCGTGGTCGCCGCGTTTCGAGCCGATTTCCAGCGTCGGGCGGCGGTGGATCTGATTGCACGGGTGGTGCCGAGACTCGGACTGCCGGTCACGCCGTCAGGCGACGGAGAATGACGCTGCCGCACGGGCAACGCCCGGGCGCCATTCGCGCGCACCCCGGCAATCTCAGATCTCCTGCCGCCCCCGGTTCGCGAGCGCTGCGCGCAAAGCTTCGATGTTGGCGCGGACGCCGGCCATGTTGGGGTTGAGCGCGAGCGCCCCCTCGAAGTACAGCAGGGCCTGCTCGAGCTGCCCCCGTTTCAGCGAGATGAGCCCGTAGCCGGACAGGGCCCCGAAATGCGAAGGATTGCGCTTCAGCACCTCATCGCAGTCGGCCGCGGAAGCATCGAGGTCGCCGGCGAGAAACAGCGCGGTGGCGCGCTTGTTCCAGCCTTCCGCGAAATCGGGTTTCAGATCGATGACGCGGGTGAACGCTTCAATGCTCTCCGCCGGTCTGCGGTTCGCGAGATCTTCCGTACCCTCGGCGAACAGGCGGTCGACTTCCGGATCGCCGGAATGGCTCCAGATGCTCCAGATCGCCTGCTCGGCCCCGGCGCGTACCAGGCCGTCGTCATCGCTCAAGGCATCGAGCAGGACGGGCACGTCGTCCATCTCGCCGAATTCGGCAAGCTCCAGCGTACTGCGCCGCCGCGTCGCCACCTGGTCCGACCCGAGGTTGCGTACCGCTGCTTCGTGTCCGCGGCCCTGGACGGGCGGCGTTGCGTCTCCGGTCCCCGCCACCGCCGATACCGGCCCGAGGCCCACCAAGGCGGCGCACAGCCAGCCGATCAATCGATTCATCGCGAACTCCGCAGTCCCCGCAATCCCCCGCCGCATGTTACGCCCCGGGGGCGTCGTGGGTAGAATTCAGCGACGCGCACAATCCCGGGAAACCGCCATGCCTGATACCGAAGCTTCGGCCCGTCTGATCGACGCGATGGGTACCGAGCACACTCCCGCGTCCGGGGTCGTGCGCATCGTGTCCCTCGTGCCGAGCATCACGGAACTCCTGTTTGCTCTCGGTCTGCAGGAGAACCTGGTCGGGCGCACCGGTTTTTGCATTCACCCGAACGGACACGTGCGGCGTGTGTCCAAGATCGGAGGCACCAAGACCGTCGACGTGGCCAAGGTCCGCAAACTCGGCGCAACGCATCTGGTCGTGAACATCGACGAGAATCCGCGGCCGGTGGTCGACGAACTCGCGCAGTTCGTGCCGAACGTCATCGTGACGCATCCGATACAGCCGGAAGACAACGTGGTGCTGTACCGCCTGTTGGGCGGCATCTTCGGGCGCGAGGCGAAGGCGGAGGAACTTTGCTCGTCGTTCGTGCGCGAACTGGCTGCTACCCGTGAGGCCGCGCGCGCGTTCGAGCGCGAGCGGGTGCTCTATCTCATCTGGCGATCGCCGTGGATGACCGTAGCGCGCGATACCTACATCTCGCGGATGCTCGCCCTGGTCCAGTGGGATACGGTGCCGCTGGTCGCGCATTCGCGCTATCCGTCGGTGGAACTGTCGGCGCAGACGATGAAGGGGGTCGACGCGGTGCTGCTGTCGAGCGAGCCCTACAGTTTCGTCGACCGGCATATCGACGAGATCAGGGCGGAGCTGCCGCCGGGGTCGCGGCCGCAGATCGCCCTCATCGACGGCGGCATGACATCCTGGTACGGCAGCCGCGCCATCGAGGGCTTGCGCTATCTGCGCGAACTGCGGCGTGCAATTCATGAATGGCCCCGGCCCTGAGGCGGCGCGCTACCGGTGTTTCTTGCGGACGGTTTTCTTGTACTGAGCCGCTGCCGTCGCCGCCTTCTGCGCGCGGAAGATCGCGCTGATCGCGGACGCGGGTGACTGCGAAGTCAACGCGGGCTTCGCCGGCTTCGCGATCTTTGCGACTTTTGCGACTTTTCCGACCTTTGCAGGCTTCGCGACCTTTGCAGGCTGCGCGATTTTTGCGACTTTCGCGATTTTTTCGGCTCGCTTTCCGGCCGATGCGCTTTTCGGAGGTTTCCCCGCCGGTAGCGCTTTCGGGGTTTTCGCGGCCTTCGGGGCCTTGGGCAGCCGGGGCGCCTTCAAGGCAGCGGAATCTGCCGTCGCCTTTTTTTCCGTCGACGCGACGGGCGCGTTCTTCGTGACCGGCCGTGAAGCCGCAGCGGACTCCGCAGCGCCCCCGGTGGCAGCTTGTTCGACCGGCTCCGGTAGCGGTCCAGACCTGACCGGAACGCACTGCGCGCCGGTCTCTCCCGCGTCGAGGCGCAGCTTGGCGTAGGCGCCTGGCGCGTCCTCGATCACCGAGAGTCCGCGTTCTCCCGGTACCCGGGCAGCGACCTTGCCACCGCCGAAGCGGTGGATCCAGGTGCCCCAGTCGTTCCACCACGAGCCCTCGTGACGTTCGGCATTGGCCAGCCATTCGTCCGCACCGGCGACCGGCTTGTCGTTGGTCCAGTACTGGTACTTCTGCGCCGCGGGCGGATTCACGATGCCGGCAATGTGCCCCGAGCCACCGAGCACGAAGCGCACGTTGCCGCCGAGCGCGCGCGCGCCCGCGTAGGTGGATTTCCACGGCGCGATGTGGTCCTCCATTGTCGAGATGAAGTAACTGGGTGTGTCGACCTGGGCCAGATCCATCTTTTCGCCGCCGACCACCAGCGCGTTGCTGTCCTTGAGCAGGTTGCGGATGTACATGTTGCGCAGATAGAACGTGTGCATCTTGGCGGGCATGCGCGTGGAATCGGAGTTCCAGAACAACAGGTCGAACGGAAACGGTTCCTTGCCGAGCAGGTAGTTGTTGACCACGAAGGACCAGATCAGGTCGTTGTCGCGCATCATGTTGAACGTGCCTGCCATCTCCGCGCCTTCCAGGTAGCCGCGCTGCTCCATGCGCTTCTCGAGCTTGTCGACGATGCCGTCATCGACGAACACGCCGAGCTCGCCGGGATCCTTGAAATCGATCATGGTCGTGAAGAAGGTGACGCTCTTCACGCGCGCGAGCCGGCCCTTCGATTGGAGCCACGACAGCGCGCACGCGGTGAGCGTCCCGCCCAGGCAGTAGCCGATGAGGTTGACATCGCGCGTGCCGGTCGCTTTCTCGACCGCGTCCATCGCGGCGAGCGGCCCCTCGAACAGATAGTCGTCGAAGGTCTTCTGCGCGTGCCGCTCGTCGGGGTTGACCCACGAGATCACGAACACCGTGAGACCCTGGTCGACCGCCCACTTGATGAAGGAGTTCTTCGCCCGGAGGTCGAGGATGTAGTACTTGTTGATCCAGGGTGGCGTGATCAGCAGCGGCACGCGGTCGACCTGCGGCGTGGCCGGCGTGTATTGCAGCAATTGCATCAGCTCGTTCTGGAACACGACCTTGCCCGGCGTCGTGGCGACGTTCTCGCCCATCGTGAAAGCCGAGTTGTCCGTCATCGTGATCGCGAGCTTGCCCTTGCCGCGTTCGAGATCTCCGAGCAGGTGATTGAGCCCTTCGAGCAGGTTCTTGCCACCCGAATCGATCGTGGTCTTCAGCACCTCGGGATTGGTGAACACGAAGTTCGTCGGCGCGAGGGCATCGACGTACTGGCGCGTGAAGAACTTCACTTTCTTCGCGTCGTTCGGATCCAGCCCCTGGGCCTCGGCCACCGAGCGCTGGATGTGGTCGGCGGCGATCAGGTATGACTGTTTGATGTAGTCGAACACGAAGTTGTTCTGCCAGACCTCGTTCTTGAAGCGATTGTCGCCCTTGCCCGGCGCCTTCACGGGTTCGGTGGCGTCACCGAGAAACTTCGACAGCGTCGCAGCCCACAGGCGGGAATAATCCTCCCACGCGCGCATCTGCGTCTCGGCCAGCTTCATGGGATCGGCCATGAGCTTGGCACCCAGTTCCAGGAAGGCTTTGTTGATGCCCAGCTCTTCGAGGTCGCGCAGCATCTCCGCCTGTGGCTGATGTTCCGCGAATTCGGCGACCAGATGGGCGGATTTCTGCGCGATCTCCGCGAGCGAGCGCTGCAGTTCGGCCGGATCGAGAGCGGGCTGGGGTGTAGGGGTATCGGCCATGGCGTGGATCCTAGGGAGAGGTGGCGATGAAGCGGTAGATGCCGTCGGCGCCGAGCGTGCGCGTGACCGCATTGTCTGTGCGCAGACGATTCATGTGGGCAATCGCCTCGCCCATGGCGAAATAGAGCTGGTGAGAGTCAAGGCTGCGACGGAACAGGACGGGGAGCACCTCCGCCGCGGTGCGCGCGCTGCCGGCGCAGGCATCGCGCAATTCGCGCAGGCGATCGCGATGGTGGTCGTGCAATGCCGCGACACGGGTATGGATGCCACGGAAGGGCAGCCCGTGCGAGGGCAGCACGAGCGTGCCGGCAGGCAGTTCGGTGAAGCGCGAGATCGAGGCGAGAAACTGGCCGACCGGATCGCCGTCCGGCTCGGTCGACCAGACGCTCGTGTTGGTGCTGATCTTGGGCAGCAGCATGTCGCCGGAGATGAGCACGCCCAGGCGCTCGCAGTACAGCGCCGCATGCTCGGGGGCGTGGCCGTAACCCACGATGACGCGCCATTCGTTCGCACCGATGGCGATCCGGTCGCCGTCGGTGATGCGGCGAAACGTGGCGGGCAGGTCCGTGACCGAGCGCCGGTACGCATTGCCGCGGCTGCCGATGGCCGTCACGCCGCCGGCGTCCAGGCCGTGCGCTTCGAACAGGCGGGCGAGCGCATCGCCGCCATAACCGGCCATACCGTCCCAGACCGCGTGAGCGGTGAGGTATTCGGCCTCCGTCATCCACAGTGCCGCGTCCCAGCGGCGCGTGAGCCAGCCGGCGAGGCCCACGTGATCGGGGTGATAGTGGGTGGCGATCACGCGCGTGATCGGGGCGTGGTCCGCGAAGATCGAGTCCCATGCGGCGCGGGTCGCATCGGAGCCGAAGCCGCAGTCGACGATCGCGTAGCCGGCACCGTCGCGCAGCAACCACAGATTGATGTGGTCGAGCGCGAAGGGCAGCGGCATCCGCAACCACAGCACGCCATCGGCGAGCGGCGTGACCGTGCCCGCAGCGGGCGGCACCGGCGACGGAAATTCCAGGGCCGGGTAGGCCGGACGCACGGCAACGGGTATTGGAGCGTCGGGAGCCGGTAGGTTCATTTCCGTGACGGGTGGCTCGGGTCTGACGATATGCCTGTTCTATACTCGATCTTAAACTCACCGCTGCCGCCTGTCGCGGCGCTGCGCAAATTCGATCATGAGCGACGAGACCTACAGCATCACCGAACTCGCGCGCGAGTTCGGTGTGACCACCCGCACCATCCGCTTCTACGAGGACCACGGCCTGCTGAACCCGGCCCGCTCGGGACGCACGCGCGTGTACGGCAAGCGCGACGTGGTGCGACTGCGCCTCACCTTGCGCGGCAAGCGTCTCGGCTTCGCGCTGTCCGAGATCCGCGAGCTGCTCGACATCTACGATGCCGCGCACGACGAGAGCGCCCAGCTCGCCCAGTTCCTTCAGGTTCTGTCGAAGCGGCGCGCGGCGCTCGAGCAGCAACGCGAGGACATCGAGGCCACCATCACCGAGATCCGCACCTTCGAGACCCAGTGCCTGCGATTGCTCGACCACCGGGGCCGCAAACCGGTGCGCACCGCCGGTACGGTGCGTGCCGGCGGTCGCGCCCGCAAATTGACGTTAACGTAAACGTTACCTAGACTCCCAAGCTGCTCGCGCCACCCCACTGCCACCCGATTTCACCCAGAGGCCGCCATGGATCGCGCACTGTCTTCCAGCCTGACCCGCCTGCCGATGCTGGAGTTCGGCCACGGCGAGACCATCGACATGCTGCGCGCGAGCGTGCAGGCCTTCGCCGCGGTCGAGATCGCCCCACGGGCTGCCGCCATCGATCGAGACAACGAGTTTCCCGCGGATCTGTGGCGCAAGATGGGCGCGTTGGGTCTGCTCGGCGTCACGGTCGAGGAACAGTTCGGCGGAACAGGCATGGGTTATCTTGCGCACATCGTCGCCATGGAGGAGATCTCGCGCGCATCGGCGGCAGTGGGACTTTCCTACGGTGCGCACTCGAATCTGTGCGTGAACCAGATCCGGCGCAACGGCACCGCTGCGCAGAAGGCGCAATACCTGCCGAAACTCGTCTCCGGCGAGCACGTGGGCGCGCTCGCCATGAGCGAGCCGGGCGCGGGCTCGGACGTGGTCGGCATGCGCCTCAAGGCAGACCGGCGCGGCGACGCGTACCTCCTGAACGGCAACAAGATGTGGATCACCAACGGTCCCGACGCCGACGTCCTGGTGGTCTACGCGAAAACAGACCCGGACGCGGGACCGAAAGGCATCACCGCGTTCCTGATCGAGAAGGGCATGGACGGGTTCGCCACCGCGCAGAAGCTCGACAAGCTGGGCATGCGCGGTTCCAACACCTGCGAGCTCGTGTTCCGGGATTGCGCGGTGCCGGCCGGCAACATCCTCGGGGAGCCGAACGGCGGCGTGCGGGTGCTGATGAGCGGGCTCGACTACGAGCGCGCGGTGCTCGCGGCGGGTCCGCTCGGCATCATGCAGGCCTGTCTCGACGTGGCCGTTCCCTACCTCCACGAGCGCAAGCAGTTCGGCCGGCCCATCGGCGAATTCCAGTTGATGCAGGGCAAGCTCGCGGATATGTACACGACCCTGTCGGCGTGTCGCGCCTATGTCTATGCCGTGGGCCAGGCCCTCGATCGTGGCGAGACGACGCGCAAGGACGCCGCCGGCGCGATCCTCTACGCCGCGGAGAAAGCCACCTGGATGGCGGGCGAGGCCATCCAGTGTCTGGGCGGCAATGGCTACGTCAACGACTATTCCACCGGCCGGCTGTGGCGCGACGCAAAGCTCTACGAGATCGGTGCCGGCACCTCCGAGATCCGGCGCTGGCTGATCGGCCGCGAACTGTTCGCGGAAACCGCGTGACTACTGCGCTCAGCGTCGTCGGCGCGCCGCTCGAGCCGGGGCGCAGCGATATCCGCACCGAGACCGCGCTGGCGATGGCGCGCGCCCTGGTCGAGGGGTTCGACAAGCACTACCGGATCTTTCGCGAAATCAGCCGCGCCGCCCAGGATCGGTTCGAGCGCGCGGACTGGGCTGCCGTGCAGCGCGCCCACGCCGACCGCATCGCCCTCTACGACCAGCGCGTGACCGAAGCGGCGGAGCGTCTGCAGACGGAATTCGACGCCGACGCGTTGCCCGAGGCGTTGTGGCAGGACATCAAGCTCCAGTATGTGGGTCTGCTGACCAATCACCGCCAGCCCGAGCTCGCGGAGACGTTCTTCAATTCCGTGAGCACCCGCATCCTCCATCGCTCGTATTTCCACAACGATTACCTGTTCGTCCGATCCGCGGTGTCCACCGAGTATCTCGAATCCGATCCGCCGGCCTGCCGCAGTTACTACCCTGCCACCGTCGGACTGCGCTCGGTCGTGAGCCAGCTGCTGCGCGATTTCGGACTGGCGGTGCCGTTTCGCAGTTTCCGTCGCGATATCGGCTATCTGCTGCGCGCGGTCCGCGAAGTGATGCCGCGGCCGCTGCGCCTCGAGGCCAATCACCAGCTGCAGGTGCTCTCGTCGCTGTTCTTCCGCAACAAGCGCACCTATCTCATCGGCAAGCTCATCAACGGCAGTCTCGAGCAGCCCTTCGCGGTGCCGATCGTGCACGACGGCGCAGGCGGGCTCACGCTCGATGCCTGCCTGTTCGATCCGCGCGAGATCGCATCGCTGTTCGCCTTCAACCGGGCGTACCTGATGGCGGACATGGAAGTGCCGTCTGCCTTCGTCGAATTCCTCTCCAGCATGCTGCCGGGAAAACCCAAGGCGGAGCTGTACACCGCGCTCGGGCTGCAGAAGCACGGCAAGACGCTCTTCTACCGCGAGTTCCTCCATCACCTGAAGCATTCGCGCGACCAGTTCATCCTCGCCCCGGGCATCAAGGGACTGGTGATGGTCGTGTTCACGCTGCCGTCCTACCCCTACGTGTTCAAGGTGATCCGGGACCGGATCTCGCCGACCAAGGATGTCACCCACGAGACGGTGAAGGAAAAGTACATGCTCGTGAAGCGCCACGACCGGGTCGGTCGGATGGCCGACACGCTCGAGTACGCGAATGTCGCGTTTCCGCGCGAGCGCTTCACGCGCGAGCTGATCGACGAGCTTCAGCGCGAGCTGCCGTCACAGATCGAGGACGACGGACTCAACCTCGTGGTGAAGCACACCTACATCGAGCGGCGGATGAAGCCGCTCAACATGTTCCTCGACGAATCGAACGTGGAGCAGGCACGCGAGGCGGTACGCGACTACGGCCGGGCGATCAAGGAACTCGCCTCGGTCAACATCTTTCCGGGAGACATGCTGTTCAAGAACTTCGGCGTGACCCGCGGCGGCCGGGTGGTCTTCTACGACTACGACGAGATCGCCTACATGACCGAGTGCAACTTCCGCCGTATCCCGGAAGCGCCGACCCCCGAGGCCGAGATGTCGGCCGAGCCCTGGTATCCGGTGGCGCAGAACGACATCTTCCCCGAGGAATTCGCGCCGTTCCTGCTGTCCGGGGCGAAAGTGCGCGACGAGTTCCTCGCGCACCACGCCGACCTGCTCACCCCGGATTTCTGGAACGAGTGCAAGCGCAGGATCGAGCAGGGTCACATCGAGGACGTATTTCCCTATCGGGACGCAGCGCGGTTCGTGCGGCGTTTCGGCCGACCGCAATCTACGCGAGGAGACACCCCATGAGCAACGATCCGATCGTCATCGCCGGTCTCGCCCGCACCCCGATGGGTGCTTTCCAGGGCGAGTTGAAGGGTTTCGCCGCGCCTGAGCTCGGTGCGGTCGCGATCCGGGCTGCCGTGGAGCGCTCGGGTGTCGCGCCCGAGGATATCGATGAAGTGATCATGGGCTGCGTGCTGCCCGCGGGGCAGGGCCAGGCACCGGCCCGGCAGGCGAGCCTGGGCGGCGGGCTGCCGCTCGCGACCGGCTGCACGACGGTCAACAAGATGTGCGGCTCGGGCATGAAGGCGACGATGTTCGCGCACGATCTGATCGCTGCCGGCACCAATCGCGTGATGGTGGCCGGCGGAATGGAAAGCATGACCAATGCGCCGTACCTGCTGCCCAAGGCGCGCTCGGGCTACCGCATGGGGCACCAGCAGGTCGTCGACCACATGTTCATCGACGGCCTCGAGGATGCCTACGACAAGGGGCGCCTGATGGGCACCTACGCCGAGGACTGCGCGGAGCAGTTCCAGTTCACGCGGCAGCAGCAGGACGCGTTCGCCATCGCGTCGCTCGAGCGGGCCCAGAAGGCGAACAGCGAGGGCTGGTTCGCCTGGGAGATCGCGCCGGCCACGCTCAAGTCCGGCAAGGGTGATCGCTTCCTCGATCGAGACGAGCAGCCGTTCAAGGCCAACTTCGAGAAGATTCCGCAATTGAAACCCGCGTTTCGCAAGGACGGTACCGTCACCGCCGCCAATTCGAGTTCGATCTCGGATGGCGCGGCGGCGCTGGTCCTGATGCGCCGTTCCGAAGCGCAACGGCGCGGGCTCGCGCCGATCGCGACGATCATCGGGCATGCCACGCATGCGCAGGAACCGGGGCTCTTCACCACGGCGCCGGTTCACGCCATCGGCAAGCTGTTCGCTCGCACCGGTTGGAGCGCCGGCTCCGTCGATCTGTACGAGATCAACGAAGCGTTCGCCGTGGTCACCATGGCGGCGATGCGCGAGCACGCGCTGCCGCACGAGCGCGTGAACATTCACGGGGGCGCCTGCGCCCTGGGCCATCCGATCGGCGCCTCGGGTGCGCGCATCCTGGTGACGCTGATCGGAGCGCTGCGCAAGAACGGCCTGAAGCGTGGCATCGCTTCGCTGTGCATCGGTGGCGGCGAGGCGACCGCCATGGCCGTGGAGATGGCCTGAGGATCGGCCCCGCCACGCGTACGCGCTGCGGGGCCGGCTGCGGGCCGCGATGACGGATACTTTCCAATAAGAACTGGAGGAATCAGTGAGCAAACACAACATCGGATTCGTGGGCGTCGGAATGATGGGCCATGGCATGGCCAAGAACCTGGTGGAGAAGGGCTGGAAGGTCGCGATCCTCGGGCACCGCAATCGTCAGCCGGTCGACGATCTCGTGGGTCGCGGCGCCACCGAAGCCAAGGACGTGGCCGGGCTCATGGCGGCCAGCGACATCGTGTTCCTGTGCGTGACCGGCACCCCCGAGGTCGAGGACCTCGTGCATCGACCGGGCGGCGTGCTCGCCTCGGCCCGCAAGGGACAGATCATCGTGGACACCTCGACCAGTCAGCCGGCTTCGACGCTGAAGCTGATCGAGGCGTTCAAGGCCAAGGACGTACGCTACGTCGATGCGCCGCTCACCCGCACGCCGGTGGAGGCCGAACAGGGGCGACTCAATACGCTGGTAGGCGCGGATGCCGCCACGTTCGGCGAGATCGAGCCGGTGCTCAAGGGCTTCTGCGAAAACGTGTTCCACATCGGTGAACCCGGCTCCGGGCACGTGATCAAGCTCATCAACAACTTCGTCGCGATCGGCACGGTCGCCCTGATTGCCGAAGCAATGGTAGCCTGCAGGAAGATGGGCGTGGCGCCGAAGAAGCTCGTGGAACTGATGAGCGTCGGCGCGATCAATTCAGGCATCCTGCAGATGGCTGCGGGAGGGGCGGCCGAAGGCGATTTCGGACGCATGAAGTTCGCGTTGAGCAACGCCGCCAAGGACGTTCGCTACTACACGCAGGCGATGACCGAAGCGAAGATCGCCGGCGTGATGGGCCCGGCAGTCAACCAGAGCCTGAATCAGGCCATGGCGCTGGGATTCGACAGTCCCGACAAGCTCGTCGCTGCGCTCATCGAAGCGCAGGCGAAGCTGAACGGGGTCACCGTGGGCACATGAGTCGATGACCGCGCCATTGGTTTTTCATTTCGATTTTTCGTCTCCCTACGGCTATCTCGCAAGCAAGAAGATCGACGAGCTGGGCGCGAGGCACGGCCGGGAGGTGATCTGGAAGCCGATCCTGCTCGGCGCCACGTTCAAGGCCACCGGCCTGCAGTCGATCGTCGCCGTGCCGCTGAAGGGCGACTACTCGCGCCACGATTTCCTGCGCAGTGCGCGCTATCACGGCGTTCCCTACCGGCAGCCGCCGGTGTTCCCGATCTCGACCCAGGCGCCGGCGCGCGCGTTCTACTGGGCCGACGACCAGGACCCGGCCGCCGCGAAGCGCCTCGCCGCCGCGCTGTTCAATGCCTATTTCCAGGATGGCGTGAACATCTCGAATCCGGCCGATACCGTGGCGGTCGCCGCAAGGCTCGGCTACGACGCCGGAGCGCTCGCAACGGCCCTCGACGACCAGGCGATCAAGGACCGGCTCAAGCGCGAGGTCGAGGCGGCGATTGCCAAAGGCGTGTTCGGCTCGCCGTTCGTGTTCGTGGACGACGAGCCGTTCTGGGGGATCGACCGGTTCGATCAGCTCGAGCGCTGGCTCGTCACCGGGGGCTTCTGAAACCCGTGACCCCCAGTCGCTTTCGCAATCTGTGCGTCTTCTGCGGTTCGAGTGCCGGACACGATGCGATACATGCCGCGACGGCGCGACATGTCGGTCGCACGCTCGCCCAGCTGGGCATCGGCGTCGTGTACGGGGGCGGGCGCATCGGCATGATGGGTGCGGTGGCCGAGGCGGCGCTCGAAGCAGGGGGCCGGGTGGTGGGCATCATTCCCGAGTTGCTGATGCGGCGCGAGGTCGCGTTCGAAGGGTTGACGGAACTGCACGTCGTGCGTTCCATGCACGAGCGCAAGCAGATGATGGCCGACGCGTCGGACGGCTTCATCGCGCTGCCGGGCGGCTTCGGGACGTTCGAGGAGCTGTGCGAGATCCTGACCTGGGCCCAGCTCGGCATCCACGCCAAGCCCTGCGGACTGCTCAATGTGGACGGCTACTACGATCCTCTGCTCGCGATGTTCGACCGCGCGGTCGCTGCAGGCTTCCTGCGCCAGCGGCACCGGGCGATGATGCTCGCCGCGAACGATACTGCCGTGCTGCTGGACGCCATGACGCGTTATGTCGCGGCGCCCGCCGAGCCGCTGCTGTCGTCGGAGAACGCATGACCGGAGCGCGCATCGAGCCCCTGACCGGTTCCGGGCTCTCGGCGGGCCCGTGCGCCGGAGCGGCGGGCGCATGAACCGTATCCGCTCGCGGCTCAACGCGCGGGGCGAAGTCTTCCGCGCCAATGCCTCGATCATGGCGGAGCTGGTCGCGGACCTGCGGGACAAGGTCGCCCGCATCGGCGAAGGCGGCGGCGCGGCGGCGCGCGCCAAGCACACGGCGCGCGGCAAGCTGCTGCCGCGCGAGCGGGTGCGCGGACTGCTCGACGTCGGCTCGCCCTTCCTCGAGCTGTCCCAGCTGGCGGCCTGGGACATGTACAACGGCGAATCGCCCGGCGCCGGCATCATCACCGGTATCGGGCGGGTGAGCGGTCGGGAATGCGTCGTCATCGCCAACGATGCCACGGTCAAGGGCGGCACCTACTATCCGATGACGGTGAAGAAGCACCTGCGCGCGCAGGAGATCGCGCAGCAGAACCGCCTGCCCTGCATCTACCTGGTCGATTCCGGCGGCGCCAATCTGCCGAACCAGGACGACGTGTTCCCCGACCGGGAGCACTTCGGGCGCATCTTCTTCAACCAGGCGAACATGTCGGCGCAGGGCATTGCGCAGGTCGCCGTCGTGATGGGCTCGTGCACCGCCGGCGGCGCCTACGTGCCGGCCATGAGCGACGAATCGATCATCGTGAAGAACCAGGGCACGATCTTCCTGGCCGGGCCGCCGCTGGTGAAGGCGGCAACCGGCGAGATCGTCACCGCCGAGGAACTCGGTGGCGCCGAGGTGCACACGCGTGTCTCCGGCGTCGCGGACCACTTCGCGCAGAACGACGCGCACGCGCTGGCCATTGCGCGGCGGATCCTCGGCAACACCAACGGGGCCAAGCGTCTCGCGCTCGACATGGCCGCGCCGGTCGAACCGCTGTACCCGGCGGAGGAGCTGCACGGCATCATCCCCGCCGACCCGCGCAAGCCCTATGACGTGCGCGAGATCATCGCCCGTCTCGTCGATGCGAGCGCGCTGGACGAGTTCAAGGCCAACTACGGCGCGACGCTCGTCTGTGGGTTCGCCCGCATCTTCGGGTACCCTGTGGGCATCGTGGCCAACAACGGAATCCTGTTCTCGGAGTCGGCGCTGAAGGGTGCCCACTTCATCGAACTGTGCGCCCAGCGCGGGGTGCCGCTCGTGTTTCTGCAGAACATCGCCGGGTTCATGGTCGGTCGCAAGTACGAGTCCGGCGGGATCGCGAAGGACGGAGCGAAGATGGTCACGGCCGTGGCATGCGCGCAGGTGCCGAAGTTCACCGTCATCATCGGCGGCAGTTTCGGTGCGGGTAACTACGGCATGTGCGGCCGGGCGTTCGGGCCGCGGTTCCTCTGGATGTGGCCGAATGCGCGAATTTCGGTAATGGGGGGTGAACAAGCTGCGAGCGTGCTCGCACAGGTGCGCCGCGACGGCATCGAAGCGAAGGGCGGCAGCTGGAGCGCCGGGGAGGAAGACGCATTCAAGGCGCCGTTGCGCGCGCAGTACGAGACGCAGGGCCATCCGTACTACGCGAGCGCGCGGTTGTGGGACGATGGCGTGATCGATCCGGCCGAGACCCGCATGGTACTGGGCCTGGGCCTGTCGGCCGCGCTCAATGCGCCGGTCGAGAGCACACGGTTCGGGGTTTTCCGGATGTGACGCGGGGAGCAAGTTCAACGATGGTCGAGAAGAAACCGGAATCGAGAGGGCGCCCTTCCGCGGAGGTGGATGTCGTGACCCTGAAGAACATCGGGCCGCAGTCGGCCAAGTGGCTCTCCGCCGTGGGCATCCACACCAAGAAGCATCTCGAGGATCTCGGGGCGGTCAACGCGTTTCGCCTCATGAAGAGTCATGGCTACAACGTGACGCCGGTGATGCTCTACGCCCTCCAGGGCGCGCTCATGGATCTGCACTGGAACCGGCTCCCCGGAAAGCTGAAGGACGATCTGCGGGCGAAGGCGCGCGCCGATGAGTGAGGAGTGCGTCCGGGTTGCGACCGCGCCGGACGGCGTCGCGACGCTCACGCTCGAGCGCCCGGAGATCCACAACGCCTTCGACGATGGGCTGATTGCCGAACTCACGGACAAGCTGCGCGCTGTCGAGGCGGATGCCGGCGTTCGGGTGGTCGTGCTGGCGGCTGCCGGCAAGAGCTTCTCGGCGGGAGCCGACCTCAACTGGATGAAGCGCATGGCGCGCTACTCCGAGCCCGAGAACCTGCGCGATGCGATGCGCCTCGCGGGCCTGATGCACGTGCTCGACCGACTGCGCAAGCCGACGATCGCCCGCGTGCAGGGCGCCGCCTTCGGCGGCGGCGTCGGGCTCGTGGCTTGTTGCGACATGGCGGTGGCCGCGAGCGAAGCGCAGTTCTGCCTCTCCGAAGTGCGCCTCGGCCTCATCCCCGCGGTCATCAGCCCATACGTGGTCCAGGCGATCGGGACGCGCGCTGCGCGGCGCTATTTCCTCACGGCGGAACGCTTCGACGCCGCCACCGCGCTGCGACTTGGCCTGGTGAGCGCCGTCGTCGCAAGCGGCGAGCTCGATGCGACGGTGGCGACGCTGGTTGCACACCTGCTCAAGGGCGGCCCCCATGCTCTCGCTGCCGCGAAGGATCTGATCGCCGCCGTGACCGATCGTCCGATCGAGCAGGCGGTCGTCGAGGACACTGCGCGCCGCATCGCCCAGCAGCGTACTGGTGCCGAGGGCAGGGAGGGCGTCGCCGCGTTTCTGGAAAAGCGCGTGGCCGGCTGGGTCGCGCGGGACGAGCGCTGAGATGTTCGACAAGATCCTGATCGCGAACCGGGGCGAGATCGCCTGCCGGGTGGCGCGCACGGCCAGACGCTGCGGCGTGCGGACGGTCGCGGTGTACTCGGAAGCGGATGCGAATGCCCTGCACGTGGCGTCCTGCGACGAAGCCTGGCTCATCGGCGCGCCGCCGGCACGCGAGAGCTATCTGCGCGCCGATCGAATTCTCGACGTGGCGCGCAAGACGGGTGCGCAGGCGATCCATCCCGGCTATGGGTTCCTCTCGGAGAACGAGGCCTTCGCCGAAGCGTGCGCGGCCGCGGCGATCGTGTTCATCGGCCCGCCGGTGGCGGCGATCCGCGCGATGGGGTCGAAGAGTGCGGCGAAGACATTGATGGAGCAGGCCGGCGTGCCGCTGGTGCCCGGGTATCACGGGGATGCGCAGGAGGTCGGTTTGCTCATGCGCGAAGCCGGGCGCATCGGCTACCCCGTGCTCATCAAGGCCTCGGCGGGCGGCGGCGGCAAGGGCATGCGCATCGTGCGCGCGCAGGCCGAGTTCGAGGAGGCGCTTGCATCAGCCAGGCGCGAGGCCGTCTCGTCCTTCGGCGACGATCGCGTGCTGGTCGAGAAATACCTCGAGCGTCCGCGGCACGTGGAACTGCAGGTGTTCGCCGACAGCCACGGCAACTGCATCCACCTGTTCGAGCGCGATTGCTCGGTGCAGCGACGGCACCAGAAGGTGCTCGAAGAGGCGCCAGCGCCCGGAATGACGGCGCAGCGCCGCCGTCAGATGGGGTCGGCCGCGGTTGCCGCGGCGCGTGCGGTGAACTACGTCGGCGCGGGAACGGTCGAGTTCATCGTCGACGAATCGGGCGAATTCTTCTTCATGGAGATGAATACGCGACTGCAGGTGGAGCATCCGGTCACGGAGATGATCACGGGGCTCGACCTGGTCGAATGGCAGCTGCGGGTCGCCGCCGGCGAGGCGCTGCCGCTCGGACAGGACCAGGTGGCCATCGAGGGACACGCCATCGAAGCCCGCGTGTACGCCGAGGACCCCGCCCGCGGCTTCGTGCCGGCGATCGGCCGGCTGATCCACCTGCGGGAGCCGGCGCAGTCCGCCAACGTGCGGGTCGACACCGGTGTGCGCTCAGGCGACGAAATCGGCGTGCACTACGATCCGATGATCGCCAAGCTGATCTGCTGGGATGTCGATCGCGCGGCGGCGCTGCGTCGGCTGCGGCATGCGCTGGCCGGGTACCAGGTGGCAGGGCTCGTCAGCAACTTGACGTTTCTCTCTGCGGTCGTCGCGCACCCGGCTTTCGCGCGCGCCCACCTGGAACCAGGATCGCTCGACACGGGCTTGATCGAGCGTCACCGCGACGAGCTTCTCCCGGGCACCGTCGCGGCGTCCGATACGGTTCTGGCGGTAGCCGCGCTCGCGGAACTGCTGCGTGCCGACGAGCAGGCACGGGCGCGCGCAGCGGCATCGGGCGATCCGCACTCGCCCTGGCACGCCTCCAGCGGCTGGCGTCTGAACGAGGACAACTTCCACGTCCTGCGCTTCGTCGACGGCGAACGTGAGGTCGGCGTGACGGCGCACTATCGACGCGATGGCTATGAACTGGAATTGCCGGCATCGCGTCTGGTGGCGCGCGGCGCGCTGAATGCGGACGGGAGCCTGACAGTGGACGTGGGCTGCAACCGGTTCGAGGCGAATGTCGTGCACTGCGGAAGTGCACTCGACATTTTCGCCCTCGGGGCACACCACCGCCTCGAACTGTACGTCGCCGATACCGGTGAGCGCGACGAGGACACGGGGTCGCTTGCGGCGCCCATGCCCGGCAGCGTGGTCGAAGTCCTGGTGAGACCCGGGGACGCCGTCGCGAAAGGCGCGGCGCTCATGATCATCGAGGCGATGAAGATGCAGCACACGGTGGCGGCGCCGACCGCCGGGACCGTCACGGAGGTTTTCTTCGGCAAGGGCGATCAGGTGGCCGAAGGCGTCGAGCTGATCGGATTCGAGGCTGCGCCCTGAACATGACCACGGTCCGGGAGATCGCCCCATGAAGTATCCGAATCGCGTCAAGATGGTGGAAGTCGGTCCCCGCGATGGACTGCAGAACGAGGCCGCCCCGGTATCCACGGATGCGAAGGTCGCGCTGATCGAAGCGCTCGCCGATGCCGGACTGCGTGTCGTCGAAGCGACCAGTTTCGTCTCCCCCAAATGGGTTCCGCAGATGGCCGATGCCGCGGCGGTCATGGCGCGCATCCGGCGCAGGCCCGGCGTCAGCTATCCCGTGCTGGTGCCGAACCTGAAGGGCCTCGAAGGCGCGCTTGCCGCCCAGGCGGAAGAAGTCGCCGTGTTCGCCGCCGCGTCTGAATCGTTCTCTAAGCGCAACATCAACTGTTCCATCGACGAGTCGCTCGAGCGCTTCGCGCCGGTTTGCGAAGCGGCCGCGGCGCACGAACTGCGGGTGCGCGGCTACGTCTCCTGTGTGCTCGGCTGCCCGTACGAGGGCGATATCGCCCCCGAGGCGGTGGCACACGTCGCGCAGCGCCTCTACGCCATGGGCTGCTACGAGGTGTCGCTGGGAGACACGATCGGTACCGGCACGCCGGCCAAGGCGCAGCGCATGATCGATGCCGTGTCGCAGCAGGTGCCGGTCGATCGCATCGCCGGCCATTTCCATGACACGTACGGGCAGGCGCTTGCGAACATCCTCGCGGCGATGGAACTCGGCGTGGCCACGTTCGACAGTTCTGTGGCGGGGCTAGGCGGTTGTCCCTACGCGAAGGGCGCAACGGGCAACGTTGCCAGCGAAGATGTGCTCTATCTGCTGAACGGCCTGGGCATCGAGACCGGCGTCGATCTCGATCGGCTCGTCGAAGCCGGTGCGCAGATCTGCGCGCAACTGGGGCGGGACAGCGTCTCGCGAGCCGGCCGGGCGCTCGCCGCGAAACGGGCGTCCCCGCGCTGACCTGCGCGGACCGGTCGGGCGGGAGCGCGCGGGTACCCGCCGCGTGCTCCCGCCCCCTGCGTTACTTCTTTTCGTCCTTCGGTGTTTCCTTTTTCTGGTCATCGGCCTTGTCGCCCGCGAAAACGGGCGTGAGGGCGGCGCCGGCGAACAGCGTGGTGCCGAGCAGCACGACGAAGAGTTTCTTCAGCATGGTCTTCTCCTTGGGGTTTTCGAATGGATGATCGTGATGAGCGCTGCGACCATTTTAGCGTGGGAAAATTGCCCACGCGGGACGCACTCTATGTGGTAAAATTTCCCACGTCAATAGCCGGATTCCGATCCTGTGGTTGTTCTTCGCGATCCTCCGGTAACCCGATCCCGCCATGACCACCGACCCCACAGCTACCACTGCACCGGGCGCTCCGCCCGCGACGCTCCTCGCCGCCCTGCGGCGGATCCTGCGGCCCCTGGTGCGCCTGGCCATCGCGTGCGGCGTCACCTATCCGCAGCTGTCCGAGATGCTGAAGGGGCTGTTCGTGGATGTCGCGGTGCGCGATTTCGCGATCGAAGGCAAGGCCCAGACGGACAGTCGGGTCACGTTGATCTCAGGCGTGCATCGCAAGGACGTGAAGCGCCTGCGGGCGGAGTCGGCGCGCTCGGCGCTACCGCGCATGCCGCGCAGCGTCTCGCTCGGTGCGCAGATCGCGGCGGCCTGGAGCGCGCTGCCCGGCTACGTGGACGGGGACGGTGCGCCGTTGCCGCTGGCGCGGATCGCCGGGAACGACGGCGTTTCCTTCGAATCGCTGGTGCAGTCCGTGAGCAAGGACATCCGGCCCCGGGCGGTCCTCGACGAATGGCTGCGCCTGGGGGTGGTCCGGATCGACGACGCCGACCGGGTGTGCCTCGACAGCGCCGCCTTCGTGCCGGGCAGCGGCTTCGAGGAGATGAGCTTCTATCTCGGCCAGAACATCCACGATCATCTGGCCGCCGTCGCCCACAATCTGGGTAGCGGCAGCGAACGGTTCCTCGAACGCTGCGTGCACTACGAGCGCGTGGCCGCGGACGATCTGCCCGAGCTCGCACGTCTTGCCGAGGTCCAGGGCATGAAGGCGCTTCGGGCCGTGAACGCGCGCGCCGCCTCGCCGGCCACGCGAGGCGGCGACTGGCGCATGAATTTCGGGATCTACTTCTACGCGGAGCCGCTCGCGACCGATCCAAAGGAGCAAGACGATGCAAGCTGATTGGCGGCACTGGGTCGCAGCCGCGCTGCTGGCCCTCGCGGGGCAAGGCGCGATGGCGGAGGAGCCCTGCGGCGGCGGGATCGGCGGCACCGGCGCGCCGCTCGCCGCCCAGGCGGACGACGGCAAGGGCGGCGGGTCCGAGCCGGTGGGCGGCATCGGCGGCACGGGCATCGTCGCGGACCTCGCACCCGGCGAGGCGGGTCGCGTCATCGGCACGATCGTCCGTTTCGGCAGCATCTGCGTGAACGGATTGCGCATCGCCTACGACCTGGAGACGCCGACCGAGCGCGATGGGCGTGACATCACCGCCGCGGACCTGCAAGTGGGTCAGGTGGCGCGCGTGGACGTGGAATCGACGGATGGCAGGCTCGAGGCGCGACACATAACGCTGCTCTCCAGCGTCACGGGTGTCGTCACGGCGCGCGACGAAGGCGCGCGGGCATTCCAGGTCCTCGGGCAGCCGGTTCAGCTCGGTCCCGACACCTGGATCGGCCTGTCGGGAACGGCAGTCCCCGCGGTCGGAACGTCCGTCCGGGTCAGCGGCCTCGTCGCGCCGGACGGAACGGTGGCGGCCTCGCGGCTGGAGTCGACCGTCTCGGTCGAACCCGAAATGGTCATGGCGCGGCTCACCGAGCTCGACGGGCGCTACGCGGCCGTGGGTGCGGTGCGGGTCGAATTCCCGGTCGGCAAGGTGCCGGCCGGAATCGCGATCGGCGACGAACTCGCGGTTCGCGGTCGCTGGAACGGCGAGGCGCTCGAGGCGGAAACCGTGGTGGTCGCGCCGCGCGACGTGGCGGGCGTCCGCGCGGCGAGCCTGGAGGGCTTCCTGCACGCGTGCGGCAATGGCGACGCGCTCGGTCTCGACGGTCACGAGCTCGCGTTCCGGGCCTTTGCCGCACCGCGGGCGTGGCTCGGACGGCGGGTGGTCGTCGAAGGCCGGCAGCGCGAGGACGGTGTCTTCGAAGCGGTCCGCATTCTGCCCAGCCCGTTCGCTGGCGCATCGCCGGGATCGACGGCACCGCTGCGCTGCACGGCGCGCCCGGCGCCGGCCGGTTGAGCCGGGGGCGCGGTCGGAGGCTCCGGCTCGGCGCCGGAATCGGTTATTCTTGGGTGCTGCCACGTATCTGTCCGGCCGCATGAACGACCCGCTTCCCGAAGTGCCATCGCCCTGCACCAGCGTGTGCCAGCTCGATCCGCATACGAGCCTGTGCCGGGGTTGCCTGCGCACGATCCAGGAGATCGCTTCCTGGGCCGCATACACCGCCCCCGAGAAGCGCGCGGTGCTCGCGCGGATCGCACAGCGGCGGACGGGTGCTACCAGCGGCGTCTGAGCAATCCACCGGCGGAGGGACGTTCCCCGCCGCCGTGCCTCCGGTCCACGAATTTGCCCCTCTCCATACCTGCCCCACGCGTCCCTTCCCATACCCGTCGCGTCGAATGCAGCGGCTACCAGCGCGAGGACGGGCTGTGGGATATCGAAGGTCACCTCGTCGACACCAAGTGCTACGACATGCCCAATCCGCATCGCCCGGGCGGCGTCATCCGCGCCGGCGAACCGCTGCACGAGATGTGGCTGCGCCTGACGGTCGACATCGATCTGCTGGTGCACGATGTCGAGGCCGTCACGGAATGGGGCCCTTACGCCGGCTGCGGAGCGATCACGCCCGATTTCGCGAAATTGAAAGGGGTCGCGATCAAGGCCGGATGGACCTTGAAGACGCGCGAACTGCTCGGCGGCACGAAGGGCTGCACGCATCTGGTCGAGTTGCTGGGCCCCATTGCCACGACGGCGTTCCAGACGATCTACGCCGCGCGCGAGCGATTGCGCCCCGCGGGCGCCGATGGGACTCGCCCGGGTCTGATCAATTCCTGTCACATGTACGCGGCGGACGGGCCGATCGTGAACGAGCGCTGGCCGCGCTGGTTCACGGGCAAGGCCGCGGACCAGGGATGAGACGAGCGAAGCGCCGGTCGCGTGCGCAAGCGGTCCCGAGCCTGCTCGAGCCCGCGATTCGCGTGGCGTTCAACGGCCATTTCCAATGCGCGGCGGAACGGCGGTCCGTGACGGTGGGCCGCAAAAGCGCACACCACGACTTCGCGTTGCACGAAGCCGGCAAAGTGCTGGGGACGATCGTCGAACGCTCCGAGCGGGCCTTCGAAGCGGCAGCCACGGAGATCCTCTGGCTCTGCCTGTGGGAGGGGCCCGAGCGGCGCCTGCTGGTCACGCCCGAACTGGCGCTCGCGCAGCGGCTCGTGACTGTGTTTCAGGGCTGCTATTTCCCGACCCAGATCGAAGCGTTTCACTTCGATGCGGCCTCCCGATCGTTCTATCGAACCGGGCGGCTCGGAGCGGATTGATCGGCCCGGCGGATCCTGCCATCCATCGGGCCCAGGGCTGCACGCCCCGACCTTCGACAGCGACTGGCCAGAGGCATCGTGCCCTGGCGATTTCAAGTGGGGAACCGGCATGAGTTCGAAACCGCTCGCGGGCATCCGCGTCCTTGACCTGACCCGATTGCTGCCGGGGCCCGTGTGCACGCTGCATCTGGCCGATCTGGGTGCCGATGTCATCAAGATCGAGGACACCGGCGCCGGCGACTACGCCCGTACGCTCGGCGCACCACCGGGGCGGGAAGCGCCGGTATTCCTGGCGATCAACCGCAACAAGCGCGGTCTGCGGCTCGATCTCAAACAGCCCGAGGGCGTGGCGCTTTTTCTCGAGCTCGCGCGTACCGCGCACATTGTCGTCGAGAGTTTTCGCCCCGGCGTGGTCGATCGACTCGGGGTCGGCTACGTCGCGGTGAAGGCGGTGAACCCGGCCATCGTGTACTGCGCCATCTCCGGTTACGGCCAGACCGGTCCCTATCGCGAGCGCGCAGGGCACGATCTCAACTACAACGGTTACGCCGGCTTCACCGACCAGACCGGGCCGGCAGATGCCGATCCGGTGATTCCCAATCTCCAGGTGGCCGACATCCTCGGCGGCGCGGTGGTGCCGGCCATGGGCATCCTGGCGGCGCTCGTAGGCGCGCAGCGATCTGGGCAGGGCCGCTACATCGATGCGGCCATGACCGAGGGCGTGCTGGTCCACAACTATCAGGCGCTCTCGGCGGTCGTCGCCGATGGCAGACCGCGGCCGCGCGGGCGCGACCTGCTATCGGGACGCGAGGCGTGCTACAACGTCTACCGTACCGCCGACGGCAGGCACATGGCCGTCGGCGCGCTCGAGACCAAGTTCTGGAACCAAGTCTGCGAGGTGCTCGAACGGCCCGATCTGAAGCCCTGTCACTGGGCCGCGGGCGGAGATCCGGCGCCCGCGGTCGAGGCCCTGGGGCGGCTGTTCGCGACGCGCTCCCAGGCCGAATGGGTCGCGACGTTCGAAGGCCACGACTGCTGCGTCACACCGGTACTCGCCCTCGACGAGGCAATGAACGATGAGCAGCACGTAGCGCGCGCGATGTTCGTTCGCGCCGACCACCCGGCGGCGGGCGAGGTGCTGCAGTTCGCGCCGCCGTTCAAGCTGTCCGATTTCGATTTCGAGACGGCGCGACCGGCCCCGGCGCCGGGGCAGCACGCGACCGAGATACTGGATGAGCTCGGCTACGACGCCGAGCGCATCGCAGCGCTGCGCGCCCGCGGCGTGATCTAGCCCTAGTCTTCTTCGGGCCCTTCGATCCAGTACGTCACGGTGATCGCGTGCGATCCGATCCAGCGCCGCGCCGCTTCGCGCGGCGTCATGTTGTCGACGTTCACCCAGTAATCCATCTGGGTCACGGCCTTGTTCGACAGTTCGATGCGGCTCAGCATCTCGCGCATCTTGCGCGGCAGCTTGGCCGCGAAGGCCTTGTTCGCGACCAGGTAGGCGGTGTTGGCGCCGCCCAGAATCTTCTCGGGCTCTTCGAGTATGCGCAGCTCGTAGGCGCGATTCAGATACTGCGGTTGCCACAGCGGCATCACGAACCATTCGCCCTTGGCGATGCGCTCCTTGAAGGTGTCCTGCCACTCCTTGTTCGAACCGGGCACCAGTTCGTAGCCCGCGGCGGCGAGACCGTAGCGCTCGAAAATCTTGTTCGAACCGATCATCAGGCCGCTGTCGGGCAAAGTGCCACGGATGGTTTTCACCATCTTCTCCGCGACCTCCGGCCTGGTCAGGTCGGCCACGCTTTTCAAGGCCGCTTCCGGTATGTACGCGGGCACCGCCCAGTAGAGCTTCGCGTCATCGAACAAGGGGCCCAGCTTGACCAGGTTTTCCTGGTACTGGGCCCAGTAGTTCGCGTGGGCGTACGGCAACCACGCGGCGACGAAGAGGTCCAGCTGGCCATCGGCGATCTTCGGATAGATATTCGCGTGGCTGCCGGATTTCAATGCCACGTTCCAGCCGGAGCGCTCGAGCATCAATGCAATCACGTTCGCGGAGGCTTCGTAGAAGCTCACATTGACGTGGCCTAGATTGACGCTGTCCGCGCGGGCGCTCGGGCAGAGCGTGGAGCACATCGCTGCAACCGCAATCGCGGCTGCGCATCGTCGCATGAAGTTCATGTCGGGGCTTTCCTTGTGAATCCGCCATCGGGCAAGCGTCCGCAGGACACGGACGCCGGACCATTGATTATGAGGCAAGCCCGAAGTTCGGCGAATCCGTGCCCATGTCGCTCGTCGGGCCGCCGGCGGACATTGCGCGCCGCTGGCCGGCGGGCGCGCCGGCTCGGAACCCGGTGTGCGCCGGCCGATCGACGCCGCGCCCGCAGCGGGCGCGGCGCTTCAGGCGGCGACGGGATGCCGCGACGCCTTCGGCCGCCATGCCCAGATGCCGTCACCGATCAGCACATGCGCGAGCGACGCGGCGAACAGGAACGCCGGATACTCCCAGCCGCCGCCGGCATTCGTGAACACCCAGCCGTTGGGCAGGTGCACCGCACCGGCACCCAACAGGATGGGCAGGAGGAGCGCCGAGGCCGAGCGACCGTGCCAGCCGAGCAGGATCAGGACGCCGCCGATCAGCTCGGCCGCGAACACCGGGTAGGCGAGCACGCCGGGAAGGCCGACGGATTCGAAGAACCGCGCGGTGCCGGGCAAAGTGAATGTCAGCATCTTGAGCATGGCATGGGCGATCCACATGGTGCCGAGGCTCAGTCGGAGCAGCAGTGCTCCGAAGGCCGCAGGCCGGCCGGCGCCGGCCAGGACAGGGGTGTAGTTCATGGCAGATCCTCCGCAGGTCGGGCGATCAGGCATCGATCGGTTCAGGGGTCTCGAACGGGAGGCCGCCGGCCGCCCAGTCCTGCTTGCCGCCGGCGTAGACGCTGACCCGTCGGTAGCCGAGCTGGGCCAGGTGCCGTGCCGCGATGTGCGAATTCCGGCACTGGGGACTCGCGCAATAGACCACGACTTCAGCGTCTGGCGAAGGGATCAGCCGCGGGGCGAGCGCTGCCACGGCGTCGTGCGGCATGAGCCGCGCACCGGGCAGATGCTGCGCTGTGTAGTACTTCTCCGGCAGCGCTTCGAGCAGGAGCGGAGGCGTGTCGCTGCCTAGTTTTTCGAGCAGGGTTTCCCGGGTGATGATCTGGTTCATGGCGCTTGTCCTTGCAATAAGTTGAGATAGCAATCATTGCGATTGCAACGATATTCTGCTTGAGAATTATTGTGAACGCAACTATTATTTGGACCCCGGGGGTTCGCAACGGAAGGAGCAATGGCGTGGGCGGCACATCCGAATCGGCGGCAGGTTCGATCTGGCCGTTGTTCCTGACCACCCACGCGGTGCTGGTCGAACGCATCGAGGCCCGGCTGGTCGCGGCGGCTTTGCCGCCGCTTGCCTGGTATGACGTGCTCTGGGCGCTGGAGCGCGCCCCCGAGCGCCGATTGCGCATGAGTGAACTGGCGGAGAATGTCGTGCTCTCGAGGAGCAATCTGACGCGGCTCGTGGATCGGCTCGAGGCCGCCGGCGTGGTCGCCCGCGAGCGCTCCGAGGAGGACCGCAGGGGCGCTTATGCGGTCATCACGACCGCCGGCCGCGAACTGCGGCGCCGCATGTGGCCGGTCTACGAGACGGCGATCCGGGAATTGTTCGAGTCGCAGCTCGCCGCGACCGAGGTGCGCCACGTGAGCGCTGCCCTGACCCGGATGCTCGGGGCGGCGCGAGCGACGCCGGCCGGCGCCATCAACCCGAGGGCGACGCCACGACGTTCGCGCTGATCGCCGGTGCCGCTCAGTCCGGCGCCCAGACGGCGTCGATCAGGCGTCGCGCAATGCTCAACCGCCCCGGCAGCAGCGGCGGCGGGCGCGCGATGGTGAACCAGTCGGCGGCCTCGATCTCGTCTTCCTGGGGCACGATGTCGCCACGCACCCAGTCGCAGTGGAATGCCACCATCAGGGAATGCGGAAACGGCCACGGCTGGCTGGAGAAATAGCGCAGGTTCGTCACCTCGACCCCGACTTCCTCCAGCACTTCACGGACGAGGCATTCCTCGAGGCTCTCGCCGGGCTCGACGAAGCCCGCCAGCGCGCTGAACATGCCGGGCGGGAAATGCGGCGACCGCGCGAGGAGCAGCTCGTCGCCGCGATGCACGAGCGCCATGGCGACCGGTGCGAGGCGCGGATAGTGCGTCTGTCCGCACTTCGGGCAAACGCGGGAGGAGCGCTCGGTTGTCCTGCGTTCCGTGGGCGTGCCGCAGCGCCCGCAGAACTGGTGCGAGCGATCCCAGTCCACGATCTGCAACGCACGGCCCGCGAGTGCGAACGTCTGGTCGTCGATGGCCCCGAACAGGCTGCGCAACCCCGCCCAGGCCATGTCGGCCGGCGGGTCGACCGTCTCTGCGCACTCCGCGCAGTACACGTGCGCATTGCCGGCGGTGCCAAGGTACTGGGTGCGCGTCGGCGCCAGACCGAGGGCGGCCAGATCCGCTACGAACGGCACCTGCGCGCGACCCTCGCTCCTGCGCACCAGCATCGTCGTGCCCTGGAACACGAACCACCACGCTTCGTCCTGCTGCGCCTCGGGCGGCGTGAGCAGCGGAATGAACCGGGTTCCCTGCATCAACGCTTGGGCATGTAGAGGTCGGTGATGCTGCCTTCGGCGATCTCCGCTGCGAAGAACACGGTTTCGGAGAGCGTCGGGTGCGGGTGGATGGTGAGCCCGATGTCCTCCGCGTCCGCCCCCATCTCCAGCGCCAGCACGGTCTCGGCGATCAGCTCACCGGCATTCGGTCCGACCATGGCAGCGCCCAGCAGCCGGCGCGTGCCTTTCTCGAAGATCAGCTTGGTATTGCCTTCGTCACGACCGGTCGCGAGCGCCCGCCCGCTGGCCGCCCAAGGGAACGTGGCCTTCTCGTACTCGATGCCTTGCGCCTTGGCCTGGGTCTCGGTGAGTCCCATCCACGCGACTTCGGGATCGGTGTAAGCGACGGACGGGATCGTGCGCGCGTCGAAAGCGACCTTGTGGCCGGCGATCACCTCGGCCGCCAGCTTGCCTTCGTGCGTGGCCTTGTGCGCGAGCATCGGCTCGCCGCAGACGTCGCCGATCGCGAAGATGTGCGCCACGTTCGTGCGTTGCTGGTTGTCCACCGGAATGAAGCCGCGGTCGTTCACCGAGACGCCGGCGTGGTCGGCGCCGATGTCGCGGCCATTGGGCCTGCGGCCCACCGCCATCAGCACGCGGTCGTAGACCTGTGGGGCAGGGGCTCCGTCGCCTTCGAAGGCAGCCTCGAGACCCGCCGGTGTCGCGGTCAGACTGGTGACGCGGGTCTTCAGCAGGATCGCCTCGTACTTCTTCTCGATGACCTTGTGCAGCGGCTTGACGATGTCGCGGTCGGCGCCCGGAATCAGGCCATCGGCCAGTTCGACCACGCTGATCCTGGTGCCCAGCGCGTGGTAGACGCACGCCATCTCCAGCCCGATGATGCCGCCGCCGATGACCAGCATCCGCTTCGGGATCTCCGCCAGCTCCAGCGCATCGGTCGAGTCCATGACCCGTTCGTCGTCGTAGGGGAAGCCGGGGATGCGCGCCACCGAGGATCCGGCGGCGATGATGCAATGGTCGAACGAGACGCTCTTGCGCGCGCCGTCGGCTGCCGTGACTTCGATCATGTTGGGCGACGTGAGCTTGCCCAGGCCGGTCACGACTTCGACCTTGCGTTGCTTCGCCAGGCCGCCCAGGCCTTTGGTGAGGCGGCCGACGACACCGTTCTTCCAGGTGCGCAACTGGTCGAGATCGATTTTCGGCTCGCCGAACCTGACACCGAAATGCGCCATCTCCTGCGCTTCGGAAATCACGCGTGCGGCGTGCAACAGCGCTTTCGAGGGAATGCAGCCCACGTTCAGGCAGACGCCCCCGAGGATGGGATAGCGCTCGATCAGGACGACTTTCTTGCCCAGATCGGCGGCGCGGAATGCGGCCGTGTAACCACCCGGGCCGGAACCCAGCACGACCACTTCGGCGTGGATGTCGCCCCGCTCGAGCGGACGCGCCGGGGTTGCCGGCGCCGGTGCGGCCGCTGCGGGTGCCGGTGTCGGGTGCGCTGCCGGTGCAGGCGCCGCCGCGGCAGCCGGCTGCTTTTCGCGGGTCGATTCGGCCGCCTCGAGCATGAGGATCAACGTGCCCTGAGAGACCTTGTCGCCGACCTTGAGCTTCAGTTCCCTCACGATCCCTGCGGCAGGCGCCGGTACATCCATCGTTGCCTTGTCCGATTCGAGCGTCACCAGGGAATCCTCGGGCGCGACGGTATCTCCGGCCTTCACCAGCACTTCGATGACGGGGACATCCTTGTAGTCACCAATGTCGGGAACGCGGACTTCGATCACGTTGCTCAACGGCGGGCTCCTCTGGTTGAATTGATCTCAGCGCACCGCGATGTAGATGATGGCGCCGATGCTGATGGCAAACGCCAGGACCGCAATCGCGGTGAGGGCGCGGATACGCGCAGCCATCATCCTGAATCCTTCGGCGAGTGCCTTGGCTTGCGCATCCATCGCCTGGGCCTGGGATTCGCAGATACCGCGCAGGCGTTCGAGATTTGATTTCAATCGGTCGATCTCGGCTTTCAGCTGCTCGGCATCCGGCACCGGTGTGGACGTGGTCGGCTGCTCCGTCTCGGCCGGTCCGTTCTTGCGGAACTCGCGCACGAAATCCGGCACGCGCGACGCCGCCTTGGCAATCTCGCCCCATGGTGCATGCTTGATCACCCCCCACCACGCCATGACGTCGGGTCCTCGTTCTCAGGTACGGATCTGACCGTCCCCGAGGACGATGTACTTGAGCGAAGTGAGGCCGTCGAGGCCGACGGGCCCGCGGGCGTGCAGCTTGTCGGTGGAGATGCCGATCTCGGCGCCGAGACCGTACTCGAAGCCATCGGCGAACCGGGTCGACGCGTTCACCATGACCGAACTCGAATCGACCTCGCGCAGGAAGCGGCGCGCACGGGAGTAGTCCTCGGTCACGATGGCGTCGGTATGCTGCGAACCGTACGCGGCTATGTGCTCGATGGCCTGGTCGAGGTCGTCGACGACGCGCACGCTCAGGATCGGCGCGAGGTACTCGGCGTACCAGTCCTCCTCGGTCGCCGCGTTCATGTGCGGCACGATCTGGCGGGCCCGCGCGCAACCGCGCAGCTCGACTCCCTTGGCGGTATAGATCTCGGCGAGGCGCGGCAGGACCTGCGCGGCGATCGCGACGTGCACCAGCAGCGTCTCCATCGTGTTGCAGGTGCCGTAGCGCTGGGTCTTCGCGTTGTCGGCGATGCGCACGGCCTTGTCGATGTCGGCGCGATCGTCGATATAGACATGGCAGACGCCGTCGAGATGCTTGATGACCGGGATGCGCGAGTCATTGCTGACGCGCTCGATCAGGCTCTTGCCGCCCCTGGGCACGATCACGTCGACGTAATCCGTCATGGTGATCAGCTCGCCCACCGCGGCCCGGTCGGTGGTCTCGATCACCTGCACCGCGGTTGCCGGCAAGCCGGCGGCCGCGAGTCCTTCGTGGACGCAGGCGGCGATCGCCTGATTGCAGCGAATCGCCTCCGAGCCGCCACGCAGGATCGCCGCATTGCCGGACTTGAGGCACAGTCCTGCGGCATCGGCGGTCACGTTGGGACGCGCTTCATAAATGATGCCGATGACACCCAGCGGCACGCGCATGCGACCGACCTGGATCCCGCTCGGCCGATAGGCCAGACCACTCACCTCGCCGATCGGGTCGGGCAATTGCGCGATCTCGCGCAGCCCCTGCGCCATCGCGCGCACGCCCTTCGGTGTCAGCACCAGACGCTCGACGAGCGCGGCGTCGAGACCCTTGCGCTCGGCTTCCGCAACATCCTGCGCATTGGCGGCGAGCAGTCGCGCGCCGTCGCGCTCGACGGCCGCGGCCATGGCTTCCAGCGCGGCGTTCTTCGCGGCGGTGTCGGCGCGGGCGGTGGCGCGCGCGGCGGCGCGCGCTGCTCGCC
>JBBQHP010000011.1:0-122380 GCA_038324085.1 Burkholderiales bacterium
GCGCGCGCCGCGGTGGGTAACGCGGGGCTGATCGGGTGGGGATCGGCGTCATGGTTTTATGGATTTCGTGGCAGGGACAGACTTGCGCAGGGACTCGCTGCCGTGCAGCTCGATGCGGTGACTGTTGTGCACGATACGATCGAGGATGGCATCGGCGAGCGTGGGATCGGCGAGGTACTCGTGCCAGTGTGCGACGGGCAGCTGGCTGGTAATGATGGTGGAGCGTCCGCTGGTGCGATCGTCGATGAGCTCGAGCAGGTCGGAGCGTTCGGCAGCTCCGATGGGGGCCAGAGCCCAGTCGTCCAGGATGAGCACGTCGACGCGGGCGAGTTGCGCGAGGCGTCTGCCGAAGGAGCCCTCAGCGTGAGCGAGGCGCAATTCCTCGAGCACTCGCGAGAAGCGCGTGTAGAGCGCCGAGAAGCCGTGTCGGCAGGCCTGACTCGCCAGCGCGCAGGCGATCCAGCTCTTGCCCAAGCCCGTCTCCCCGGTGGCGATCACCGACTGGCCCCCGCGCACCCAGTCGCAGGAGCCAAGCGTGCTGATCAGGCGAGCGTCCAGGCCGCGCACCGCTCGGGTATCGAGATCCTCCAGGCACGCTCCGGGGTATTTGAGCCGTGCCTGCTTGAGCAAGCGGTCGAGTCTGCGCGTGTCGCGCCAGAGCACTTCCCGATCGACCAGCAATCCGAAGCGCTCCTCGAAGGCCAGTGCATGACTGGCCGGCTGGGCGCTCTGCTCTTCGAAGGCGCGCGCCATGCCGTCGAGTTTGAGACCGCGAAGGCGGGTGAGGGTTTGTTGTGTGAGCATGAGTTCTCCTTTGGGTTGCGTTCGGTGGTCGTTGTCAGTGGTAGTACTTGGGCCCGCGCACGTTGGCGTGCGCGGGCAGTGCGGGGGCATCGTCGAACAACGCGCCCTGCGCGAGCGGTTGCCGGTCAAGGCCGTGCTGGAGAATCGACAAGCACGCTGCGGCGGCTCTTGGCCCCGAGGTGAACGGCGCGCACGCACGCGGCCTCCATGCGTGTGTCGCCGAACTTGCGCGCCAGGGCGAGCATGCCCAGACAGGCACGGTAGCCCTGTTCGGGGTGCGGTTTGCTCTGCAGGATATGACTGACCACCTCGCGGGTCGCCGGGCCGATCGCCCCGGCCCAGCGCAGCAGGCGGGCTGGAGACCACTCCTTGTGGGCCCGGTGCGAGGCGGGCATATGCTCGGGCACGGTGCTGTAGCCCCCGCGCACGCTGCTTCGCACATGGCTGGCAACGCGCCGGTGGCGGTAGAGCACCTCGAGCGCGCCGCGGGTGATGCGAAGCTCAACCTCTTGTCCGACCAGGGCGTGGGGCACCGAGTAGTAGTGCCGCTCGAACTCGACGTGGTAGTCCAGACGCGAGACCCGAGCGCGCTTGAACTGGGCGTACTCGAAGGGCGTGGGTGGCAGCGGCGTGAGCGCCGGACGCTCGATGAGCTCGAACCAGCTGCGCCGGCAGCCTTCGAGCTTCTGGAACGGGCGGTTGTTCAGGTCCTCCAGCAGCGGCCCGATCGCGGCGTTCAATTCAGCCAGGCTGTAGAAGCGATGATGGCGCAGGCGCGCGAGAATCCATCGTTCCACCAGGAGCACGCCGGCCTCAGCGGCGGCCTTATCCTTCGGATGCCGGGGCCGCGCCGGAAGGATCGCGCAGCCGTAGTGCTCGGCCAACGCCTGGTAGGTCCGGTTCGGATCGGGTTCGTATCGGTCCGGCCCCGAGATCAACGCGCGCGCATTGTCGGGCACCAGCAGTGCCGGCGCCCCGCCAGCGTACTGAAGCGCATTGACGTGCGCCGCGATCCAGTCGAGCTTGGTTTGCGTCCAGGTCGCCTCGGCGTAAGCGAAATTGGAGGCACCCCAGACCGCCACGAAGATCTGCGCACGCCGCTCGGTATGCCCGTCGGCATCGAACACCGGCACCGTCTGACCGGCGTAGTCGACGAACAGCTTCTCGCCGGCGACATGGGTCTGGCGCATCGAGCGACGCAGCGTCCCCGCGAAGGCCTGATAGCGTTCGTAGAAACGCGAACGGCTGTAGGGCACGCCCTGGGCACTCTCGCGGTACTCCTCCCACAGCAGCATGAGCGTGACGCCCTTGCGCTTGAGTTCCCGGTGCACCGTGGCGAAGTCCGGTGGCGCGAACTTCGCCTGACCCGCGCGCTTCGGATTCAATCGCGCCACCAGCGCCGTGTCATCCAGACCCACGGCCTCGCCGTGAGACAGCCCGGCGGTCTGGGCTGCGCTCAGATAGTTGCTGACCGAGGCCTTGGAAATACCCAGCGCCCGCGCGATCTGCGACTGGCTGAGCCTGCATTCGTCCCTGAACCGGAGAACTTCTCGAATTCTTTGCATGGCAATCCGCTGGGCCGGCACACCGATCTCCTTAACCAAAAAGGAGCCAGCGTAACCAGCCGATTCATCGAATCGCCACTCACTGCACCGGCTTGTTCAGCGTTGCGTCAAACCGATTCCGAGCATCGTGAACGACATTCCGGAATACCCCGCAATTCGTTCACCTTCGATCGGATTCGCGTTCACCTTCGTCGGAACGGTGTTCACCTTCGTTCGGAAACAGTGTTCACCTTCGGTCGGAATACACCTGGGCGGGGAGAGCTACGTGGCGCTCGCCGAGGGCCTGCAAAACGCGTTGTGGGCGCTGGGAGGTGCCCCGCGCGAGCATCGCAGCGTAGGACCGACGTTGCCGCTGGTCTGCCAATTGAGATCCTGCTCGATGTCGACCAGGCGGGC
This sequence comes from Burkholderiales bacterium, assembly GCA_038324085.1. GTDB lineage: Bacteria > Pseudomonadota > Gammaproteobacteria > Burkholderiales. The sequence continues at coordinate 2,766 of JBBQHP010000011.1, forward strand.
ACCGACAAGAACTTGCACCGGTGCCGCGGGATCGGCGCTGACTTCGTAAGTCCCCGCGAGTGTCCAGACCCATACCTTGACCTTCAGATCGAGGTTGGCGCTGGCACCGACCGGAATTTACGCACCGCCAATCGCGATGTCGCGCGAGTCGGACGCGCAGCCATTCACATTGAGGTACATGAGGTCGGTGAAAGCGCCCCAACGTTCCTTGTTTACCTCGAAGGTGCCCATGAAGGCGCCCTTCAGATTGCCGATGATCTGGTCAGGACTCACGTTGACCGATCCACCCTCGTGATGAAGCTCGGTCGTGCCGCTGATCGTCGGGGGGTAGCCGTACAGAATGGGGTGGTAACGCCACGCGTCGGTGGACTGGACGACCGCGACGAACGCACGTTGCGACCCCCCGTTGAGAAAATTCTTGTCCCTCCAACGACCGAGGTGTAGTCTAAAATTGAGGACGTTCGACAAGTTGCTTGATAAGTCGCATTCGCTTCTTCCGCAATACGGTTCGCGTCGCACGCACGGTGGTTTGAGACAATCTATCAGTCGACATCCCGCTCGCACGGGGTGCCCGCCGCATGGGAGGAATGGATGGGCGTGCCGACAACACCTTCTGGGCCGGGCCGGACTGCTGCCTCTGGTGCTAGCGTGGCCTGCGCGGTCACACCCGAGGCGCTCGATGGCGACAGCGTGCTGCGGTCGATGCGCGCGCGCCTTGGGATCATCGGCACGGCGCCGGCGTTCGTGCAGGCGCTGCGCGATCTGGCGCGCTTTGCGCAGGTTGACGTGCCAATCCTGATATCGGGCGAGACCGGCACCGGCAAGGAAGTCGCCGCCCGCGCGATCCACTACCTCAGCGCGCGTGCCGATGGCCCCTTCGTGCCGATGAACTGCGGCGCGCTGCCCGAGCGTCTGCTCGAAAACGAGCTGTACGGTCACGGGCGGGGCGCCTTCACCGACGCACGCGAGGAGCAGGCCGGGCTGATTGCGCAGGCCAGCGGCGGCACGATGCTATTCGACGAGATCGACTGCCTCGATCAGCATTCGCAGGCCGCCCTGCTTCGTTTCCTGCAGGACCGACGCTATCGGCCGCTGGGCGCACAGCGCGAACGCGAGGCCAACGTCCGCATCATCGCCGCGAGCAATGCCTGCCTCGATGACCATGTCACGCAAGGCCGCTTCCGCGCCGACCTGCTGTACCGGCTTGATGTCGCGCGTGTCGAACTGCCGCCGCTGCGCGACCGGCGCGAGGACATCCTGCCGCTAGCCCGGCATATCCTCGGAATAGTCGCGCAGCGCTACGCGATCGCGCCACCCGCCATCGGCACCGCGGCGCAAGACTGGCTGCTGACGCAGGACTGGCCGGGCAATGTCCGCCAGCTCGAGAACGTCATCCACCGCGCCATGCTGCTCCGCGAGGACGGCATGCTCGCCCTTCCCCCTGCCAAGGCCCGGCCGGCGGCGGCGGACGATGCCAGTCGCGCGCCGGGCCGCCTTCGCGGCACACTCAAGGTCGAGCGCGCGAGGCTGACGGAGAGCTTCGAGCGAACTTACCTGATGTGGGTGCTGCAGGACGCTAACGGCAATGTCTCGCAGGCGGCACGCCAGGCCGGCACCGAGCGGCGGCATCTGGGGCGGATGATCCGGCGCCACGGCATCGACGTCAGCACCTTCCGGCGATAGCCTCCGGACAATGGCATGAGGACCCGCACCGGTGCGACCTGGCGGCTCTATTTGCCGACATAGGGAATGAGCTTGACCTTGCCGACCTTGCGCAGCGCATCGATCTTGAGCATCAGCGGATTGGACATGTAGGTGGTATTGCGGAAATAGAGCGTGAGCGTCGAATTGGTCTGCTCGACATATTCGAGCATTGCCTTCACGTTGCCGGTCTGCGACATGTTTGCCCAGTCCTTGAGTTCGACGAAATCGTAGGATTCGCCCCACTTGAGCGCCGGGGGATTGCCGACAACGTGATCGGGAATGAACTCGGCGGAGCCCTTGGGCGCGCCCATCGTCTTGGTGTTTTTCTTGCCAAGGTCATAGGCGGCGGCGAGTTCGCGCTCGGTCATGCCGCCGAGCGCATTGTTCTCCCAGGCCTGCGCCGCCATCTTTTCCCAGCGATCGAACGGAAGTACGCCGCCTTCGCGGACATAGCGCACGAACCGCAGATCCTTGCCCGCCGACGTGCCAACGGCGAAAGCAGGCGTATTGAGCAGCTTCTCGATCTCCTTGATCGACATGCCTTCGGCGCGCTTGATCAGTTCGGCGCGCGTGAGCAGATCGCGCATCGCCACCTTGCCTGCCTCGCTGCCCAGCGCCTGCGCCATGGCCAGGTCTTCGACAAGCTGCGGATTTTTGCCGATCAGCGATGCGGCGGCGTCGGGGCCGAGCACCGCCAGACGCTCGGTGCTGCGCAGGGCCTGCAGTTCATCGGCAAGCACCGCCGCTTCGCTGGCGATCCGTTGGGCGGCCACCTTGTCGGCGGCGGCGGCGGCCTTGGCACTCCGCCCTTCCAGATCGAGCAGGCGCTGGGTGAGCGCCTTGTTACCCCCCAGCTCGGCCGCAAATTCGGCACGCAAAGTGCCGCAGACCGTGCAGCGCACGAGCCAGCCATTTGGGGCCACCGATACGGTATGGCCGCCGAGCGAGGTCGGCGACTTGCCCAGCGCGTGGCCGACAGCAGCGTCGAGTTCCTCGATGCCATGCGCGATCGCCTTGGCTTCGTTGCCGGCGGCGTGGCCGAGCGTCTTTTCGACGGTCGCGCCTTTCTGACCCAGTTCCTCAGCGGTGTGCAGCACTCGCCCCGACAGTCCCTTCAGCCCCGAGGCTCCCTCGGCCGCATCCGCAGCGACGCGCAATTCGGCGAGCGCCTTGGCTGAGTCCGCACCTTCAGCAGCGAGGAAGCGGCGCGTGGCGCTGCTAAGCGTGGTGAAAGCGGTTCGCCCGGCCGTCAGCAGTGTCCTGGCCCCGCGCACGGCCGCGCCGGCATCGACCATCGCGCCGACGATCTCGACGCCAAGCCAGAACAGCGAGGGATCGGAGGCCGAGATCGCCTTGGCCTTGTCGAAATCGCTGCCAGCCATGGCCTTATCGAGCAGATATTCATCGACATGCTCGACCGCCTGGATCGCGCCAAGCGTGAAGGCGCTGATCCCCGCGAGGGCAATGCCGCCCGCCGCCAGGCTGCTGCCGCCCGAAGGCAAGGCCGCAACGATCGACAGTCCGATGATCAGCACGGTCATCAGGCGCTCGCGCCATGTGGCATTATCCTTGACCTGCGTGACCTTGTCATCGACCATGCGGTTGCGCATGCGCCCCATCGCCGTGGCGTCGTTGGCGCCTGATGCAGCCTTCGCCAGCGTGATGATGTCGGCCAGCTTCCAGATGCTTGCCTTGCCGCCGGGATGCAGCTCCTCGCGCACCTTGGCGATATTGTCGAGCGTACCGAGAACCTGATCGTTGAGCACTTCGGCGGCGTCCGCCGATGGCCCCGAGGCAAGCGCCTTGAGCGATCTGATGTCATCCGAAATCCGGCCAAGGACGGGATAGCGTTCCTGATAGGTGCCCTGCAGGATAGCGAGTTCGCCCTGCTTCTTTTCGCGTTCCTTGCCCAGCTCCGCGTGCTTGGCCTTGTTCGCCTCGGGAATCTCGGTGAAGCATCCACCCTGACTGCATGTCGTCTTGGTCAGGTAGAATTGCTCCATGCCCAGCTTGGAGATTTCCTCGCGCTTGGCCAGCAGATCCTTGGCGGCGCCCGCCAACGACTGCCCCGGCAACTGGTTCTCCATCGCATTGTGCGTCGTTTCGTCATAGTCGGTGACCGTTCCCCCCTCTCCGTCGCGGTGGGTCCGGGCCTTGGTCGTCGTCCAGCGCTGCAACCCATAGCGCAGGCGCTCGGCCTCGGCGCTCGCTTCGCTGGCCTTGAGAATGTCGAGCGTGATGGTGATGGCGTTGGCTTCGAAGGTATCGACATAGGCCAGCGCTTCAGCGCGGACCTGCGTGTAGACCTCGATCACGGTCAGCCGGGCATCATTCCAGATCGTCTCGTCCTGCATGTCGCGCTGGGCGTCGAGCGGCGAGCGCACCGCAGCGCGAAAGGCATAAGTGTGCGCCATGATTGGCATGCCCACGGGCTTGGGCACTTCGCCGCGTACGAACTGGCCATACCATTCGTCGGCGCCCTCCATACCGATCGTCCCGATCAGGCGGCGCATCTCCCGGCGCATGAATTCGGCGTCCTTAGCAACCGGAACGCCGCGATAATAGGCTACCGTGCTCGACGGCCGAAGCGGCACTTCTTCCTTTGGTTTGAAGTCTGCCGTCGCCTGGGCGATGGTCCCACCCCCGCTATTGGCGTGGGGATCTGGCGCGCGCCGCACCCCGCCATGGCCGAGCGCGACGTGCCCCAGTTCATGCGCGAGCAGCGTCTGCCCGCGCCGCGAAGCCGGATCGTAGGCGCCCTGGGCAAAGCCGATGTCACTACCCAGGGCATAGGCACGCGCGCCGATGTTCCGCGCGGTGGCGGCGGCGCGACTGTCGGTATGGATACGAACGCCGGAGAAATCGACACCGCTGCTGGCCTCGAAGCGCGCGCGCGTAGCGCCATCCAGCGTTCGGCCGGGGCCACTGAATGCCCGCGAGACGGTGGTCGGCGGAGCAGATGCCTCGGCGGACTTGCGACGGATCACGCCGCCCTTGCCGCCGGCGCATTTGTCGCAGGTTCCGCCGCAGGCGCAGGGAGCCCGGCTGCCGCCCACCATGGCCGTGGCAAAGCGGTCAGCGGCGTTCTCCTCGGGATCATCAGCCCCGCCGACCTCGAGCTTGGCGCGCAGCCCAGCATGTTCCGCCCCCTCGAGCAGCGCGCGCTCCTCGGCCTGCCGGCCAAGCATGATGCGCTCGCCCATGTTCCGCGCGCGCGCGCCGTTCCGATGCGCCAGCGCGCCCGCCGCCCGGCTGCGCTGCGCGCGCACCGCCGAGAATGGCAGGGCGACCGATTTTGCCGGCTCGGCGCGGTGGACCGACTCAGCGGGCTGAACTGAGTGTTCGCGCAGATCGGGCGCTGTGAGCTTGCTGGGCGGCGCGAGGCCCCTTCGCACTGGCTGCGTGGTTTTCGCGCCGGCGCTCATCTATGGATCTTACCCATCGGCACCTTTGCTGGGTCGATCGCGTAGCGGTCGAGAATGGTGTCGATGTCGCCGGTAAGACCGTTATAGGCGTTGAGATTGTCGAAGGGGAAATACCAAGCCTTGCTGATCTTCCCGTTCGGACCGAACTGCACAATATACTCGCCCTCGGGCACGAAAAAGCCGCCCTGCGTCAGCTTCGGCTGATCGCCGAGGATGTCGTAGGCCCCCCACATCTGGCCATCCTTGCGCAGCCGGCCCTCAATGGTGCGGCGGAAACGCTCGTTGAATGTCCGGGGATGCGCGACGTAGTTCGCGGCATCGTAGGTCGATGCGGTCTGCCCCGGCAGCACGATCTTGGTATCGGCGTTGGGAATGCCGTGGCTGCGCGCCAGATCGACGTTGCCGAAGCGCATGTCGGTGGTAGACATCAGATAGCGCCGCGCGCCCTTGAAGGTGACGCAGTTGGGATCGGTTAGGAAGTTGCAATAGCCGCTTGGAAAATCCATGCGGAAATCCTGCTTCGGCCCGGCGCCATAGGTCGTCACGCCACCGGCGCCAAAGGTCGGCGAACCCGGATAGGCGACAATGCGGGGGCCGCTATCAGTGTGGACATAGGCGCCGCCTGATGGCATCGGGGCCAGTGCCATCCATCCAAAGCGCTTGTAGGGCCCCGCAAGTCCCAGAGGATTGTTGAAGTTTGGCGGCGTGCTCGGTCCGAGATATTCGATCGAGAGCGTCGGTTCGGTCAGCAGGCCGTAGGGCTGCGGCCCGGATGCGAGCAGCTTCTGCCAGGGTGGCCCGGTACCGCCCGAGAACACCATGCTGCCCCCCTTGTCGAGCGCGACGGGCATCGTGGTCGGCAGCATTGCCGCGTCGGCGGCAGGCGCCACGCTGCCCCCGCCGGACAAAGCGCCGGACAGGGCCAACTGGTCCCACATCCCGAACTGGACGGGTTGCGCCGACTGCGGCGACACTACCAGCCAGCCACGATCGCCCATCCCCACCCTGGTGGGAAAGTTCGGATGCAGGATATCGATCGGCTCGTGAGAGTCGGGCGGCGGCATCCCCATTTCCTCCCATGTCGAGCTCGACAGCAGCGCCCTGGGGTTGTTGCCGGCCGGGCCGAACACTTTCATCCCGGTCTTGCCGACTTCGATAGTCACGCCTTCCGAGGCGATCGACAGCTCGACCGCCTCCTTGCCCAGCGTGCGCGCGACCACGCCTTCGGGCAGCGCCACGTCGCCCGCCAGCGAACCCGCCAGCGGCGACGTCGCCGCCTTGCCGAACAGCGATCCGACGACCCTGCCGGCGATCGGAAACAGCGCCCCGAGCCCTCCGCCGATGGCGCTGGCGATAAGGATGTCCTTGCCCGAATAGACCGTGCCCTTCCACCAGTCCTGCATCCCGGGCTCGTTGAGATCGCGGAAACTGGTGTAGGCATTGCTCGCGAGCATCGGCCCGGCGGTGGTAACGATCCCGGCGCCAGCGCCGAACAGCACCAGCGACCCCAGCCCGGCCTCCGCCGGCAAAGCCACGATCCCTATCCCCATCGTCGCAATGGTCAGCGAGACCATCACGCCGCCGAAGATCAGCCCGCGCGTTTCCACCGCATCGGCGCTTTCCTGATACTGCGAAAAACTGATCTTGCCGGCGTCATAGGCCTTGCCGAGCTGGTGGACCTGATCGGCGCCGCCGCCGGTAACAATGTTGCTCACGCCGACGTTCATCGCATGGCTTTCGGCGCTCTGAGAACAGGCGATAGTCGCAAGGATGCCATCCGGATTCGAACAGGAATCCATTGCCTTGATCGACATGTCGTAGCTGGTTTCCTTGCGCGGGTTCTTTTCGCGCCAGTCCATGTACGCCTTGCGCCGTGCGGGCAGCTCGGTGTCGGCGCTGGTCCTGAGATCGGCCTTCAGCTTGGCCAGGAAATCGGAATAGGGCGCCTCGGTGACCGTCGAGAGATCGGCGATCTCGGCCTTGACCACCTTGTCGGCCTCATCGAAGCCGACCACCGCGATGTCACTGTCGGACTTGGTGGAATAGCCGCGCACGGCGGCGAGGATGCCCCTGGCGTGCTGACCCTTGCCGATCGCCCGCTCGAGGCTCGCCACCTCGCTCTGGATCTGCTCGATGATGCCAGGCAGGTAATTATCGAGCGCCTTGTCGACCTCGGCGACGAGTAGGCTACCGTCCTGCGATTGCACCGGCTGGCCGCGCAGGCTGAACAGCAGCGATGCCTGCGCCGACTTGCCTGCCGCCTTGGGATCGATCAGCGCGACCGTCACGCTCTCGGCGAGGATGCCCGATTCCGCATCGCTCCACCGCGCCAGTATCTCGCGCTGCATCTCGGCGGCCATCGCGCCCGGACCAGCGCCGGACAGCGCGAGATCGTAGACCTTGCGCTGCCAGTCGCCGCCGCCACTCATGGTCGAGGTCATCGCCATCTTCGGGTGCACCAGCCGGTACAGCGGCACGCTGACTTCGCTCGAGACGGCCTCGCTCTCCGCCGGGGGCGCGGTCCCGCCCGCTGCGACGGTCGCCATGCGGCGGCGCGCGCCCGCCGAAAGCGCATTCCATTCCGCCGGATTGAGCGCCTCGCGCAGCGCCGGATACCCACCAAGCGCACCACCCTTGCCCCCGACCAGTTCGATCACGAACGACGGATCGGCAGCGGCCTTGGGCTGACGGTGAACCGCCGCGCTGCGCGGCTGTGTGACCTGCGCGTGTGCTCCCGCCGCGAATACGCGGGGGCCGAGCCGGGCCGCCTCGGCCTCCGCCGCGCTCCCCGACCGACTGACCGCCGCACCTGCGGACAGCGTACCGTGGCGGGCGCCCTGCGCGAAGTGGACCAGCTCATGCCCCAGCGTGTCGAGCCCCGCGCCGGGCGCGAGATGGATGCTGTTGCCCACGCTCACGCCGACCGCCGCGTGCCGGTCGGGCTCGGGGCTGTCGCGGTAGACCCGCACCATCGACAGCGGCACGCCAAGGCTCGCTTCGCCCCGCGTTCTCAGCGGCCCCGGCAGCGGTTCGCTCGCATTGCGCGGGGATGGCGCCTTCTGCGGCGCCACCGCCTGCCGATCTGCCCTCGCTTTCATGCGGCGATCCCGTTCGGTGCCGCCGCCACCTTGTCCTGCCACTGGCCGAAGTCGCGGGCGCTGGGCAGCTTGCCCTGCTTGAGCATCTGGCGCGACACCGCGCGCAGGATATGCGGCATAGTGACCATACCCCCGTCGCTCGCGGCGAGGAAGGCCGCATCGAGCGCGGCGGCGCGGATGTCGCCCCCGGCGAGCGCGAAGCCGCGCGCGAGAAAGGCATGGTCGACATTGCCCTCGACCGGCGTCGCGCGGGCGAAAGCCTTGCGCCAAAGCTGCTCGCGCAGCCGCTCGTCGGGCAGCGGAAACTCGACGATGTAATGCAGCCGGCGCACGAAGGCCTGATCGATGTTGCGGCTGAAGTTCGAGGCGAGGATGGCGATACCGTCATGCTCCTCGAGCCGCTGGAGCAGATAGGCGACCTCGACATTGGCATAGCGGTCATGCGCATCGCGCACTTCGCTGCGCTTGCCGAACAGCGCGTCGGCTTCGTCGAAGAACAGGATGGCGTCGCCATCGCGCGCGGCGGTAAAGATGCGCTCGAGGTTCTTCTCGGTCTCGCCGATGTATTTGCTCACCACCGAGGACAGATCGATCCGCCACAGGTCGAGCCCGATGCCGCGCGCGATCACCGCCGCCGCCATCGTCTTGCCCGTGCCCGAGGCGCCGGCGAACAGCGCGGCGATGCCATTGCCGGCGCCCCGGCCTACTCCGCCCATGCCCCATTGCTGATAGACGCGGTCACGCTCGCTCGCCGCGCCGGCAAGGTCGCGCAACTGCTGGCGGGTCGCGGCGGGAAGCACCAGATCCTCCCAGCCCGGGCGGGCATCGACCCGCGTGGCGAGTGGGCCGAGATCGATCGCGCATTGCCGGCGTCCGGCCGCGATCAGCGCGGCGGCCGGCACACGCAGCTTTGCACCCGGCGGGGCAAGTCCGACGAGCCGCACGTCGCGCGCCGCGCGCAGGATGGCGCCGCCCGGCAGGCGGAAGCGGCCGGCAGCGGCATCGATCGCCGCCGGCGAACTGCTGACCCCTTCGGCCCGAAGCGCATCGCGCCATTGCCGGCGCCGCTGATCGAATGGCGCGACGGCGAAGGGCACGGTCAGGCTCGGCACGGCGCGCAATGCCCGTTCCCAGTTGTCCGCGCGGTCGACCGCGAGCATCACCGGAACCGGCGCACCGGCGAGCAGATCGGCGATTCCCTCGGGCGGCGGCCCCGCCGCGACCAGCACCAGCGCCGTGCCGGTGAGCCGGCAGGCGAGCAGCGCGCCCCGCACTGCTTCGCCCGAGGAGTCCGCGCCCAGCGGCAGTTCGGCGAGTACGCGGCCGGTGCGGACGGCAAGCTGCCGGGCAGCCGCGCGCCGCCCCGTGCCCTCGCGCCCGGCAAGGATCAGGATCGGCCGCGCCGGAGCGTCGGCGAGCAGCGCCGCGAGCGCGTCCTGCCCCTCGTCCGCCATGAATGCGTCGTCATCGTCGTCCCGCACCCGCGAGAGCCCCGCCGCGACCAGCACGTCGCCGCCCAGCAGATGCGGCGGCAGCAGCGGCGAAGGCGCCAGCGCATCCAGCATTCCGGCGAGCCCCGCCGCGCTGTCGAGGCTGACGAGCCGCGCGCGCAGCAGCGGCGCATCGGGCGCCAGCCGTCGCCGCACCGCCTCGCGCCCGTCCCAGCCGGCGCCGAACAGCCGCATCAGCAGATCGGACGTGGCAAGCCGGCGGCCCGCCTCATCGTTGAGATAGGCGTAGATCGGCGAGTAGCGCGGATCGAGTGTGGGGGCGAGCACCGCCAGCAGCATGTCTTGATCGAGTGTGTCGAGCCCGAGCCTGGCGGCCATCGCCTGCCACAGCGGCGCGGGTGGGACGGCAGGCAGCGGTTCGTCGCGGCGCGGATCGAACGCGTTGTCCAGCAGCAGCGCATCGACCCGGGCATCGCTCACATAGAGGCCCCGCAACTCGTCGAGCGAGAGCTGGTAGCGGCCGCGCAGCCGCAGCAATTCGCGTTCGAGCGCCGCGTCGAGGCGCGGCAGCATCGCGCGCAGGGCCTGTTCGGCGCTCACCGCTCGCGCTCCAGAATCAGCAGCCGGCCATCGGGCAGCGGCGCGGCGCGATCGCCGAGCCCGGAAATCGCCAGCAGCACGTCGAGCGGCGGACGTTCGAGCACGGCCTGGACCATGCCCGGCGACACCGTGACGCGCGCGCCTATGGCGAGCAGATTATCGCGCAGGAATGCGGCGCTCGAGCCGGCGAATCCGGGCAGGCGACGGGCGAAATCGGCGAGCGCCTGCTTCGCCGCCGAGATCAGCGCGCGGTGCTGGCGGCGCGCGGCCCGGAACGGCTCGGGCAATCCGGCGATGTCAGCCGGCCGGCGGGGCGCGGCCATGATCGCGCGCGGCGGAACTTCGGCGAGCCATGCGGCGAGCACCGCCATCCCCGCGCGCGGATCGACACCGAAGGCCGCGCGCAGCACATCCTCGGCAAGGGCGGAACAGGCCTCGCGCTCGGGAAGAATGGAGGCCAGCGCGAGCAACGAGAGCACCCCCTCGGGCTGGCCCGGCGCTTCGGGCAGGCCATCGACGGCGAAGGTGGGGAGATGCGGCCACAGCAGCAGCAGGCCGCCGTGGCGCGTGAAGCTGGCGGTGGCGGGCGTCAGGGCATCGCCGGGCGCGGTCGCGCAGAGTGCGATCACCGCAGCCTGCGCCGCATCGGTCAGCGACAGCAATCGCGCGATGTCAGCCACACTCGCCTCGGGAAGCAGCGCGCCCAGTCCGCGCCCGTCGCGCATGCGCACCGCATCGGCCAATGCGCGCCCGGCGTGGCGGTACAGCAACGCGCGCAGGGTGATCGCCGAACGGATCGCGCGGGACGGCGGCTCCGTGTCCCCGGCGAGGATGGTCGCGAGTGCATGCAGCGCTGCGCCGGTGCGCGCGCTATCGGCGAAATCCTTGGGCAGCGCGAACACCGCCTCCCACATTGCGCCGCCCTCGCCGGGGGGCAGCGTGTCGATGATCGCGTCGAACACCAGCCCGGCGTCGATCTCGGTCAGCGCAATGCATAGCCGCGCACGTTCCGACGCCGGGAAGGTGGTAAGCGCCTCTCGCCCAACCGCGGCATCGCGCAGCAGCGCGGTGCGCAGCGCCGCCGATTGCGGCAACAGCGCGAGCCCGGCGAAATCGGAAAACCACCAGCGATCGACTGGCTCGCCGCGCAAAATGGCGCGCAGCCAGGCGGCGAGACGCGCGCCCGCCGAGGCGAAGATCAGCACCCCGTCGCCGGCGCTCGCATGCGCGATGCGCGCCGCGGCGGCGATGCCCTCGGCGAGCTGGAGCAGCAGCCACTCGACATCGTCGATTCGCATGTCGGCCATGGCGATCTCGAGCCGGTCGATGACGATAACGCGCGAGTCGTCCGCGCCAAATTCGGCCAGTTGCAGCCCGGCGAGCCGCGTCAGCCGCGCGGCGGTGATGCCGTCGAGCGCAACGCGGACGCGCGCCGGGTCCTCATGCCCAGCGGGGATCAGCCCTTCGAGCCGGAACGTCCCGATAGTCATCCGGTCGGACACCGCCGCTCAGTTCCCCGCCCGCGCTTCGAGCTCGGCGAGCCGGCGTTCGAGCGCGGCGATCGCATGCGCCTGGGTGGAGAGCAGCACCGCCAGCGGCCGCGTCGCATTCGCCGAACCAATGCCGACCGCGATGGTGATGGTGTTGCGCCCCTGCGCCTCGGCGCCCTGCCACGCCTGCCCGAGCACCTGGCCCGCCTGCCCCGGTGCGAGCGCGCCCGGCGCCACTGCCCGCCCCAGCCCGTCGTCGCGGCCCGAAGGGAGGATGAAGTCGCCCGCCGCCACTGGTCCGTCGACGGTGACCGGCACCTGACCGACCAGCGCCACTCGCTCCCAGCAATGCCGCTCGTCTGCCGGCGGCGCATTGCCGACCACGATCGCGCGATCGGTGGTAACCAGCAGGCTGTCGGCACCCGTGGTATCGAGCGAGACGCGCCCGCCGCGCACGCCCACGATCCGCCCCGGGCCGATCGCCGCGCCCGCCTCGCGCGGCAGGCATTCGGCGAAGTCGGCGCCGCCCGAGAGCAGCGTCACGCCATTGGCGCCATTGCCCTCAATCCGCCCGATCGCCCCGCCCGAGCCGAAGAAGGTGACGAAGTTGTTGCTGGCGCCGGGATTGGCGACATTGACCCTGAGCGCGAGGACATCGGCGCTGCCGCCGGCGGTGTTCTCGATGAACGCCACATGCGACGTGACGACACTTGCGTCGCCGTCGATCGTGCCTCGCACGTGCAGGTTGGTGACCGGATCGTCGCCGCCGATATTGATGCCCACGCGATTGCCGGCGGCGGTCAGACTGGTGGTGCCCGCGTTGCTGAGCGTCGTACGACCCGTCGCCGGCGCCCATGCCAGCGCCGATTGCACCACGCCGCCGCTCATCAGGCTGAAACGGGGTGCCGTTCCGCCCGTGGTGTCGACGGCGATATTGGCATCGCCGCGCCGCAGATGCAGCGCCGCCGCCGGACCCAGCGTGCCCAGCCCGACGCGGCCATCGGCGCCAAAGGACATCTGCTGCTCGGCTCCGAGCGCGCCACCGATCACCACTCCGCCGCCGCTCCGCTGGAGCTGAAGCTGGCTGGCGATGCCGCCGTTGCGCGCCTGAATCGCATCGGCATCGAGCGCGAGCGAATGCGCGTCGATCACCGACTGGATCTCGAGCCGGGCGGCCGGAGTCATCGTGCCGACGCCGAGATTGCCGGCGCTGTCGATAGCAATGCGCGCCGCCGCCGCCGTCCAGAACTCCATGCGCTGCAGCGCAAGATCGTAGCGCAGGCTACCGGCATGGCGATTGGCCGGCGCGCCGGTCCCGTCCGAGAAATTGAGCCGGGCGCCATTGCCGGGTTCGGCCTGGATGGTGATGCCGCAGTTGAAGGCGCTGGCGACGACGAGATCGTTGGCATCGCCGTCCTGAAGGTCGGGCGTGGTGGTGCGGATGCCGACCTGCCCGCCGCGCGTGACATAGGTGAAATTGGTGAGATCGGTGCCCGCCCCCAGCCGAAACAGCTTGGTGGCATCGTCAAAGCCGAGATGCGCGGCCTCGGCAAGCGCGGGACCGGTAGTGAATTGCAGCCGCGCAAGCTTGTTCGCCCCCGCGCCGATCGCCACGCTGGTGTCGCCCTCGGTATAGGCGAGGATGGTGTGGCTCTTGACGTCGGCGGGCATCACCGGGCCGACCGCGAGCCGCCCGTCGTTGCGCAGCTGGAGCTTGGCGGCAAAGGGCTGCCCCGGTTCGGCGACACCGGCGAGCAGGCGGCTCTTGCCGTCCGCCTTGGCGCCGATAGTGATGTCGAGGTCCTGCCCGCCGTCGGCATTGGCGCTAGCGGCGCGCTGGAGGCTGAGCGGCGCGCCCGCCTCGCCGCCGGTCTTGTCGCGCAGCTCGAGCCGCGTACCCCACAGCCGGGCATCGCCGGTTACGCGCATGTGCCCCTCGACCCACACCAGCTCCTTGCCGACCAGCCGCTCGATGGTCTTGCTGGTGTCCTTGGGATCGGGCGCATGCGCGAGATCGTCGGTGGTCACGCTCGCGGCGGCGCATTGACCGTCAGGCGTCATCGTGTCGTTGACGTCGGTCTTGCGGTCGCGCAGCCGCAGGATGCCATCGGCGGCGAACAGGCTCTCGGCAACCTGCCCGACATAGCGGCGCAGCCGCCGGCTTTCCTTCTTCGCATCTTCGCTGCGCTGGCCGAGCGATCCGGGCGCGCCGACGGTCCACGCCACGCAACCCAGCGGGATCATCCAGCGCGCGGTATCGTCGGGAAAGGTCTGGTGCGGCGCCGAGCCGTCGCACATCAGCGGCGCATCGGCATCGATCGCGATCAGCGCCTTGCGCGGGTCGGGCTCGATGGTTCCGGCGATGTCGATACCGCTCTGCTGGTCGCTGAGCCCGGTCTTGGGGCCGGCCTCGATGGCGAAGCTCTCGCGCACGCGGGCATAGGCATCCTGCGCGTCGCAGCTCTCCCAGCCGGGACGAAGCCCGCGCGTCTGCGTCTGGTCGTAGCGGATCCACACGCGCTGGTTGCCGCTCGGCATGCTGGCGAACAGCGCTGCCGGCACTGGCGCCGGCGCGAGCACCACGACCTGCCGGCCATAGCCGTCAAAGGCAAGCCCGGGGAGCACGAAATAGTCGAAGCTGCCCGAGGCATTGGCCACCTCGACGAGATCGAGCCCGATGCAGATCCCCCAGCTCTGCCCGGCGAGCGCGGCCTCGCGCGACAGCTCGCGTGCATAGTCGACCGTCGCGGCGAGATCGGCCCCGCCGAGATACTGGCCATCGAAGAATTGCGGCCGTTCGGATCGTGCCGTCGCCATGGCGATGCTCCTGCTATTGGGGCTTGTTGACGGAACCGGCGGCCATCGCCGTGCGCAGCGCCTCGATTTCCTGCGACTGGCGCGCCACCGTCATCTTGAGTTCGGCGATGTCGAGCGCATGCGGGCTCGCCACCGACGCCACCGCCGGGAAGGCCGAGCCGAACATGCCGGCCATCATGCCGATCGGGCCGCTCGCCGCCACCCGCGCCATCGCCGCCTCGCGGTCCTTGCCGGCGAGCTCCGGATCGAACGACACCGAATTGCGGGTGGTGATCAGCGAGGCGAGATCGCCCATCGTCGTCGTCCCGCCATCGCCAGCGAAGCGGCGGGCCATCGCCTCGAACAGCGCGCCCTCGATATTGAGCCCGGCAAAGGCGTCGATCGGCAGCGCCTCGTCGAGCGGCGCGACAGCCTCGGGCTGGGCGGCCGCGGCGGCCGCCACCTCGGGCGCATCGCCGGGGCGCACCATCGCCGCGCGGGCGACCATCCCCGGCTGCTGCGCCTGTTCGCGCGCGAAGAAGCGACTGCCAAGGCCGAAAAGCTCGCAGCAGATTTTGTGCATCATCTCGCGCAGCAGACGCGCGATCGGGATGAACCCGAACCAGTAGCCGAGCGTCGGGAAAGTCACGACATGCTTGCGCAGCGGAGTCCAGTTGCACACCGAGACGACGTGGCAATCGCCCTTGCGCACCCGAACCAGCGCGAGCGGCACGCGTGGATCGCCGGCGGGCGGGCACGGCGGCAGCGCGTTGTAGCAGATGCAGGCGATCACTGCCTCGAAGTAGATCAGCGCAAAGCCGATCACCGCCTGCTGCATCGCCGCCTGGAACGCGGCGAGCGGCTGGTTGGGACTCGGCACGACGATAGCCTGGAGCTTGGCGATGGCATCGCAATCCGCCCCGCCACTGCGCGTCAGGTAGTTGGCGAGCGCGGTGCGCATCTGGCAGCCCCACTGGAACCAGGTGTTGAGCTGACTGGCGGTGATCGCGGTGACGTCGCCCGGCGCCGGCGGCAGCGCGCTCTCGAGCTTCTGGATGCAGCAGGCGATACTCGCCATCATGTCGCCCTCGAGCTGCGCGAAGACACCCGAGAGGCCGGTATACTCGCCCTTGGTGCCGGGCTGGTAGGTATCTGGCGCGCGGAACACGTCGTAGCGATAGGTCTCGCAGGTGACGGTCGGCTCACAGCTCGGCGGCGCGCTGCGATTGAGCCGCGGCTGCGACAGCGATGCAACCTGCGCCACGCCGGTGGCCGAACCGCACGAGCAGCTCGGCCCGCCGCCGCAGCCGCAACTGCCACTGGTATTGCCACCGCACTTGCCGCTGCACGAACCACCGCAGCTGCAACCGCAGCCCTGCCCCGCGCCGGTGAGCGGGGTAATCCCGCGCGACGGGCTCTCGGCATAGCGTATCGCGAGAATCCAGTCCTCGATCACCTCTTTGCAATTGTCCTGCCCACGATAGGGCGCGCAGTCGGGATCGGTATTGGTGCGGCACCGCGCGATCAGCGCGCAGATGTCGACCGAATCTTCCTTGCAGACGACGATGTCCTCGCCGCAGGGCGAAAGCGCGTAGCCTTCCGAGACATTGACGAAGCCGCTGCCACACGGCGCGCAGGTCACCGCCAGCCCGCAGACCACGCCCGAGCCGAACAGGTTGCGATTGTGCAACTTGTGCTTCTCGGTGATGTAATGATTGAGCCGGTTGAGATCTTGCTCCGACAGCAGCTGCCCGGCGAAGAATCGCGGCCGGCAAAGGCATTCGAGCCCGCCGCAATCGGGGCACGGCTGGCACGATGGATCGGGCGGCAGCGGATCGCTCTTGCGGCCCGTGGTGGTGCCCCTGCCGTAGTTAGTGATGGTGGCCATGTTGCCTGCTCCTATTCGGGTCGGTGCCGGGGCGCGGGAGTGCCGCGCTCAGCCTTGATCGGGGACCTTGAGAACGAGCCAGCTTTCGAACAGTCCGCCTTCGATGCCATCGCCGCTCTTGCGCTGCGGCAGCCAGGGGCTGAGGTGATTGCCATCGACGCTGCGCTTGTCCTTGTCAGCGATGAGGTCGCCGTGGAGCAGTACGCGGACGCGCACTTCCTGCCCGGCGAGCCCGGCGGGCGTGCCATTGGGCATCCAGCGCACGCCATCGACGAATTGCGCGTTCGAGGTCTGCATGCCCTGTTCGGGATCGCAGGGCGTCTTGAAGCGCAGCCCGCGGATGATCTCCGCCGGCCAGTCGCACCAGCAGACCGTGCCCTCGCGCTCGCGGATTTCGACCTGCACCTGGAGCGAATTGCGATCGAGATCGCTGCGCGTCACCTCGCGGTCGAAGCCGATGTCGAGGCCCTTGTAGAACACGCCAGTGTCGATGGTGTCGCGATGTGTCCAGTTGATCGAGCAGACATGGGTGTAGGTCCAGTCGAGCCCGGGGTCGCCAGGATTGCCCTTGCCACCCGGATCGCCCTTGTCGCCCTTGTCGCCCTTGTCGCCCTTCTTGCCGGCAGCGCCGCTGTTCTTGAAGCAGAGCAGCGCCTGCGCGATCGCCTGCGTGCTCGGCAAAAGCGTGCGCCAGCTATTGTTGTCGATCCGCACGATGTGGTTGCCCGGATCGTTGACCGGGTCGCCCGGCAGGTTCTCGAGCATGTCGCCAGGATGGTAGCCCTCGACCGTCGCCAGCGTCAGGCAGTCGGCGGTCACACAGCCCGGGCAGTCCTTGCCGGCGAGAACGCCCCAGCAGTCCGTCTCGGTGATGCCGATCACCGCCACCCCGCCATCGGCCGGCGCGGCGAGATTGCCCGTATAGGGCGCATAGAGCGTGTCGCCCGCCGCCGAAAGCGCCAGCGGACCGAGCGGCCGGCCGACCGCGACCGAACCCGTCGCCGCCGGAGTCTCGCCATTGGCGATCGCGCGCAGGTTGACCCCGGCGATCGACGCCGCAGTGCCATCGTCGAGCCCGATCCATGCCCAGTCGCCATAGCGCGATACCGCAAGCGCGACCGGCGCGGCAGGCAGCCCGGCGCTGCTGCCGACGAGCGTTGCCGCCACCGGATCGATCAGCCGCACCAGCTTGCCGGCCGCATCGAGCGCGGCGAGGCGCGGGCCCGATGTGCTCGCGGCGAAGGTGATCGCATCGAGCGCGACCCCGGCGATGGCAATCGCAGTTTCGGGAAGGCCCGCCGCAGAAAGGTCGATGCTCGAGAGCTTGCCCGTTCCCGGCTCGGCGAACCATGCGGTGTTGGCGCCGTCAACCGCAAGGCCGATGCGCGCACCGCCGAGATTGCGGCTTTCCGCCGGCGTCGCCGGATCGGGGATGCCACCGGCATAGGTCGCGAGCTGGCCGTTGCCCGCGCCGAGTAGCGCGAACCCGCCCGCCCACACGGCAAGGCTCGCCGCACCCGCGCCGGTCCCCGGCACCGTACCTTCGCGCGCCGCGCCGGCGCCGATCCCGCCACCGGCATCGGGGGTGAAGACGCTGAGCGTCGCCGGATCGTTCGGGCTTCCGCTCTTGCGCCCGGCCACCGCCAGCGTCGCCCCGTCGCCCGAGATCGCCAAGGCGAGGCCGCTGCGCCCGAGCGGCGCCGAGGCGGTGATCGACTGGTTCGTGAGATCGACTTCGTAGAGCGTCGCGGCTTTGTCGCCGGTGAGTACGAAGGCACGGTTGCGCGGCGCGTCAATGGTGACAAAGGCGGCATGCGCGATGCCGAGCGTCGAGGCCCAGGCCAGCGTGGGCGAGTGCACCGGCTTGTCGGGCAGCGGCTGGTCGACGCGCAGCTCGATAGCATAGGATTCGAGGATGCGGTTGGGCGCGCATTGCGTGTCGTCGCAGCGGCATTCGTCGAACAGGACCGGGATTTCCTCGGTCGGGCACTCACGATAATCGATGCAGAAGGTCAGCCGCTGGCCGCCTTCGACAGCAGGGGCGTCCTTGAGCGCGTGGAACGCCGGGAAATCGTCGAGCACGAGTACTTCATCATCGACGACGAGGATGTCGCGTCCGCAGCAGTCGATCGCGCTGCCCGCCTTGAGCACCACCATGCGGTCGCGGCAGGCGGGATTGGGATGCTGCTCGATACGCAGCCCGCAGACCACGCCCACGCCATGCAGGCGCTGATGGTGCAGCCGGATCTTCTCGCGGAAATAGCGCTGCTCATCGGTAAAATCGCGTTCGACCAGCAGCTTGCCGGTGAAGTAATGATTGCGCACCGGGGCCGAGGGCGCGCATTCCGCGCAGCTCCGGTCGCCGCAGCCGGGGCGGCCGCACCCGCATTCGTGGCCGTGATGAGACATGTCGTTCATGTCGGTCACTCCGTTCTCATGTTCGCGCTGCCGTCCGCGCGGGGTTCAGTCTTGCCGTCCGGCCGATGCGGCCTTCGGGGCCGCCGGGATTGCCGCCGCTGAGCACGGTGCCGCGCCCGAGCTGCGCCAGATCGAGGGTGACGCCGGCCGGCCAGCAGCCGACCACCGCGTCGAAGCCGATGCTTGCCTGGACGCTGATGCGCATCCGCGCGTGGACCGGCACCAGCGTCGCCAGCGTATCGGCCGGGCGCTGGTCGTCAATCAGCCGGCGCAGCTGCGCGGCGCGGCGGGGATCAGCGATCCGCGCGGCAGGCAGGAACACGCTGAAGCGATTGGCGGTCTGGTTGAAGGGATCGAGCAGCGGGTTGCGCGTGGTGTCGAGCGTGGTGGCGCCGGCCTTTGCGGTGCTGCCGAGCTGGCTGCGGCGCAGGATCGTCTCGCCCCACAGCACGGCGTCCGCACCCAGCCGCCCCTTGCCCAGCCACAGCCAGCGGCGCAGCTTCCAGTGCTCAAGCACGAGCTGCGGCATCTGGGGCGCGCGGGCCGGCGGGCAGCAGCGCGGCGCGCAGGCGGCGCGTGCCGGGATGGTGCGCGGCCGGTCCCACCCCAACCACAGCAGCAGCGTCTCGCGCAGCCCCCGCACCGTGCCCCGGCAGGCGAAGTGCTTCGCCGCCGCCTTGACCATCGCGCGGCGCTGCGCCTCGGGCCAGGCGCGCTCGACCGCGAGGCCCAGCCACGAGCCGATCCAGCCAAGGATGTCCTGCTCGCGCGTCGCGGGCGCGCTGTCGGCGTCGAACAGCCGCGCGCCATCGTCGATCTGCGTCTCGATGTCGCGGAAGCCCCGGTCGAAGATCGCCAGCAGCCGGTCGGTGAAGTCGGCTGATTGCGGGTCCGAGCCGAAGGCCGCAGGCAGATAGCGGCGCAGCGAAATGCGCGGGTATTCGACCATCGCGCCGCACAGCCGGGGCGTGCCCGCGCCATCGCCGGCGAGCGTGGCGTGCAGCCACAGGTAGCGGCCCGGCGGTGACAGGATCAGCGCGTCCTGCCCGGGGTTCGCCGGCGGCACGTCGGTCCACGCCGAGGACGCGAGCAATGCGACGTCGGCGTCGCTCAGCGGCACTTCGGCGGTGGTAGTGGCGAAGCTCACGCGCTGATGGTCGGCGAGCTCGATCGTGGCGGTGAGGCGATGCCACACGCAATTGGCGATGCCGCTGTCGAGCGCGGCGCTGACCCAGCTTCCGCTCGCCATCACCGCGGGATCGGGCGGCGCGGGGAAACGGGCGGGCTCGCCGTCGCGGTCGAAGCCATCGCTGGCGCAGATCGCCGCAAGGCTGATCGTGCCATCGGCCGCCACCGGGAATGGCGCTGCGGGGAACCAGCCGGCAACCTCGCGCGGATCGCTGAAGCGGCCGAGTGCCTCGCCGGCGGGGCCCATCACGCTCACCCAGCCGCCGCCCGGCACCACGAGATAGAGCCCGCGCCGGCAATCCAGCGCCAGCGCCGCCACCGCGCCGAGCCCGCTGGTAAAGCCCAGCCCGCCGCCCCAGCGCGCGAAGCGGTGGACGCCGCCGTTGGCCGGATCGGCGACGTAGATCGTCCCGCCATCGACCACCACCGCGCGCGGGCTCCACGGCTGCGCGGTCGTCCCGGCGGGCGGCTGCCACACCGCGCGCAGGGCAAAGCTGCGGCGGTCGAACAGCAGCAGCCGGCCCGGCGGCCCGGCGTCGCAGACGAACAGCGTCTCATCCTCGGCGGCGATCCCGGCGGGAGTGACAAGCTGGCGCGGATTGGCACTGCCCAGCCCCGCCGTGCACGGCACTGTCGCGAAGGCGCAGGCGCAGGGATCGAAGCGGCGCAGCCGCCCGGTGGTGTGGCCGAGCAGCCAGATGCCGCCCTCGCAATCAAGCGCGACATTGGCTGGCGCCACCAACCCGCCCAGGCTCCCGCTGGCCTCGTCGAGCCGGCGCGCGGCGCCCGGCGCGGCGACGAGCCGCAGCGCGCAGCCGCCCGGTTCGATCTCGACCTGATCGGCGGTTGCGCCCGCCGGCCAGCCGCCGGGTCCGCCCAGCACCATCCGCAGCGGATCGTGCGGCGGACGCGCGGGTGGCGGCAGGAAGGCGGCGGCGGTCATGCCGAGACCTCCGCCAGATCCTCGGCAACGGTCACAGCGATGTCGGTGAGCTCGATCAGCGAGTTCGCCGGGATGGTTACATCCTCACATGCGCCGAACGGCTGGCCCTGGCGTTTGATGGTCACGGCATCGAGCCGCAGCACACCGGGCACCAGCGCCGCGCGATAGAGTTCGCCGTAGCGGATCGTGCCGCCGAACGGCCAGCCCTGCCCGTCGCTGCCGCCGAACAGCGGATGGAAGAAACGACGCATCGCGGTTTCGAGCGCGGTGCTGGTCTCGGCCGCATCGGCATCGGGCGCGAGCACCGCCGCGAGCGTGAGCGAGACCGGGACATAGCGCGGCCCGACAACATAGAGCTCGGTGGTCAGCATCCGCCGCGCATCGAGATAGGCGCAGATCGTGCGCAGCAGGCTCTCGACCGGCCGGGGTGCCGCCACGAGCAGTTGCTGCGCCGGCGTGCCGGCAATCTCCGGGACGACCACCATGGTGACCACGCCCGGCACCGCGATCCCCGGAAAATCGGGATGGCTGAGCGACAGCGCCCGCGCGCGCGCGACAGTTCCCGCCTCCATTGCCAGCAACTCGAAATCGCCCGGCGTCACTGCCCGGTCGCGCGCCTTGAGCATGCGTGGCGCGCGCTCCATTGCGGTGGTGATGTCCTCCTCGTCGGCACCGCCGGTCGCCGCGAGCGGATTGGTCACCCCGGCGGCGTCGATGCCGGTCACCGCCGTCATCGGCGCAGTGATAGCACCCGCCGGAACATTGCCGCGTACGCCGCCGCCGAAGCGATACGCGCGCGCGACGATGCTGGTCTGCTGGCGATCGACATTGGCGGAGGGGATGCGCCCACCCTTGCCCGATCCCGCCGCGTTGACGCCGGGGAAGCGGATCGTTCCGGTCGCCCAGTCGGGTACATAGACCGCGGCGTCGGGATCGAGCCCGAAGAAGTCGTCGACCGGCTGCCAGGCCTCGGCATCGGCAGTCTCGAACACCTCGACGGTCAAGCTGCCTGGCAGCAGCGGCGCATTGGCGGTGGTGAAGGTCTGGTCGGGGGTGCCGTCGCTGCCGCCCAGCACTTCGTCGCGCGCGGTCTGCGCCTCGGTGGCGCGAACGGCGTTGGCCCGGATGCCGAGCAGCAGCGGCGGTGTCTGGTAGGCCGAATGATCGAGCCGCGCGCGCAGCCAGTAGCGCGGCTTGTCGCTCGCCGCGCCCAGCTTGGCCTTGACCGCCTGCCCCTTGCCCGGCGTGCGCAGGATGACCACGCCCGAGCGGGTGAAGCCGAGCGTCTCGTCGAGCGCGACGTTGAGTGGTCGCCATTCGCTGCCCGACCACACTTCCCAGACGATCCGCGCGGGCGACGGCACGGCGGTGTCGAGCCCGCCGCAGGGCGACGGTGGCGGCTCCTTGAGCGGCGATCTGGGCCAAAAGGCGAGCGAAAGCCCGGCATCGGGCGGCAGGTCGCCGGGATCGTCGAAACCGAGCATCAGCGCCGAGCCGCTGGTGGCGAGCGGGCCGAACGGCGCGAAGCCCATGGCCAACGAAGCGTTGGCGGTGGTGAGCAGGGCGTGGCTGTAGCCATCAAAGCTCTGCACCGCATCGAGCCGGGCGCGAAGCGCGGTGAGCGCACGCTCGGTCTCGAAGACGATCGGCCGCCCCTCGGCGTCGGGTTCGGCGGTGGCGACCTGCGCGAGGCGCGGGATGATGACGCTGGTGTCAGCGAAACCGGCGAGCACCGGGAAGGTCAGGATCGTCGCTGCCGATTGCGCCGGGCGCAGCTCGATGCCGATCAGTTCAAGGAACTTGAGGTAGCTGAGCTTGGGCACCTGGTTCATGCGGAAGGCGAGCAGCTCGGTCATCCACGCGAACAGCTCGACCAGCGCGAAGCCGGGATCGCCAGGATTGAAGTCGGTCCACTCGGGCGTGTAGCGCGGGATGCGCACGCGGGCCTCGGCGACGATGTCGTCGAACCGGCGGTTGTCGAGCACGGGAAAATTGCTAGCGAGCGGCATGTTACATCCCCTCGGTGACGAAGTAGGGGTAGACGAGGCTGGTGATCGCGTTGTTCTCGTTGATCCGGTAGTCAACGCGGATCAACGCGGCCGAGGGATCGGACGCGGCGCTCTCCACCGAGACATCGAGCACGGCGATACGCGGCTCCTGATCGGTGAGCGCGGCGCGCACCTGATCAACCAGCCGGTCGCGCGCGGCGGGATTGCTCGGCTCAAATAGCATGTCATGCACACCGCAGCCCCATGTCGGTCGCATCACCCGCTCGCCGGTAGCCGTGGCGATGATCAGCCACACCGCCTGCTCGATCTTGGCTTCGGCGCGCGCGGTGGCGATCCGGCCATGCGCGGTGACGCGCAGCGGAAAGGCGAGGCCTTCGCCGAGATAGGCGCGGCCGGGCGGAAGGGGTAGCTGGCCGCTCATCCCGGCAGTGCGCTGGCAACGTCGTCCAGCGTCTGTCCAAAGGTCTCGATCGCTTCGAGCGTCTGCTTCATCGCATCGAGCGATCCGCCCGAGGAGATAGCCGGGATTTCGAGCGGTACTCCGGCGATTTCGAGAAAGGGCTTGGCGATGTCGAGCAGGACCATCACCGGCTCGAGCGAAGTCATCGCCCCGTCCATCGCGAGCTGGGCGTTCTCCTGCGCGCATTCGAGCTGCTGGGCGAGCGCGTCGTTTCCCGCTTCCTGCGCGGTAATGAGGTCAAGCCCGATGCCGTCGAGCACCGCAATCGCGCTCTTTAGCAATTGCGCGGTACAGCGCAGCATTTTCGCCAGCATCTGCAGCAGCGACTTGACGAAGGGGATCATCGTCAGCGGCGGCACGGTCACCATCTCGACGCAGGGCATCACGTCTTCGGCGGCATCGACAATCTTGCCGACTGCGGTCACCAGCTTGACCGGATTGGTGGCATCCTTGAGCACGTTGATGACCGTGCCGATCAACTTCAGGATCTTGAGCAGGCATTCCATGCTCGCCATGATCGGCGCCATCTGCAGCGCGAGGTTGAAGTTCATCGCGCAATCGGTGGGGATGCCCTTGGTCAGATCGGGGATCGGCTTGATCGAGCCGCCATTGGGCAGCTTGAGTTCGGTCTTGCCCGGCTTGGGCAGCCGCAGATCGAGACACTTGGGCGGCTGGATCGCGGAGCGGAGGTCCTCGGACAGGGTGATGTCGATGGTCGGCATGACGTGTCCTCAGATCGGGTTGCTGTTAGGGGTGATGGTGCGCTGCCAGCCTTTGCCGCGCAGCATGATGGCGTTCGCCTCGATGACGAGCGTGCCCTTGGCGCGCACCAGCATGTAGCCGTTGGTCATCGCCACCATGCTGCCGTGCGCGTCCTCGACGACAAGCGCGCCCTTGTCGCCGTTGGTCTCGGTGGAATCGAGGAAGCGGATGGTGTGGCCGTTCTTCGAACGCAGCATGCGTTCGCGCGGATCGCGCGACGGCGCCGCCGACACGCCGTTCCACATCGCGCCGAGCGCGATCGGCTTGCTGAAATCGCCATGGAGGAAGCCGACAACCAGCTCGTCGCCGATCTCGGGCATCCAGAACAACCCGCGATCGCCGCCGGCGTGCGGCTGCGCGACCGAAACCCATTCGGTCTGCATCGAGGCGTCGAGCCAGGGGAAGGTCAGCCTGACGCGGCCCTGGCCAAGCGGATCGCGATTGTCGATCACGATGGCGATGGCGAGCGAAGGCATATTGCCTGGGGTCATCGCGGCTTCCCCTGATAGTCTTCCATCCGGCATTCGAAGCGGGTCGTGTAACCGCTGTCGCCGATGGTGTGGGTGGTCTTGGTGACGAGGTAGTCGCCCGACAGCCGCGCGCCGAGATTGCCGATGCGGATGCGGGTGCCGGCGCGCAGCTCGGGCAGGCCCACGGTCGAGCCGCTGGCGCGCACCATCCGCGCCGAATTGTCGCGCATCAGCGCCAGCGCGCGGCGGCGGGCATCCGCTTTGGAGAAGACCGGCAGATCGACGACTTGCTCTTCCTTGGGATCGCACTGGGTGACCATCTCACCGAACTTGGCGTTGAGCTTGCGTAGCTCGGGATCGTCATGCGCGACCTTCTCTTCGATCGGCTTCTGGCGAGTGCGGTCCCAGCCGCGCACGGTGACTGACTTGAACTGGCCGGCGGTGGTCAGCGTCGGCGTGAAATCGACCAGCGCGCGTCCCCAGTCGAGCTGGTAGTTGACCGGCAGTCGCGCCTCGCTCGCCCGGCCGAATTCAAGCCGCTCGTCCCGATCCTTGCCGACCAGGCTCAGCTCGTAGCCGTGCTGGCGGGCGAAATTGAGCAGGAAGTCGATGTCGAATTGCGAGGTCTGGGTGAGATAGGGTATCTGCTGCTCGCCGTTTTCGGTGCCGGGAACGACCTTGATCGGCACCGGAAAGCGCCTCTTGCCGCCATCGGCCAGCGCTGCGATGTTGCGCGCGATCTGGCTCGGGGTCTTGTTCTCCCACGCAGTGGTGTACTTCTTGTTGCGCAGCTTGTGGAACACGTTGAGCCCGCGCACGGTCAGCGTCGGCGCGCCCGAATTGGGAAAGCGGCTCTCCATCGTGGTGAAGTTGGCCTGCATCATCTCGACCGTCGCGCCGAGGTATCCCATCTGCACGATGACGCGCTTGCTGCAGGGCTCGAACAGCCGGTACAGCGCCTTGTCGGGCGCCGACGAGGTGAGGTCCGCCGCCTCTTCCGAACCGATATATTTGAAGCGCCGCTTGTCGGCGTCCCAGTTGTTGACGGTGAGCTCGAACTGATCGAGCTCGGTAAGGCTGTCGCGGTAGGTCAGCTCGCTGATATCGCGCAGCACGTCGTCGGGCAGGCCGGCACCCGCGATCTTCACCTTGAAGGTCGGGATGTGGAACAGCAGCGGATCGCTCTTCTGCCGCTCGCTGACCACCGGGGTCGGAGAAAGCGCCACGCTCATGCCGCGCCGCTCCCGATGGGAATGCGCGGAATGCGCAGCCGCCGCCCCGGCGTCAGCCTGCGCGGATCCTCGATGGCGTTGTCGAGCGCGATCCGCCGCCACTCGCCCGATTGCAGGTAATAGTCATGCGCCAGGCGGTGCAGCGCCTCGCCCTCGGCGAGGACATGGCCATGCGTGCGATCGGGCGAGGAGGGATTGAGCCGCTTGAGCTGCTCGTTGAGCGGCAGATATTCGCGGATCGTCAGGTTGAGCTTGGCGCGCAGCGGAAGTCCCGAGCGGCTCCAGAAGGTGAAGCTCTGCCGGAAGCTGGTGATGACGCCCTTGAACTCCGAACGCTGCTGGCCGCTCTGGTTCTTCGGTAGTTTCGAGCCCGGAAAGCCGCTGCCCCATTTGAAGATGACCGGCGGCGGCGCATGGCCGGATGGCTCGATCAGCGCCGCCGCCATGACTTGGTCGGTCAGGGTGGTGACCGCCTCGGCCTGCACGCCGGTGCCCTTGTCCGACGTGTCGAAAAACAGCTCGACAGTGAGCACTTCGGCTCCGCCGCGGACGAATTGCTGGAGCGGCGCGATCAGGCCGGGGATGTTGATCTCGGCATATTGTGCCTGCTTCTCGAACTGCAGCTCGCTGGGGTTGTACTGCACCGGAATCTCTTCCGCGCCGCCCTTCGACCACAGGATCTTGAGGCTCGCCTGTCCGGGCTTAGGCGCGGCCATGGTCAGTCCGCCCCCTGCCCGGAAATGCCGCGACGGCCGTCGTCGGCGACGCGCGTTTCCTCGGAGCGGCGGCGGGCGCGCTCATCGCGCTCGTCGATCGCGGCGGTCACGGTGCGCACGATCGTCGCCAGCGTGCGCTGGTCGAGCAGCGCCTGGGCGTCGGTTAGACGCACTGTCGAAACCAGCTCGTTGATGATGATCTCCATGCCGGTGCGGCTCCCTTCAGAAGATGGCGTCGATGACGCCGGAAATGGCCTGGCCGAGCACGCCGCCGGAGCGGACGAGACGCAGGCCCTCATGGGCGATCTCGATGGTTTCGATGGCGACCTGGCTTTGCGCGGCGTTGAGCCCCGGCCCCGCCCAGCGCAGCGGCAGCCCGCGCTTGAACGACCAGGTGAGACGCGGCTGGCGGGTCTCGTCGAGCAGCGTGATGATGCCGTCCTTGCGCACACCATGGCCATCGAGATAGGTCTCGTACCAGCTCCACAGGTCCGAGCTGTCCATCGGGTCGCGCTTGGCCAGCAGCCCCCGCTTCATGACCAGGTTCGCCCATTTGACCCGGCCGGGAAACTTGAGCACCCCATCGTTGGTCCCGCCGGGGTGATAGTCCTCTACCTCCATCGTCATCTCGAGCCCGGCGATTTCCGAGAACGCAGCCATGGTGCGCAGCCCGGCGGTTGACAGCGCCACCGTGCCAAGGCCGACGCCATCGCTGTCCTTGCTGTCGAGCAGCGCCACCTGGAAGTTGTAGGCGAGCAGCGGATCGCGGCGCTGGTAGTCGGCCATCAGCCTGCCCCCCCGACCATGGCGCCACGCAACGCGCCGTCCTCGACCAGCTCGAACTGGTTCGCCTGCCGCCCGACGCGCAGCACGATGAACTCGAACGGCACCGAGGGGGCGATGGCGATGTCGACATGCAGCTCGCCGTTGGCCCGGCGCGTGGCGTCGTTGTTGACCTCGTCACAGCGCACCGCATAGGCCGCCGCCGCGACCCGCCCGGCGAGCGCACCGCGCCGCCAAAGCCGGTCGAGAAAGCTCGAGATGCCGGTCTGCAGCAAAAGCCGTGTGGCATCGTCGTTGGGCTCGAACACTGCCCATTGCGTCGCCGCGTCGAGCGCGTCGCGCAGCATGCACACCAGCCGCCGCACCGGCGCGAAGCGCCAGTCGGGATCGGACGACATGGTGCGTGCGCCCAGCGTGCGCAGCGGCCGCCCGTCGCGCGCGGTGATGACGTTGATCCCCTCGCTGTTGAGCAGCCCGTGCGTCGGCGGATCGACATGCAGGCTCGCCGCCTGCGCCCAGGCCACGCGTATATCGCCGGCGGCACGATGCACGCCCACGGCAATATCCATCGCCGCCCATTGACCGGCCATATGGCCCGACGGCGGTACGGGCCGCGTGCCCCCGCGCACCAGCGGATCGGGCACCGCCAGCCAGGGGTGGTAGAGCATGCCGAAAGCACTGTCGAAGCGGCAGCGCCAGCCGCGCACCGGCCCTGCGCCAAGCGCGCCCGAGCGCGCCGCCGTCCACGGCGGATCGATGATCGCGACGCGATCGCGCAGCCGCTCGCACTGGTCGATCATCGCCGCCTGCACGCGCTGGATTTGCGCGGCATCGAACACCGGCGGCAATTCGCCGGTCGGGATCGGCGCCGGGGCTGCGGGCGCATCGGCGACGATGCACGGCTCGCAGGGATCGACCGGCGACGGCACCGGTCGGTCATGTAGGACCAGGCGCGGCTGGATGTTGATGTCGGGGCAGGCAAGGATCGCGACATCGGGCGTCGCTTCGAGCGGATCAAGTCCGCAGGCGATGAAATCATCGGGCGCGAGGTGGATCAGCCCGTCGACCCCGCCGGCGAGCGGCAGGTCGCTGCCCGAGGGATCGAGCAGCGGCACGCCGCCCCAACCCGGCGCGGTGCCGTCATCGATGGCGGCGAGTACCGGCGGCGGCGGGGCGGGATGATCGCTGCCGAGCGAGCTGTCGCGCAGAGGGCCGGCAAGGTAGGCCGGCAGCCGCAGGATATCGGACATGTGGCGCGGCGCGCCCGGCACCGCGCTCAGCGCTGTCTCGACCGACATCAGTCGCCCGCGTTCGCGAACCATCACGTCATGGTCGATGCGCTCGATGCGGAACGGCAGGCCGGGATCGATGCCCGCAAGCGGCGCTTCCCAGCCGGCGCGCTGCTCGGGATCGGGATGCGTCCAGAACAGCCTCGCATTGACCAGATCGACCGCGGCGACGATCCGCCACAGCACTAGCGCCCCTTGCGTGATCCGCACCAGTGCCAGCCGCTCCATCCCCTGCACGCTTGCCACCGGGCTCACGCGCAGATCGCCACCCGGGCGGGCGAGCGTCTCGGCGCGGCGCGAGGGCGTGACCCTCGCCACCAGCCCGTTGCCCCAGGTCCCGGCGCTGTTCGCGGTCAGCGTCAGCCCGAAGCGCCCGTCGGCAAGCCGGACGCGCGCGCGCGCCGCCGTTGCCTCGACCGCCGCCACCCGCAGGACGCGGCACATCGCCCCGCCGTTCTCGAAGAAGCCGCGCACCGCATAGGCGAGATAGCCCGCCCCAATATAGGCGCCGAACAGGCTCTCGAACTGACGCATCGTGCGCACCGCCACCGGCACCCCGATCGGACCGCGCTCGGCGATGCCAATGAAGGCGGCGATGTCGGTGCGCGCCGGCGCGATCACGCGCGGGCCGGAATCGACTGGCTGGACGTAAATCCCAGGGGTGTCGGGGCGCGCCAGCATCACCGCTACACCAGCTTGATTTCCAGGCCTTCATGGACGAGCTCGACGCTCTCCATTGAAACCTCGTTGTTGTGCGCGTTGAACGACGGGCCCTCGATCTTGTTGGGCCAGGCCTTGATGAATTCCCAGCGGATGACGTCGGTGCGGCCCTCGTCCATCAGCACGATCGCGCCGTCGCGGCGATCGTTGGTGCCAACCGCGATCTTGCCGTACCAGTCCCACAGCTCGCGGTTCTTGGTGTAGCCGCGCTTGAGCGTGATGTGGTTGAACTTGCGCAGCCCGATCAGCTTGCGCACCCAGTTCACCTTCTCGTCGCCTTCGCGGTAATCGACCGAGTCACCCTCGGCGACGAGGCCGCTGACCTCGGAGAAGGAGGCCACGGTCAGCGCCCCCACCTCGAGGCGGAAGTTAAAACTGCGATAGGGGTCCTTGCGGGGTTCGAGCGCCATGTCTCAGCTCCTTGTCGCTTGCCTGGGGGGTTCCGTTCAGGCGTTGTCGGCGGTGCGGGTCGTGAGCCCGATGCGGATGATCACGAATTCGGCGGGCTTCACCGGCGCCACGCCGATGACGCAGATAAGCCGGCCGTTATCGATGTCCGACTGGGTCATCGTCGTGCGGTCGCATTTGACGAAATAGCCCTGCCCCGGCGCGGTTCCCTCGAGCGCGCCGCCGCGCCAGACATCGGTGAGGAAGTTGCTGATGGTCTGCGTCACCCGCGCCCACAGCGGTTCGGCATTGGGCTCGAACACCACCCATTGCAGCCCCTGCTCGATCGATTTCTCAAGGAAGATCAGCAGCCTGCGGACATTGATGTATTTGTGCTCCTGATCCGAGGTAATGCAGCGCGCCCCGAACAGGCGGATGCCGCGCCCATCGGGCCGGAAATCGCGGACCACGCAGATGTTGGTCGGGCTCGGGTTGAGGATGTCGTGCTCGCCTTTCTGGAGGATGCGGGTTAGCCCGGTGATGCCGCGCACTACCTCGTTCGCCGGCGCTTTGTGCACGCCGCGCTCGTTGTCCACGCGTGCGATCAGACCCAGCACATGCCCCGAGGGCGGCAGCGCAAGCGTGCCGATATTGGCGAGGTTGGCGGGCAGCGGATCGGCGATCGTCAGCCAGGGGTAATAGAGCGCCGCGTAGCGCGTGTCGTATTGCTGGCGCTGCTGGCGCACATCGGCGATCGCGGCGTCTTCGTTGACCGCGTCGAGCACGGCGAAGCGATAGCGCATCGTCTCGCAATGGGCGATCAGCCCCGCCTGCATCGCCGTCTGCGACTGGCCGGGAATTGCCACCAGGCTGACATCGGTGATGTTGCGCAGCGAGGCGAGCCCGGTGCGCAGCCGCGGCTCGGCATTGTCGGTGCCGAGATAGGCCGTGAGCGTCGAGGCGGCGTTGAGCGAGGCGATGGCATCATCGCCCCCCGCGAGCGGCAGCCGCGCCGGCTGGACGATGCCGCCAGGCAGCAGATCGACGAGCACTTCGGGGCCGGTGCGGATCACCTCGGTGGCCGCGCCCTGCAACCCGTCGAGCACGCGCACGAAGCTCGATTCGCCTTCGGGCCGGTTGTCCTCGAGCCGCAGCGGGCCGTTGGTCGCGCCCAGCACGCGCTGGAAATAGCGGCTATGGCGGTGATCCATCGACAGGCTGGCGAATGTCTCGCTGGCGAGGATCAAGGCATTGCGCGAAGGCACCGCCGGATCGGGGCGCCGCCGCAAATTGATCGTCAGCCGGAACTCGCGCGAACGCACTTCGAGCGGATTGACGATCGCGCCCAGCGTGCCCAGCACCGCCGGGATCAGCCCCGGCGGATCGAGCGTTACCGTCCCCGCCGCCGAATTGACCGCGCGCACCTTGAGCAGCACGGTGTTGCCATTGTCGGGATTGCGCAGCTCGATCAGCGAGCCCGACTCGATGCCGGTGAGACTGTCGACGGTGAACTGCAGCGGCGGCGTCAGCACCGCGACATGCGTGTCGGCCAGCCCGCGCGCCTCGTTCTCGGAAGAGACGGTGATGCGGTTGCCCCAGGCGCCGACATCGAGCGCCTCGATAGCGAACAGCGCCTCGCGCTCGACCGCTGGCTCGCCGAGATCGTGTGAGCGCGCGAGCCCGGTGGTGAGCTGCACCGTGGCCGGCGCGGCCGCCGCGAGCGGTGCCAAGGAGCGGGCATAGAACACATCGCCCGAGGTGAGCGTGAGGCGCGCGAATCTGCCCGCCACCCAACCGGCGCCATCGGTAAGCAGCACCGAGGTGTCGCCGGCCTCGGCCGCCAGCACCAGCCGCGCGGCATTGTTGCCGCCGGCGGGGAAGGCCGGAAGGTTCTGGACACGCACCTGGACCGCGGCGGCATGATCGCGCACCAGCGGCTGCGCCAGCGTGATCGTGCCGGCATCGGGCGCAGGCCCGCGCTCGCCGGGAATGGCCACGATGGTCGCGAATTCCTCGATCGCCGCGACATTGACGCGTATGACCTCCCCGACCGCCAGGTTCTGACGATCGTTGAGCGAGATCGTGCGGTCGCCGGCGCGCAGCGCCGCCGTGGTCGCCTTCGCGCCGATGCCGCCATTGTCGGCCATCGTCACCTGCTCGAAGACAGAATCGACCGGGGCGTCGAACGGCAGCGGCTGCGCCAGCGTCACGGAGGTAAGCGCGCCGCGCATATGCGCCTCGTGCCCGGCCGCGAGGCGATCGAGCTCGATAATTTGCGCACCCGGGCCATTGACGGTGGCGAAGACCATCAGGTCGCCCGGCGTCGCATCCATCGCCAGCACGCGCGCGCCGGTCGCCCTGCTGCGCGTGATCTCGATCGGCGTCGCGGCCGGATAGGCGCGGGTGAGCGGCTGGTTGAGCGTGAGGCGAAACACGCCGGCCCCGGCATTGACCACCGCCGTCGCCACCGGGACATCGGTAGTGCCGTCAAGGGTGATCGAGATCAGCCAGGGCAGTTGATCGGCCACCGGCGGCGGCCCGGCGAGGAAGGTGACGAGATCGTTGGCACTCGCCACAAAGATCTCGAAGGCCCCGGCCGCGGCATCGGCGGCGAGCGTCTTGGCGGCGGGCAGCCCGCCGACCGCCGTCGCGGCGTGCTCGCTGATCGCTCCGGCGGCGGCATGCGCGCGCGTGACCGGCGCGTTCAGCGCGATATGCTGGGTGACGGGGGCAGTGACCCCGCCCGCCGCGATCGCGCGATATTCCGAAGCGCTGCCATCACCAATCCGCACCGTGTCGCCGGCAGCGAGATTGGTGCTCGACAGCACATAGAGCGGCAGCGCGCCGCCCGTTCCCTGCGCGGCGCGGCGCAGCAGCACTGTCTGGCCGGCCGCGACCCCGGGATCAGCCCTGAACGCGGTGCCGGTCGCGGGGGCTGCCTCGGGCGCCGCGACGCGCACGATGTAGCCGCGCTTGCCGCCATTGGTGAAGAACCCGTCGATCGCGTGCGGCAGGTAGCAGTGCGAAACGCCGGCCGCGTCTGTGAAGGCCGTGCGATCGAGCAGCCCGCCGAACCAGCGGGCATATTCGCCTGCAGAGGTAATCAAAATCGGCACGTCCAGCGGCCCGCGCTCGGCAAAGCCGACCATACCGGCGGTCGAGGTGCTGACGCCCTCGATCGGCTTGGCGCCGCTATCAACCTCTTCGAGATATACGCCGGGTGCCAGATATTCAGCCATTGCACTTCTCCTCGCGATCGGAGTTTGGGTTGAGCAGCGTGTCGGTCATGGGAAGACGAAGTCCTCGATCTGCTCGCTCGCGGCCCATGCCGGGGTGACGATCCGGGTGAGCGGGCTCGGCTGAGACGCATGGCTGGCGCGGATGGCGAGCGCGGCGATCCGGTGGATCGGCGGCAGGCGGAAGGCGCCCCCCGCTGCGCTCTGTACGGTGTAGATGGTGGTCGCTTGATACTCGACAGGCCCGCCCCCGCTGATCTCGATGGCGTTGGTCCCCGGGCCGATGCCGGCCAGCCCGGCCGTCCACAGCGTGGCATCGCCGGCGCGCGCCGCGCGTGTCACGGCGTTGTTCGCACCGCCCGGTCCGGGCACCGCGCGCGCTGCGAGGCAGCGCTCGGCATGGTCGCGCCGCAGCGGCAGGTCGAGCGTGAAGTCGGCGGGCTGATCGGCGCTCGACCCGGTATCGATACTGGTGATGCCGACATATTCGACCCGGCCGGGATCGCCGTAGTCGAGCGCAAGGATCTGCGGCGCGGCGATTGCCTGCCGGTCGGACAGCCGCACCACCGTATCGCCAGCGAGCGCCGGGCGCGCCAGCGTCTTGACCTGCGCGGCGGGCGCGAGGTTGCGGCGCCGCATCTGCGCGCCGGCCGGTCGATCGCGGTAGAGCCCGGCGAACAGCGGCATGGCGTTGGGTGGCTGGGGAGGACCGGGCGGATGCTGCTGTACCGCCCAGACGCCTGTGATCGTCACCGTTGCGCCAACCAGCGGTCCGGCGGCGCGCGAGGCGACCCTGCCGGCGATCGCCACCGGGGTTCGATGGAGCGCGACATCGCCGAGATCGGGTGCGGCGAAGGCATCGGGATAGCCCGGCTGCGACCCGAGCGCGCGACGCAGTGCCAGCGGCAGGAAGCCTGTCGCCGTCACCGACAGATCGACCTCGGCAAGCGCGACGGTCGGCGCGTAGAACAGTTGCCCCGGCCTGCCGACCACACCGACCCGTCCGCCGCCCGAGGCGCGCGGCAGCGCGCCGGCCAGCCCGGTCGCCAGCGTCAGGGCTTGTTCGGGCGGAGTCTGGGTGACTTCATCGATCAGCCGTGCCATGATCAACGCTTGGCTGCGCAGCGCGATCGCCGGTTGCGGATCGTCCGGAGCGAAATTCCAGGCCTCACCGGCGGAAAGGACAGTGCGCACCGTCACGACGTCGTCACCAGGCTAGCGGTGCCGTATTCGGGCAGCGCGATCGTCACCGGCGAGCCGATCAGATCGGGTTGCGTGCCGTAGATCGAGACGATCCCGACCTCGTAGCCGAGCGAGAGCTGGAAGCCCGAATCGAGCGAATCCCACAGCCGCGCGATGGCCTCGAGCTCGGGATCTTCAAGCCGCACCGCCAACTCGACATTGGTGCCGGCGAAATCGCCCGCGAGCATCACGCCTGACACCAGCGGTCGCTCGTTGAGCGTCTGCAGCACCGCGCCGAGGATGTGATGGCGCGTCTCGATTGGCGCGCCCGCGCCATCGGCGCCAATCACCGGCGAGATCAAATACTTGAGCCGCACCGGCAGTGGCGTGCGGCGGGTGAGATCGGGAGCGATGCGTTGGGGCGGGGCGTTGAGCCGCTGCTCGTCGCGGATGATGCGATAGAGCCACAGCGAAATCCCGCTTTCTCCCGCCGCCTTCATTTCATCGGGATTGGCGAGCGAGACCACCGAGGCCCCCGCGCCCGTGAACAGCACACTCAGCACCGGATCGGCCGCCATCGCGTCCTGCAGCAGTGTCCGGAAGGTTTCGCTGGCGGCGCGGATCGCGGTGCTCATCGCTCAGCCCGCTCACGGCGCGGCCCGCCATATCTCGGTCCCATCGGGGAGGATGAAATTTTCGACGCGGACTTCGCGGGCGAGAACGGCGAGGGCGCGCGCAACCTGGCTCGACGTGGGTCGGGGTGCAATTCCCGGCAACCAGCTGTCGGTGATCCCGCGCAACGTGTCCGCCGCGTGGGGGTGCGCAACCAGATAGGCTCGTAAGGCCTCGACGAGAATCGGTACCGCTGGATCATCGCTCACTTCGCCCTCAAGGAAAGCCGCGAGTAGCTTCGCAACGCGCGTGCCACGCGGTCATCCTATTGATTACTATGATTTTCATGCTGGAGCACTTCAAAGTGCTGGGTCGCCCCTGGCCCAGTGTCCGCGTCCGCGCATTGCCCTCTGCGCAACGCCGCACACTCGAAAAACCGCCGCCGCCGTGAAATGCTCGGCTCTGAACTCGAACCGGGTCGCGCCGACCCCACCGAGGTGCGGACAGACCCAGTGTCGATAACGAGGCTTCGACCCCCGAAGGTTTATGGTTGGCCGACCGACGATGAACCGGTCTGCTAAGTCGAAGTTCCTGCCCCGCTGAGTGGCAATCGAGTCGGTAAGACGTTTCGAATGAAGGAGGTAAGCGTTTTTTTGGTCGTTGATATGTAGGCATGTAATTATGTTGACGTGGGATTGCATGTAAATATAATAGTAGGCATGCACATTCATATCGTGCCCAACCGAGGTTCCCCGCCCACCGTGTTGCTGCGCGAGTCCTATCGCGAAGGCTCCAAGGTCGGCAAGCGCACGCTGGCCAATCTGTCGAGCCTGTCGGGGATGCAGATCGAGGCCATTCGGGCAGCGCTGCGCGGTGAGCCATGGCAGCCGCTCGCGCAGAGCTTGGAGATCAGCGCATCGCGCGCCCATGGCCATGTGCAAGCCGTCGCACTGACGTTGCAGCGTCTGGGCTTCGCTTCTGTGATCGCCTCCAAGGCCTGCCGCGAACGCGATCTGGTGTTGGCGATGGTGGCCTCGCGCATCGTGGCGCCGCACACCAAGCTGGCCACTACGCGCTGGTGGCACAGCACGACGCTGGCCGAGGACTTCGCCGTGGCCGATTCGAGCGAGGACGACCTGTACGCGGGGATGGACTGGCTGCTCGCGCGCCAAGGGGCGATCCAGAGGAAGCTCGCCGCGCGTCACCTCAGCCCCGGGGCGGTGGTGCTCTACGACCTGTCCTCGAGCTACTTCGAGGGCAGTTGCTGCCCGCTGGCCAAACTTGGCTACAGCCGCGACGGCAGGCGCGGCCTGCTGCAGGTCAACTACGGCCTGCTCACCGATTCGCGCGGTTGCCCGGTGGCGGTATCGGTGCACGAGGGCAATGTCGCCGACAGCCAGAGCTTCATGCCCGAGGTCGTGCGGCTGCGCGAGGACTTCGGCGTGGAGCAGTTGGTGATGGTGGGCGATCGCGGCATGATCTGCAACAAGGCCATCGAGCAGATGCGGGAGAGCCCAGGCATCGGCTGGATCACGGCGCTCAAGAGCGTGTCGATCCGTGCGCTGGTGGAGCAGGGGCAACTGCAGCTCGACCTGTTCGACGAGCGCAATCTGCTCGAACTGCACTCCCCGGAGTATCCGGGCGAGCGCCTGGTGGCCTGCCGCAACCCCGAACTGGCCAAGCTGCGCTCGCACAAGCGCGAGGAGTTGCTCGCGGCTACCGAGCGCAACCTCGACAAGATCAAGGCCCGGGTGGATGCCGGCAAGCTCGCCGGCCAAGATGAGATCGGCTTGCGTGTGGGCAAGATCATCAACCAGTACAAGATGGCCAAGCACTTCGAGCTCACCATCGGCGAGAAGACCTTCAGCTTCGCGCGCAGGCACGAGGCCATCGCCGCCGAGGCGGCGCTCGATGGCCTCTACATCATCCGCACCTCGGTGAGCGCCGCACAGATGGATGCGCCCGAGTGCGTGCGCAACTACAAGGCGCTGGCCAATGTGGAGCGTGCGTTCCGCTCGCTCAAGACGATCGACCTGAAGGTGCGCCCGATCCACCACCGCAGCCCCGATCGGGTGCGCGCGCACATCTTCCTGTGTATGCTCGCCTACTACGTCGAATGGCACATGCGCGAGGCTTGGCGCGAGTTGATGTTCGCCGATACCGAAACCCAGGCCAAAGCCACGCGCGACCCCGTGGCACCAGCCAGGCGCTCCAAAGCAGCGCTGGCCAAGGCAGCCCGCCACAGGCTCGACGATGGCACCCCCGTGCACAGCTTCTCGACCCTGATGGGCGAACTCTCCACGATCGTGCGCAACACCTGTCGCACGCTCAACGCCGGGCCCGATGCGCCCACCTTCGAGGTCCTTACCTCGCCCAACGCAAAGCAACAACGCGCCTTCGAACTGCTCCAGCAAATCCGCTTGTAGACAGAAACCGGAACCCCGATCTCAGGCCAAGTGCTCGTCACGCAAGAACAAAATCGCTCGGCGGACGTAGGAACTTCGGACTAACCCGGATATTTCACGAGTGTCTCAAGTTTCGCCATTGAGGCGATAGTTCGCGTTCGAAAGTGCCCGCAGGACGGGCGGCTGCGCAAGGGATGAGCGATTTGATGAATTGCGCGGACACTGCACCCTACCCCCGTTGTTTACGACGTGCCGGGGACAGCACTGATCGGGGGCTATGGGTCGGCGCCAGAGAGCCGTGCAGCGGCCAGCGCGAAGATCTCGCGCAGCGGGTGATGCGTGGCGAACATCAGGCGGATGCGACGGGTGTTGCGCAGCAGTGCAACGCCGATCTTGAGCAGGCGCACGCGAATGGTGGCGGCACAGGCACGGGCCAGCTCGGTCCCCTGGAGCGCCAGGACCCGCAGTCGTTGCATCAGGGTATAGGCCAGCGCTGCGAGCAGCAGCCGGAACTGGTTGGGGAGGAACCTGTGGCAACTGGCGCGCGTTCCGAACAGGTCGAGCTGGGCTTCCTTGATCCGATTCTCAGCCTCGCCACGCTGGCAATAGAGCTGTTGGTAGAGCGCCTCGGCCTGGCCGTGCACATTGGTGACTACAAAGCGCGGGTTGTTGCCCTGCGGCCCGTATTCGAGCCGGGTGATCACGCGCCGCTCGATGTTCCAGCTTTGGGCCGCGTAGCTGAACTCCCCGATCTCGCGCTGCTTCAACCCCGTGGCGGCATACTGCTCAGACAGCGCCAGTTCCACCATCGACACCCGCGCCTCCAGGCGCGCTGTGGCGGGTCAATCTGGACGGACGCTCAGGATAGTTGACGCCGGGCACACGATGGTGTCCGGAATGGAAAGTGCCGTCCCCACCGCGAAGCGCAATCCCATGTCGTGCATACCCGTCATGCGGAAGACCAGCCCGTAGATCAGATTCGCAGGTCCCGTCACGGCGCCCGGCGCCCTCCCCTGCTGCTCCGCGAAACCGAGTGCCCGAACGAGGTCCGCGGCCAGCATGCTCCTCAATCGGGCGATCCCCTCTGGCCAGACCTTGAACACGAAGATCCAATCCACGATCCAGGCCAGCACATTGATCCCCGACGAAAGACCAGTATCACCACGAACGCGAACCTGAGCGGCGCCAGCAGTGTGCTCACGAATCCCCCTTCGTGAAACCCCGCGCACCTATTGCCACCGGATGGCCTTCAACTGAGCGAACACGTCCTGGCTGAAGGTCTTCAGGCGCTGCTTCTCCATCAGCGTGTATTCGGGCGACGCCAGCGCCTGTGCGATCGTATGGCGCTTCGTATTGAGCTTGCGGATGTCCTCCCCGAAGGTCGCCGGGTTGCGCCGGTAGAGGGTCACGATGCCGGTGAGCCGGGCCGCACTCTGCCGGTACGCCTGGGTTTCCGTAAACGGCTTGCCCTCGGCCGTCCTGATCTCGCCGAAGTGCTCGTTGAACCACAGCACCACCCGCGTGCCGCTGACCTTCTGCGCAATCGCGTAGAAGTTGTTGGCGGTATCCGCCAGTGTGTCGCCACCCCCGACGATGGTGTGCACGTAGGCGACCTTCCCGGCGTGCCCCAGCAGAGGGAAGACCTCGTTCTCGACCATATAGGCGAGCAGGTTGGAGAACGTATTGGCCCCGGTATCGACGACGAAATTGCCCGGGGTCGTCAGGAGCGTCTCCATCATCGAATCGAACCGCTTCGGATTGATCAGGCGGGACTGATCGGCCAGCGCGATGTGGCGTACGCACAGCGCCGCGTAGTGGGCGAAGGTGGTGTTTTCCTGGTCGGTGTCGAAGCAGCTCACGGTGCCGGTTTCCTGGATCACATGCTGGGCGAGCAGCGTGCTGACGAAGGATTTGCCGATACCGCCCTTGGCCTGGAGAACGAAATGAACGGTGTTGTGCATGGTGGGACCCTCACTTCAGGAGATCGGGGGAAATGCCGCGCGGATCGAACTCGAAGCTCGCCGGCCGCTGGCGACCCTCGGGCGCCAGCGCGCAGCGGACATCGGCCGGCCCGGCGTCGGGAGAACTAAGTTGGGTGTGTTCCGTCGGATGCGCCGAAGCCGGACGTGGGTCTGCCGTGCGGCGCCGCTTGCGGTAGCGGTAGAGATAGCTCTTGTAGGTGCGCTCGGTCAGCTCGAAGCCGTTGTCGTTCAAGGCGCCCAGGATCTGCGCATGGGAGACGCCTTCGACCAGCTTCTGTTCGATCGCCGGCCACAGCTGCTGCAGTCGTTTGGATTTCGAGCCGGGGGTCAATCGCTGAAAGGCTTCTTCGAGATTCATCGTGAACTTCCTGGAATTTCCCGGGAGGACCGAACTTATCGGCCTAGGTAAATCGCTGTTACCTGCGCTCTGGAGTGACCCAGTTCGCGGGTGAGTGCCAGGCGGGCGTCCCGGTCCACCGTTCTTTGCTCAGGGGTGAGCTGCTTGGACGTGGGCCCGCCCTTGGCGGGACACGGCCATCCGGCCAGCTGTTGGTAGCGCTGCTGCGCGTAGGCGTGTCGGTGACCATGAACATGGTGAATGCCCGCCCGGGCGCACTGGTCCTTGAAGCGGTTGAGCTGTTCGACGTAGCTCATGCCTCTGGGAATCAGGCTGCCGCTTCCCGCGATAGCCTTGGCGGTGTCCAGCAGCCGACGCTGCTCGGGCGTCAAGATCGGGATCTCGCGCGCGCGCCCGCCCTTGGTCCAGGAATCCATCAGTACGAGCCGGTCGCCTCGGTCGGCCCACTGCGCTCTGATCTTGATCGACTCCTCCCGCCGCAGTCCGAAGGCCGCCTGCAGCTGCAGGGAAAGCCGGGTGTAGGGGTCCGTGACCTGCGCCAGGTCTGCTGCGCTCAGCTCCCTGGCTTGGCTGACGTTGGTCACGTAGTGCCGGCGGGCGATCCCATAGGAGTCGTTGCCCCGGGCGATCACGCCTTGCTTGGCGATCTTCTCCGCCCACCAGCGCAGCTCGCTCATCCGGTTCTTGATCGTTCCAGGGGCAAGCCCTTCGGCCTTCCAGCGCTCGACCAGGGCATGGACGTGCTTCGGCTTAAGGCTGGTGGCCCGCAGGTCCCGGAATCCCATGCCATGCAATTGGTTGGCGCTCATCGCCAGGATGCGCTCGCGGGCGTACTGGGTCGCGTAGCTGCCATCGCGGTGTTCCAGGCAGAGCTTCTTCAGTTCGAAGTTCAGATCTCTCATCGGTTCTTTCCTGCGTTTTTCCCTGCGGTTTGCCTCGTTGGTTCCGTCATCATTCGTTGGTGTGTGTTGCCAGTCAGGTGAGTGTTACTGTCCGACTCGCCAGCCGAAGCAGGACGAGCCTTTGAATGGACCCGGGACACCACGCCCGTTTCGTGCAGTTTTTTTGCGGCTTGCCAGCGCTGCACGGCGCTTTGATGCGGCGTCGATGCGCACGCCTCTCCGGGCGCTTACGCATCGAAGGCCATTGACCCAAGGCCCAGGGAGCGTCACTCGGACGCGGGGACTGTTCCGTGACGAGGATCACTTGACGAGTGGCATTGCACCGCTCGCTGTCGTGGAGGTTGTCGTTCCAGGAAGGCTGGCTGTATAGCGGCCAGCCTGGATCTCACTGGAAGGGACTCGCGACGCAGGGCGTCGACTTATCCCTGATGGGATTACTTCAGGACTGGACCCACAGCGGAATCGCGCGACCCGAACGGATCGGGACACGGATGCACCGTGGGATAGCTGCAGACAGTGCGCGCGCGCATTGACGCGCGCCGCACATTGACGGCGGGATCTTGACTGGCCTGCGGTTCCCGTCGTTGGGGCACGGCAGGTTTACTGACGAAGGCACAACCGGTCTGGTCTGCACCGACTCGAGGGTCGGCACCCAATGCTAGGCTGCGAACCTAACATCGCGCCACTGCGGTGCGCACAGTCAGTTGCCCGAGAGGCAATTGCTTACTGGTATCTCCAAGCCTTGCGGCTCCACCCGGCGTTTCAGGAGATCTATCCGGTTTCGGCGCTCTTGCGAGCAAGGGATCGGGAAGAATATCTTCCGTACCCTGGGACGATGCGTTACGCGCATCAGGCGGGCTGACTCAGCCAGCGGTAAATCCTTTCCAATTCATTGCCACGCGCTCGCTGCGCCCGACGTCCGATGCATTTGACTATGCGCTTTGGACGATCCTGGAACATCGAATGACGCTCCGATTCTGCGCTGAGACTATACCTGATCCGCATAAGTTTCCAACCAATCACCAGCGCGATAGCCGCTGGTCGATAGCGGTGCCACTTTTCCGTTTAAAGTTCATTGTTTGCTTGTTCGCGACAATATCTGCGGTCGCCTTGGTGACCGAAGCGAGTTCTCCACGACAACGGCATTGAGCCTCTGCTGGCCGATCGATAGGTGTAGCTCTGAAGCCCGGCCTATGCGGTCCAACTGCGGTCATGGCGCAGCCGATCTGCAGTTCCGCTCCTGCCGTACCGCAGTCCTTTGCCGTTGGCAGTGAGCGCGTCCGGAACAGTGCTACGCGCGTTCTTGAACAGGTTGGCTGTCTGATTGCCGGGAGAATTCTGGCGCGGCTCAAGGCGACGGCAAACTTCCTGGCCCACTCTGACGTTGAATAGCCTTGCGCCCGTGTAATGCCCCATGTTCAGTGGCAGACTGGGCCAGTCCTCGGACGAATTGGCGCCGTGGCTGACGTTGCGCCTGTTATCGGTCTGGGACGATTGCGCCGGAAGCCGCCGTCACTTGAACTCGAGCCGCCATGTCACTGGAAAAACTGCGCCAGGAACCAGCATTGGCGCGGGTTCCGCGCGTCGTCACTAGCAGCAAGCCGCCAGTGACGACGCAGCTGGCGCAGGGGTACTGTTGGAGTTAGCCGGGGAGCATTGGTGCGGCAACCGTAACGGCTCCTGCCGCCACGATTCGCTGGCCTCACGTTGCCGCCTGTGTGGCGGGGCGCGACTGGCGCAGAGAGCTGGTTGTCGGACGCGCCGTCCATTCCGACTACGGGCCTTGCGGCTGGCAGCATTCGGAAGATGCGGCCCGCGTCTGTGCGCGCGGTGGCGCATACAGGGCGATGCGTTTATGGGCATCCAGCGGCGCGACACAGCCGGCGTTTAACAAAGTTCCGATATTCTGCACACGAGCGCAACATAGGGCACAGCGTAGATCGCGATTGGCATTGTGATCATCGAAGAGGCGGATCCTGTTCGCTCAGCGCCACGATATGAGCGTCAACCATCGCTGCCTCTAGGAAATCGCAGTTCGTCGCATGTTAAAAGCGCACGGGATCAACATCGGACAAAGGCAGATGAGGAGTGCTAACGATTTGCGCGTTTCTACGCGAACGCCACATTTGGTCCGGAATATCGTCGGACTGCGCCAGCTAGCCAAAGTACGTAACAACGCTGCACGGCCCTCCTATTCCAGGTCGCTTAGCCGGAATCGTGTACTGACAGAGCATCAATTCGGCTTTTAGCATTCTCGCACCATGCATTCAGCGCCTCGGTCTGACGACGAATCTTTCGACGGGCCTCATTTTCCACCGCTCGATCCGAGCGTCACGGAGAGGGGCCCGCGCCGGGCCGTAGATATCTGGCAATTTCACGTCGTCAGACGTGCCAGCTATTCCTGGGGACGCTCGCTAGACTGCCAGTGTTAAGCATCTTCGTGGCCTCATCGAGGCTCCAATTCGGCCCGACAACGACCGTCCGGCGTGGAAGGATGCTTCCATCTTCCACGACCAGCCACGAGGTGACGACCATGGTGCAGACGATCCCGCGGGAGCCAGCATTTCTTCGGCGCAAGCAGGTAGAGACACGCACGGGACTTTCGCGCAGCACGATCTATTAGTACATCAAGGACGGCGTATTCCCGAAGCCCGTGCCGCTCGGCCCTCGCGCGGTCGGCTGGCTCGAGTCGGACGTGAGCGAGTGGATCGCCGGGCGGGTGAAAATTGCCCGGGAAGCCACTGGTCCGATGACATAACGAACGCGCGCACGCAGGGCTGCCGACGGAATCGCAATTGCCGGACAATCTCGCCTGGCAACCGTCCCCTGTCACTGCGAGGTGATTGACCGGTTTCGAGCGCGCGCTCGCTGCGAGTGACATCGTTCCGCCCGCACAGATCATTGCCGACGGCCGTATTCGCCGCCGCGATGCCGGAGAGAAGAGTGGCAAGGGCGATGCGGCGTACCTGCTCCACCTGGACAGCCCTGCCGGTGGTTTGGAAAACTGGCGCAACGGCAAGGGCTCGGAGTCCTGGCGCTTCGACATCCGTCGCGCGCTGACGCCGGGGGAGTTCAATGCGACGAGGCGGCCAAGCCGCGCCGCAGGCCGTGAAGTCGCGGCGCGCATCTGGCACGCCGCGCGATCGACTACTCTTTGCGGACTCGACCCCGGGGGCGTTGGCCCATGCGCTGGCCAACGGCTGGTCGAGCGGCGGCGTGCTCTCGGTCGAGGCCGGCGCGCTATTGAGTGCACACGGCATGAGCCAGGACCACGGGTCTGCGCAACTTGGCACTGCTGAACGTGCTGTGGGACGGCGGCGAGATCGCGATCGACCGCCACTCCCGGCCATCTTTCGTGCTGCGCGGCTGGCGGCTCACCTTCGGGTGATACTCCAGCCTGAGGCATTGCGCGGCTGGATCGGGCCGGCACGCTGCCACGTGGCACCGGTTTCCGAAATCCTCCCATCCGAATCGGAAGCGGTTGGCCATAGGGGGCAACTCCGGGGGCAACTTTTCCCACGCCGATTACGAAGACTCAGTATTCATGCGCCTCTTCAGAACCCATTCGATGGAAGTACCGCCACCAAGCAGACAAAAGCGACGCTTTCGAGCGTCGCTTTCGTTCGCGGTATGAAGTACCGGGCAGTCGCCTGCGCCTGCGCTGCTCGTGAGCCCTGCGCCGGGTTCCTAACTCGTGTCCGCAGATGAGAACGCCACACAATCGCCTTGCGGCGAAAGCAGCAGCGGCTACGGGCCCGCAGCTCGTCGGCGCCAGCGACAGGCTCATTCGGCGACCACAGCGGGCGAATTCCCTATCGAAGACCCGCGACGGCATCGCCGCGATTCGCGGATTCCTTGCACGCCGCCAGCGACCTCAGAAAATCGCGTCGATTGTCCTTCGCGATCTGCTTGTCCGCGATCGAAAGATTTCCCGTGGTTGCGTCAGCCCACTCGCCGTCGGTGCTGACGTCAAGCTGAATCAAAGCTACCCAGCAGCTGCGGGCGGGATGCGTGCTGACCGCGCCACCGATACCCTCGCGCAACTCTGCGACGAGACGGTCCGCGTCCTGCTTGGCGCCCGTGAACAGCTTTTCGTCCTTGTTCCTGATAGCGAGGGACAGCGTCGCGTCGAGCTTCGCGAGGCTCTCGTACACGTGCCCCAGGTCGACCTGTCCGGCCTGCGC
Organism: Burkholderiales bacterium; assembly: GCA_038324085.1. GTDB lineage: Bacteria > Pseudomonadota > Gammaproteobacteria > Burkholderiales. Next base: position 47,456 of record JBBQHP010000011.1, read on the forward strand.
GAATGCCGACGGCAACAGGAGCAGCAAAGAGGCGCAAATGGACTTGAGTCGCATGGTGCGTTCCTCCAGCAATCGGGGTGGCGACTTTACCGCATGCGAAATGACACAACTTCGCGTGCAATGTTCCTTGCGTGCTCGAATTTCGCATTCTTCGCCCTGGGAGAGCGCACATCCGGCAGGTATGGGCAATCCCGGCCCCGGTTCTCGAGTCGCCTGTCTCCGGGCAGCGCTGGCGGCGGGCGGCGGGAATGTGCACCGCTACAATGGATCACCGTGACCGATCCTTCCTCCGCAGCACCGCACGTCCTGGTATCGCTCGATGCCGTTGCGCTCACCTATTCGACGGGGGTTCGGGCGCTGAGCCCAACTAGTCTCGCCCTCGCGGCAGGCGAGTTCGTTTCCCTCATCGGTCCGTCGGGATGCGGCAAAAGCACGCTGCTGCGCATCGCCGCCGGCCTGCTGGCGACGACCGAAGGCACGGCCGAGCGGGCACTCGACGCCAGCCTCGCATTCGTCTTTCAGAGCCCGACGCTGATGCCATGGGCCGACGTCCGTCGCAATGTGCGCCTGCCGTTGGAACTCGGTGGCGTCGTCGCCGACGAGGCAGACGATCGCGTGGACGACGCCTTGCGCACGGTCGGTCTGGCGGAGTTCCATCGCGCGTTCCCTCGCGAACTATCGGGTGGCATGCAGATGCGCGTATCGATTGCCCGGGCGCTCGTGACCAGGCCGCGCCTGCTGCTGATGGATGAACCCTTCGGCGCGCTCGACGAGATATCGCGGGGCCGGCTCGACCGTGAGCTGCTGTCGCTTTGGGCAGCGCGCCGGCTGACCGTTCTGTTCGTCACGCACAGCCTCTACGAAGCGGTATTCCTCTCGACCCGCGTCCTGGTCATGTCACCACGACCGGGGCGCATCACGGCGGAACTGGTGATCGACGAGCCGCATCCCCGCGACGACTCCTTTCGTCTGTCGGAACGTTTCGCGCATCATTGCCAACGCCTGGGCCTGCTCATGCTGGCGAATGAGGATTCGGCATGACCCCGCCGCGGCGATTCGAACTGCTGACCCCCGTCGGGGTGGGCATTGCGATTCTCGCGTCGTGGCAGGCGCTGGTGAGCGCATTCGAGGTGCCTTCCTACCTCGTCCCCGGTCCGCTGCTGGTGGCGAAAACCCTGTTCATCGACCGTGACGTGCTCATCAGCGCTTTGGGCGTGACGCTGGGCGTCGCGCTGCTGGCCCTTGCGGCATCGATCGTGATCGGCGTGTCGCTAGCCTTCCTGTTCGTGCAGAGCCGTGCCGTGGAATTGAGTCTGTTTCCCTATGTCGTTCTGCTGCAGGTAACGCCGATCGTGGCGATCGCACCGCTCATCATCATCTGGGTCAACAACCCGCTGCCCGCGCTGGTGATCTGCGCGACGCTCGTCGCGCTGTTTCCGATGATCGCCAACACCACCCTCGGATTGAAGAGCGTCGACCCCGGGTTGCTCGATCTGTTCCGGTTGAACGGCGCTACGCGTTGGCAAACGCTGATGAGACTACGGGTACCTTCGGCCCTGCCCTACTTCTTTGCCGGGCTGAAGATCTCAACCGGACTGTCGCTGATCGGCGCCGTCGTTGCCGAATTCGTGGCCGGCACCGGTGGCACGGCCTCGGGACTGGCCTACCAGATCCTGCAAGCGGGACTGCAGCTCAACATTCCACGCCTGTTCGCGGCACTCGTGCTGATCACCGTGACGGGCGTCGCGTTGTTCGCTATCGCCCATTACCTCTCCTGGCTGGCACTGCATCGCTGGCACGAAAGCGCGATCGCGCAACATTCCTAGCGCCTGTAAATGGCGCCGGGCGGGAGCCGCCTGCAACAACCTTCCGTTGAAGCCTTCGACCTGCCCCGCCACGGCGCTTGGGGGAAGTGGTGTGATTGCCCTCACAGTTGAATTCCCATCCGCGGAAACGGCGTTCCCCGCTGCGGATGAACCTTCCGACGTGAACGGCTACTCGAGCGCGAGTCGCGCATCAATTCCTGCCGTACCGCCCCGCGCCTCACGGTTGCGCACTTCGGTCACATGATCATCGTCACACGCCAGGCCATTGCCTTCGGCGTCGAACAGGTCCAGGTGATGGCGCAGCTTGCGGCGGGCCTTGAACAGACGCGACTTCACCGTGTTTTCGGGGCAGTTCTGGAGGTGCGCGATCTCGGCGAGCGACAGGCCGTCGACGAGCGCGAGGTGCAGGCATTCGCGCTGCTCGACCGGGAGCTGCGAATAGCCGTACAGCACGCGATCCCGCCGCTGCCGTTCCACCACCATGCGGTAGGGATCGTCGTGTTCTGGAGACGCCACTTCCGCCGCCGCTTCCAGGTCCTCGAAGGTGTGCCGACGCGCCCGCAGGACATGCAGCGCCTTGTTGCGGGCGATGCCGAGGAGCCAGGTGGTGAACCGGCACGTGTGGTTGAAGCGGTCTGCCCGCCGCCACACTTCGTACATGGTGTCGATGACGACTTGCTCGGCGTCATGCGGATCGCGCAGCGAACGAAGCGCAAAGGCGTAGACCCGGCGTCCGTACACCCGATACAGTTCACTGAAGCTGCGTTCGTCCCCGGTGACGACTCGTGACACCAGATCGGCGGCCAGTTGTTCATTGCAAGATTTCATCGCTCGTCCCTCCGTGCAGTCCCATGTCGCGGTTGCGGCATGGGATGCATGGTGGGCGCGAGCGCCGCTCCGAAGCTGTGACGGAATTCACAGGAACCGTGCGCGGGAATGCCTGGGCGAGCCGACCCTACCAGCTGCTGGGCAGCTTGCGGCGCAGCGTCAGCCGGTGCGCGCCGTCGATCTCGATGTAGCCGCCGGTTTCAAGATCCTTCACGATCCGGCTCACCATCTCGCGGGAGGACCCGATGCGCCTCGCGATCTCCTGATGGGTGAGGCGCTCCTCGACGATCAGCACCCCGGAACTGTCCACGGCGAGGTCCTGGAGCAGTGCCGTGATCCTGCCGAAGACATCCTTCAAGGCGAGCGAGCGGGCGCTCTGGGTAAGCCGTCGCACGCGCTGCGCGAGGCCCTTGATCAGTTGAAGCGCCAGATCCGGGTTCTGCGCCAGGCTTTCCTGGAATGCCGACTTGGACAGCACCAGCAGGCGGCACGCCTCGAGCGTCGCCACCGAGGCAGAGCGCGGCTCGTCGTCGAGCAGCGCCAGCTCGCCGAAATATTCCCCTTCTCCGTGGGTCGCGAGCACGAACTCCTTGCCGCCGGCATCCGTGAGGTAGGCGCGCACCCGCCCGGACAGGATCACATACAACGCTGTGGGGTCATCGCCCTCATGGATCACCACGGTCTGCTTCGGAAAGGTACGCACGACGCTGCGGCTCATCAGCCGTTCGAAACTCTCGGGCGGCAAGCCCTCGAACAGGGCGATGGAATTCTGCATGAAAGCGCTGATGGAATATGGAAACCCTGAATATGCGTCACCGCGGCCGGCCGCCGCAAGCGCCGCCCTTGCCGAGCGGGCGGCGGCCGCATAACCTCGCGACTCGCCACCCAGAGGAACCAGTCCATGCGCGCCCCATCGACCTCGCCCCGCACGAACGTGAGATTCATCCGGCTGATGTGCGCGCTGGCACTGCTCGGCGCGGGCCTTGCCCAGGCCAGCGAGAAATTCGTCTTCCTGACCAACTGGTACGCGCAGGCCGAACACGGCGGCTTCTACCAGGCGCAGGCAGAGGGTATCTACAACAAGCTCGGCCTGGATGTGGATGTGCGAATGGGCGGGCCCCAGGTCAACGTCATGCAATTGCTGCTCGCCGGACGTGCCGACGCGGTCATGGGCTACGACCTGCAGACGATCAAGGCCGTCGAGCAGGGGCTGCCCGTGGTGACGATCGGGGCTACGTTCCAGAAAGATCCTGCCGTGCTGATCGCGCACCCCGACGTCAAGGTGATCGAGGACCTGAAGACCCGGACATTGCTGATCGGCCAAGCGAGCGAAACGACCTTCTGGCCATGGCTCAAGTCACGCTATGGCTTCACGAATTCCCAAAAACGCCCGTATGCCTTCAGCGTGCAGCAATTCCTCGTAGACAAGAAGGTCGCACAGCAGGGCTACGCGACCTCGGAGCCCTATGTGATCGAAAAGGCGGGGATCAAGCCGGTCGTGTTCCTGCTGGCCGATCTTGGGTATCCGCCGTATGCACAGACCATCGTGACGACGCGAAAGGTGCTGAACGATCGACCCGAGGCGCTGAGGGCTTTCCTGGAAGGCACTGCGGAGGGCTGGAAGAGCTATCTCGCGAATCCGGGACCGGGCAATGCGCTGGTGAAGAAGGCGAACCCCGAGATGAAGGACGACATGCTTGCTTTCGGGGTTGCGAAGATCAAGGAATACGGCCTGGTGAGCGGCGGTGACGCCGTGCAGCAAGGCATTCTCACGATGACTGAAGCACGCTGGAAGCGCACTTTCGAATTCATGACGGGTGCGGGCCTGGCCAAGCCCGACGTGGACTTCCACCAGGCCTATACGCTCGACCTGCTGAAGGAAGTGCGAGTCCTGCCTTAGCGTCAGCGAATGGCTGCGCGCCGGCCTATCTCGACACAGGCTCGGAACCCCCGGGTCGCCCATCGGTTTCGAGCGTGTTCCAGAGGCATGCCCGTTTCGAAGCACTCTCCAGTTCCGCCAGATAGGCTGCGTGTTCGGCCTGTTCCGCGAGGCTGGCACGCAACACGATGAACTCGAGCGGCCCGGTCCGGTCTGCACTCGTACGCACAACGGGGATCGGCTCCCCGAGGTCGATGATCAGGCTCTCCTGGCCGCGCGTCATGGCCAGATAGGCTTCCGCCAGCAGTCGCGCATCGAGCAATGCACCGTGCAGGGTGCGGGCGGAATTGTCGATGGCATAGCGCTCGCAGAGCGCGTCGAGACTGTTGCGTTTGCCCGGATGGAGATCCTTGGCAAGCCGCAGCGAATCGGTTATCGAAGCCACATGCCGGGCGATCGGCGGCAAATCGAGGCGGGCGAGTTCGGCATCGAGGAAGGCAACGTCGAATGGCGCGTTGTGGATGATGAGCCCCGCACCCTGGACGAATTCGAGCAGGTCGCGGGCGACGTCGCGAAACCTCGGGTGATCCGCCAGGAATTCCTCGGTCAGTCCGTGCACTTCGAGCGCACCGGGATCACTGGCACGCTCGGCGTTCACATAGCGGTGGAAATCGCGCTCTCCCGGCCGGCGATTCACGATCTCGACGCAGGCGATTTCGACGATGCGGTGTCCCAGCCCCGGGTCAAGCCCCGTGGTTTCAGTATCGAGGACGATCTGGCGCATGCTTGCGAATCTCAGCCACGACTCGATACGGTTTCCACACCGCGGTTGGCAAGCCGGTCGGCGCGTTCATTGCCATCGTGGCCGGCGTGGCCCTTGACCCAGACCCATTCGACGTCGTGCTGCGCGGCGAGCGCGTCGAGTTGCTGCCAGAGATCCACGTTCTTCACCGGCTGGCGGTCCGCGGTCTTCCAGCCGCGACGCTTCCACGCGTGAATCCATTCGCTGATTCCCTTCTGCACGTATTGCGAATCCGTGTGCAGTCGCACCGTGGCGTGTCCGTCCAGCGCCGAGAGCGCTTCGATGACCGCTTTCATCTCCATCCGGTTGTTGGTGGTGGCGGCTTCGCCGCCGAACAGCTCCCGTTCGACTCCATCCACTCTCAGCAACGCGCCCCAACCGCCCACGCCAGGATTACCCTTGCAGGCCCCATCGGTATAGATGTCCACCACGGCGCTCACCGGTCGTCGGCGCGCTGGTCACGGCGCTGTTCGGCGATGCGCTGCGGAATGGGCGCCAGCACTTTTCGCTTCGCAGTCGACATGCGCCACTTCGGCGTGATCAGCCGCATCCCGGTCACGCGCTTCACCGCGTGAAGGAAATACACGCCTCCGGCAAAGGGCCACCAGCGATCACCGGCGTGTTCCATGAAGCGCATACGCTCAAGCCACTGTTCGCCGCGGCAGGGCGGTGCGTAGGCGGTCATCCGGCCCGCCGTTACTTCGAATCCGAGCAGGGCGAGCCAGTCCTTTATCCGGGCCAGGCCGACGAACTGTCCGCACCACGGAAACTCGCCACTGCGACTGCGCAGCAGCCGGGCCGCTCCCCAGAGGCTCCAGGGGTTGAAGCCCGACACCACCAGTCGCCCCTCGGGACGCAATACACGCTGCACTTCGCGCAATGCCTGGTGGGGGTTGGGGCTGAACTCGAGCGTGTGGGGCATGGCCACGATGTCCACCTCGCCCGAGGCCACGGGCAGTTCGCACAGATCCGCCCTGAGCCGTACCGGCCCTTCGTGCCCTACGGCCGCCCGCATCGGCACCCGACTCATGCGGAGAAAATCGTATTCCGCCAAACCAAACTGCAGCGCATTGAAGCCGAAGACGTCGACCACCTCGGCATCGAAGTACGCCAGTTCACGCCGTAACAGGTAGGCGCCCAGGGGCGTATCGAACCAGTTCGATAGACCAGGAACGGTCGGCTGCATTGACAGGGTGGTGGCTTGCAATCGAAACTGGTCCCGCCATGAAAATCGAAATCATTCCGTTGCGCGCGTTTCGCGACAACTACATCTGGTGCTTGCGCAATGGCGCGAACGCCGCGGTCGTCGATCCAGGCGACGCGAGCCCGGTACTGGAGTACCTCGAATCGGAACGCGTCAATCTGGTCGCCATCCTTGCCACGCACCACCATCCCGACCACGTAGGTGGTGTTGCACAACTCGCGTCGAAGTATAGCGCACCGGTCTTCGGGCCAGCACGCGAGACGATTCCGGCAATCACGCGGCACTTGCAGGAAGGCGATCATGTGCGCATAGATGCGCTGGGACTCGAGTTCGACGTACTCGACATTCCAGGTCACACCGCCGGTCACATCGCGTTCCATGGCGCGGGCATGCTGTTTTGCGGCGACACGTTGTTCTCCGTCGGGTGCGGACGCGTGTTCGAAGGCACGCCTCCGCAGATGTTGGCGTCGTTGTCGAAACTCGTCGCATTGCCGGAGTCGACGCGCGTTTATTGTGGTCATGAATACACGCTCGCGAACATACGCTTCGCGCACGCAGTGGAACCTGACAACCCCGCGCTGGTCGCACGCGAGCGCGAAACCCGAGCGGCCCTCGCTTCCGGAAAGCCATCTGTGCCCTCGACTCTGAAGAGCGAACTCGCGACCAATCCGTTCCTGCGTACCTCCGTTCCTGACGTCGTCTTGGCCGCGAGCGCGCGCCAAGGCCACCCGATAACGGATCCGGCGGAGGTTTTCGCGGCACTCAGAGACTGGAAGAACGTGTTCTGAGCGCCAGCCCGGCGCAAACCTTGCTGCGATCAAGGTTGGCACGGAAAAGCCGTAGATGTATCGGAACGTGCACCCTTGCGGTGCTCGCTCCGTTACCGAGGGTGGCCTTCGACACCGCTCGTAAGCCGAACTCCGGCGACAGGTTCAGGAGAGAAAATTGTTGACTCAAATCAATAGCATGTATAGGCTAATTAAAGCTGTTAAGCACACCTATACCATGGTACGGAACTCGACGAAACTGATCGCTGCCTGCGTCGTCCTGGGTGTGGTGAACCAGGCCTGTGCAGTCGGCACCATTGCCAAGCAGTCCAAGGTTGATGCTCCCGCCTCGGCGGAAGCACCCGTTGTTGCGGCTCCGACTCATCCTGCCCCCGCAGCGCCTGCGCCGTCGGCCGTGCGCCCGCCAGCAGTAGTTGCTGTCACGATCGCAACCGATCCGGCCAAGGCAATACCCGCTCGCGCCGCAACGTCGGCGCCTGCACCGATGCCCGTCGGTGCCGCTGGGACGCCGGCCATCAAGCCCGCCGCCGCGCCTCGCACTTCCGATTACGCTGAGGCCAAAGTGACGTCGGCTCCGTATGACGGCGCGGGCCGGCCGACATCGTTCAGCGAGGCTCCCGGGGCTCCGCATCCGGTGCCGCCCACGAAACCAGCGATCGAGGCGACGGCGCCGCTGCCGCCTGCCCAGAGCGAGCTGTTGGCTGCTTCCTCCACCGCGCCGACGGAGACGGGTCGCCCGACCGGTACGGCGGCGCCGCTTCCCTCCGTCGCGAGCATCGATTCGACCAGTGTGCCTGAGGGGATCACCCCGGTCACACCTGCAACGACACCGCAAACGCCCGCGTCATACAACGGTACGCAGGTCATCTCCGCAACCCCGGTCGCGATGCAGGGGCCAGCCTCGGTCCCCATCGTCTATTCGGATACGCCGAAAGAGATCGTTGGCAGCCTGTGGGACCGGATCCGCGTCGGATTCGCAATGCCCGAGTTGGAATCCCCGCTCGTGCAGCGTCACATGACCTGGTATCTCAATCGCCCGGAGTACCTGCAACGCATGGTCGAGCGCAGCCGCCGCTACCTCCATTACATCGTGGAGCAACTCGAGCAGCGCGGAATGCCGCTTGAAATCGCGCTTCTCCCCATGATCGAAAGCGCCTACAACCCGGTTGCCTACTCATCGGCGCATGCCTCCGGAATCTGGCAATTCATTCCCGCAACCGGGCGTCGTTACGGACTCGAACAGAATTGGTGGTACGACGGTCGGCGGGACGTGACGGCCGCAACGGATGCCGCACTCGACTACCTGCAGAAGCTGCACGGGGATTTCGGTGACTGGGAATTGGCACTGGCCGCATACAACTGGGGCGAGGGCGCTGTCAGCCGGGCAATCGCGAAGAATCAACGCAACCACAAGCCTACCGACTATTCCAGCCTGAAGATGCCGAAGGAGACCGCGCACTATCTCCCCAAGCTGCAGGCAGTGAAGAATCTGATCGCCGATCCCGCGCGCTATGGTGTGGAGCTGGAAGACATCCCCAATCAGCCTTACTTCATCCGGGTGAACGCGCCCTCAGACATCGACGTCAAGCGCGCCGCGCAGCTTGCCGAGGTACCCATCGAGGAATTCCGCTACCTGAATCCGGCGCACAACCGGCCAGTGATTTCGTCCGATGGCGACCGCATGCTGCTGGTACCGGTCGAGAAGGCAGAGGTCTTCGCGACGAACCTGGAGGCCAACTCCGATCCGCTCGTTTCATGGCAGACGGTCACGTTGAAGAAGAACGAGAGTCTCGACAAGGTTGCGGCACGGTACGGTATCTCGGTGAATACGCTGATGCAGGTGAACGGTCTGAGCCATCATCGCCGCACGCGCCCCGGGCAGACGCTCATCGTGCCGACGCCCGCCGCAATCCAGAAGAACGCCAAACTGGGCCGATCGCTCGATCCGGTTGAATACCGGCGCCCGTCTGCCGGGCCCGAGATGGAACTCTATCGGGTCAAACAAGGCGACACGCTGCTGCGCATCGCGAAGCAGCATCGGGTGAGCACCCGTCAGATCGAGCGATGGAATTTTCTCAAGCGCGGAAAGATCGCCGTTGGTCAGCAGCTGACCCTCTACCCCGACATGGCCCCGACACACAAGAAGCGCTCCACGAGAACGAAGACCGCCAAGGCACACAAGGCGGGCAAGGCTACGCATTCGGCGCAAACCAAGGCCTCGAGCGGAACACATCGCAAGCAAGTCGCTCGCAACTGACCACCAGACGGCTTGGAAACACAGCGGGCGGCGCCATTGGCGCCGCTTTTCATTGCTGCTCGTACAACAGACATCGAACCCAATGGCTGGACGAGAGCCGGGTCTCCGCGGGATACGCGGCGCGGCACTCCGGCATGGCATTGGGACACCGCGGTTCGAAGTGACATCCGGGCGGCGGATTTGCGGGCGACGGGATGTCACCCGTCAACCGGATGACCTCACGCGCGCTCGTTCGTTCGATGGTGGGAACAGCAGACAGCAACGCCTTGGTATAGGGGTGTCGCGGTGAGCGCAGAACTTCGTCGACAGTGCCGTGTTCGACGATGCGACCGAGGTACATCACCGCAACTTCATGCGCAATATATTCGACGACAGCAATGTTGTGCGTGATGAACAGGTACGCGATACCGAGTCGATCCTGAAGGTCCCTGAGCAGATTCAGGATCTGCGCCTGCACCGATACGTCGAGCGCTGAAGTGGGTTCATCGCAGACGATGAGCTTCGGGTCCACGGCGAGCGCCCGTGCAATCGCGATGCGCTGTCGCTGACCGCCGGAGAACTCGTGGGGATACCGAATACTCATGTCGGGTGACAGCCCCACTTGCTCGAGCAGTGCTTCCACCCGTGCGAGACGTTCCACTGCCGTATCACCGACACCGAGGGCAGTCATGCCTTCCTCGATGATGTCGCATACCCGCATGCGTGGATTCAGTGACGCGAACGGATCCTGGAAGATGATCTGGAAGTCGCGCCGGCGCCCGCGTAACTGCGATTGGCCGAGCCGTGCCAGATCAACACCGCCGAATCGGATCGAACCGGCCACCGATGGCAACAAGCGTACGATGCCTTTTCCGGCCGTGGTCTTGCCGCAGCCGGATTCGCCGACCAGGGCCACGGTCCGGCCCGCGGGGATGGAAAGCGAGATGCCGTCTACCGCCTTGACATGACCTACGATGCGCTTGAAGAGACCGCGTCGGATCGGAAAGTGAATGCGGAGATCCTCGATCTCGAGCAGCGGGTGGTGAACCTTCGCGAATCCCGCGGCGCCGTGATCACTGCTCATTGCGGGTTTTCCGCCAGCGCTCACCGTGGATGCCTCGTCGGCAGCACCGTCGGCATACAAATGACAACGCACGGCGTGCTCCGGAATCGGAAAGTGGACGGTGGGCTCGGCCTCCCGGCAACGCGACCACGACCGATCGCAGCGATCCGCAAAGCGGCAACCCGTGAAATCCGTCCAGAGCGGCGGGACCGTGCCGCGAATCACAGCGAGTCGCCCGTCGCGCGCGCCCGGCCCGGGTAGCGATGCGAACAGCTTGCGCGTGTAGGGATGCGCCGGTTGCCCGAAAAAGCGCTCGCGCGGAGCCGTCTCTACGATCTCGCCCGCATACATCACAGCGACGCGGTGAGCCATCTCGGATACGACGCCCAGGTCGTGCGTGATGAGCAGTATCGACATGCCTGTGCGACGTTGCAGATCGCGCAAAAGCTCGAGAACCTGGGCCTGGATGGTCACGTCGAGTGCCATGGTCGGCTCGTCGGCCACGAGCAGTTCCGGTTCGCAGGCGAGCGCGGCAGCGATCATCACGCGCTGCTTGAGCCCCCCGGACAATTGAAACGGGTACTCGCCGAGCCTGCGGGCCGGATCGGGAATTCCGACCGACTCGAACAACTCGAGCACCCGTCGATCCGCCTTTGCACCCGTCAGGCCGAGATGCCGCGCCAGCACTTCACGTACCTGATCGCCGACGGTCATGACCGGGTTCAGGCTCGCACCGGGTTCCTGGAAGATCATCGCGATTCGGCGCCCGCGCACGTCGCGCATGCGGCGCTCCGGGAGTCCGATGAGATCGACACCGTCGAGCAATACTCGGCCACCGACGATGACGCCGGCGTCCGGCAGTAGGCGCATGATCGAAAGCGCCGTGAGCGACTTGCCGCAGCCGGACTCGCCGAGCAGCGCGAAAGTCTCGCCTCGTTCGATCGCAAAAGAGAGCCCGTCGACTGCATGCACGATCCGGTCACCGCTTCCGACCCAAGTGCGGAGCTCTTCGATCTTCAGCAGCGGATCGGTCACGTTGCCACCCTCGGTGTCGACGGCCCTGCCCGCCGGCGCCGCCGACGTAGTGACGGGACATCGAACAGCGCCCGCATGCGCGGATCGAGCGCATCGCGCACGGCATCCGCGAAAAGGTTGGCGGCCAGGACCAGCGTGAGCATGAACACGAAAGCGGATGCGATCGACCACCACACGATCGGTTCGCGGGCCAGTTCGAGCCGTGCCGAATTAATCATCGTTCCGAAGCTGTTCGTCGCTGGATCGACGCCCACGCCGACGTACGACAGGACCGCTTCAGAGAGCACCAGACCGCTGAACCCGAGCACGGTCGTGATGATGACGATGTGAAGCACGTTTGGCAGCACATGTCGCACCATGATTCGCCACGGACCCACGCCGAAGGCATGTGCAGCCTGGACATACTCCAGCTCCCGCAGCTTCAAGGTTTCGCCACGAAGCAGGCGGCAAAGTCCCGTCCAACTGGTGACGCCGAGGATGATGCAGAGGAACAGGAGCCTGAAGTCCGCGCGTCGCGTGACCGAATCGAAGATCTCCGGATGCGTGTCCATGTAGACCTGCATCATGAGCACCGCTGCAGCGATGAGGAGGACGCCGGGAATCGAGCTCAAGGTCGTGTAGAGATACTGGATGATGTCGTCGATCCAGCCTCTGAAGTATCCCGCCATGATGCCCAGCGCCAGTGCGAAGGGCAGCATGACGAGCGTCGTGACCGTTCCGATCACCAGTGCCGTCCGAATACTCTTCAGGGTGAGATAGAGCACGTCCTGCCCGACTTTGTCGGTGCCGAACACGTGGTAGTGCTTCGACAACACGACGAGCGGCAATGCAATGAACAGAATGATCCCGAGCGCGACCAGGATCCCCCGCAGTGGCACTTCGAGCTCGCCGCGCCACAGATTGCCCGATACGTCCGCGAAACGGGCCTGGCTCTTCGCGGCGGCGACGCCGGTGACGATCGCGCAGATCAGCGTCCAAAGGAGCGCCGCGATCGCTCCACCCTGCAAGGCGCCGCGGGCAATGTCGGGCACGCGCTCCTTTGCGGGATCATTCAGATGCGCACCGCCGTACTTGAGCCTGGGATAGTCGCGTCGCTGAGTGCCGTCGGGTTGTGTGATCGTTTCCTTGGAATGCGCGAAGGCTGAAAACGGCGCGGAAAAAGTGCGCTCCTGACGCGTGCGCAAAGTCTCGGACAGCGCATCGAGCGCCGACAGGACTTCCGGGGCATAACGCCGTTCACCGCTCGACGTATCGCCGGGCAAAGCGCGCTGATAGTGAAAGGTGTCGAGCAATCCAATCAGGACGAAGGCCAGCAGCACGGTTGCCGAAACCATTCCCGTCGCGGATCGCCCAACCTTCCGCCAGGGCGCCCGCAAGTGCTCGTGCCGCGTCGTGTACCACGTGAATGCCGCGATGGACGCGATCATCGCGAACACGAGTGCATCGGTCCACAACAACACGAACTTGACCGGCAGGTTCATTCGAAGCGGATCCTTGGATCGACGATCGTGTAGGAAATGTCGGTGAGGATGAGTCCGGCGATATAGAGCAGCGAGCCGAGAAACACCATCGTGCGCACGACCGCGAAATCCTGAGAACCGATGGCATCGATCGTGTAACTTCCGAGACCCGGAATACCGAAGAAGGATTCCATGACAAGGCTGCCGAGGAATAGCGACGGAATCACGACGACCACACCGGTGAGTATCGGGATCAGGGCATTGCGCAGCACGTGGTGGGCGAGTACCCGACCTTCGGCAAGCCCTTTGGCCCGCGCTGTGCGAACGTAGTCACGATTGACTTCCTCGAGGAAGATCGAACGGTACCAGCGGCCGCTCTCGCCAAAACCGCCGACCAGGCCTACTGCGATAGGCAGAATCATGAAACGCCAAGCGTTGAGGCCATCCGCGAAACCCGAGATCGGCACCAGGTTCCAGAGCTTGGCCACCAGAAACTGGCCGCCGATGATGTAGAACATTCCCGAGATCGACATTGCAGTAACGCACAGGATCACGCCGCTCACGTCCAGATAGGTCGCACGGAACAGCGCCATGAGCAATGCGAAGGAGACGTAGGCCAGCAGGCCGACGATGAACACAGGGAGCGCGATGGCGAGGCTCGGCCCCATGCGCGTGGCGATCTCGTGGCCGATGTCGCGCCCATCTGATTCCGCCTTGCCGAAATCGAAGCGGAACAATCGTGTCGAATGCTCGAAGAATATCGTGTCGCTGACGTGCCCGAAACCCGGAACGGCAGCGTTGTAGAGCAAGGGTTTGTCATAGCCGCGCTCCTGCTTCCAGCGCTCGATGGCTTCGGGCGTCACCCGTTTCACCCCCAACTGCATGCGGGCCATGTCGTCCGGTGTATTCACGACGAAGAACAGCGTGAAGGTGATCACGTTTACACCGATCAGAATCGGAATGGCGTAGAACAGGCGGCGGATGATGTAACGGATCATCGATTCAATCCGTGGCCGACGGTGAGACGTCCATGCGACCCGTGCTGCGTTCGCGCCGGCGATAGGTCAGCACCGCGGGAACGCAAAAGCTGATCACCACGGCTGCCAATACTCCGATAGGCCAGACCACGGGGTGATTCCAGCGCTGCCGAAGCTCCGCCCGCTCGGCCACATCGACCCGCTGGTATTTCAGGAGGTTGTTCGCGATCTGATTGGGCTTGCGATTCTTGACCCATGCGTGAGCAAGCCCGTATTCCTTCGGATGCATTCCCCAAAGCCAGGGAGCATCGCGCCGCGCAACCTCCAACATCTGGTCGATGATCACCTGGCGTTCAGGGCCGTTATCCATGTTCTTCATGCGCTCGAACAGTCGGTCGAACTCCGGATTGGCCCAGTTCGAAGCGTTCTCGCCCTGGAACTTGACCTTGCTCTGCGGACCATGCAACAGGAACAGAAAATTCTCCGGATCGGGATAGTCGGCGTTCCAACCCCAATAGAATATTTGTGCGTTGCCCTTGCGCACCTTTTCCTGGAAGCGGTTGTAGTCCGTGGCTCGTACCACCAGATTCACGTTCAGTTTCGCGAACTGCTTGCGCAGCCAGTCGAGACGGGCTTTGTCGTCCGGTCCGCGCGAGGTGGCATCCAGATTGAGCACGAGCGGCGCGCCCGTCTGGCCGTCCACGCCGTTCGGGTAGCCGGCCTCGGCCATCAACCTGCGCGCAGCTTCGACCGGTTTGCGGCGAGGCTCGCCGTCGACCCAGTCGTAGACGTAGTGGTTGATGCCCGCTTCCCCTTCCCGGTAGCCGAAGATGCCAGGCGGGAGCGGCCCTTGAGCGGCGATGCCGCGCCCATTGGCGAAGATCGATATGAATTCCTCGTAGTCGACCGCGACGGAGATTGCTTGCCGCAACTTGCGGGTTCGTTCCGCCTCGCCACCGACCACCGGGTCGAGCATATTGAAACCCATGTAGAACGTCGACGGCGACACCGCCGTCTTCAATTGGATGCCCTTCGCGCGCATGTCGTCGGTTAGGGTGACCTCACCTCCGCTCGCAACCTGGATCGCCTGGTCGAAGGAGTCCGAACTGATACCGGAGGCGTCGTAGTAGCCCTGCAGAAACTTGCTCCAGTAGGGAATTGTTTCTTTCTCCAGGCTGAACACCACCCGGTCCACGAACGGGATGGGTTTGCCCGCGTCGGCCAGCAGGCCCTGCTCGGCGTCGCCCGGTTCGCCTTCGGCAGGGTAGGTCTCACCGTAGTAGTTGGGATTTCGCTCGAGCACCATGCGTCGATTGGGATTGTTGAGGGTCAGCATGTACGGTCCTGCTCCCACGGGATACCAATCGAGGGTGATGTTCTTCTCGATCAGGCCGGGCTGGCTATAGAACCGGTCGGCTTCCATCGGTATCGGTGCAAAGAACGGCATGGCAAGCCAATAGACGAACTGGGGGTAACGGCCCTTGAGGCGGATACGATAGGTGTGTTCATCGACCACCTCGACGCCTTCGAGGGCGTGCTCGCGCAGATCGATCCACGCGTCCTTGTGACCCTGGCGGACAAGGTCTTCGTTCACCGTCCTGAGCGTGTCTCCGTACTCCTTCAGCCCGACGATGTACTCGCCCATCAAACCGAAGATCGGCGAATGCAGGCGCGGGTGGGCGAGGCGCTTGATCTGGTAGACGAAGTCCTCGGCCCGAACCTCGCGCGTACCGGTTTCGCCAAAGTCGCGCAGTTCGTGAATCCGACCCAGTTCGCGAGCATCCAGCGGAACATAGCGGGGCCTGCCTTCGACAGTTGTGGCGAAAGCCGGATGCGGCTGGTAGCGCATCCCTGGCCGGATCCGAATTTCGTAGACGCTGAAAGCGACCTTCGCCGGATCCGCGCTTGTCGGCAATTCGCGCGCCTGCGAATCGAGAAACTTCGGGATCGGGACCTCGAGGGCGGCGTGAGGAACTAGCGTGTACGGACGCTTCAGATAGTGATACTGCAACGGCGGCGTGTAGACCTGCGCCGTGAACATGATCTCGTTCGCGCTGTATGACTGCACGGGATCCAGATGTTTCGGACGCTCCAGGAAGGCGGAGTAGAGCGTGTTCGATAGGCGCTCGGATGCCGGATAGGGATCGTTCCAGGCACCGCTGCACGCCGCCAACGCGGGGATAGCTGCAAGTAAGGCGATCCGGTATATCGGGTTCGGCATGCGGGCATCGAACTGGGAACGGGCCGGGCGCGACCCGGGTTCGGGTGCGACGAGGGCGGCGCCTATAATAGCGGCGAGTTCACCGAACGAAAAACCTCGAGGACATCCATGGGCTTTCTGCAGGACAAGAAGATTCTCGTCACCGGAATGTTGAGCAGCCGATCGATCGCCTACGGAATCGCGAAAGCCTGTCACCGTGAAGGTGCGCAACTCGCGTTCACGTTCCAGGGAGAGCGGGTGCAGGAGCGCGTGGCCGACCTCGCGCGCGAGTTTGGCAGTTCACTGGTATTTCCCTGTGACGTATCGAGCGATACCGAGATCGAAGCCCTGTTCGACTCGCTCGGAACCTCCTGGGATGGCCTGGATGCGCTGGTGCATTCAATCGCCTTCGCCCCCCGTGAGGCGCTCGCGGGGGATTTTCTGGATAGCGTGAATCGCGAGGCATTCCGCGTCTCGCACGACATAAGCTCATACAGTTTCGCGGCACTTGCGAAGTCCGCGCGGCCGATGATGCGAGGACGCCACGGGGCGCTGCTCACGCTGTCGTATCTCGGCGCGGAGCGCTCGCTGCCCAACTACAACGTGATGGGGCTCGCCAAAGCCAGTCTCGAGGCCGCCGTCCGCTACATGGCGCAGAGTCTGGGCCCCGAAGGCATTCGCGTGAATGCGATATCGGCCGGACCCATCAAGACGCTTGCCGCCGCCGGAATCGGAAATTTCGGCAAGATTCTGTCCCACAACGAAAAGCATGCGCCACTGCGACGCAATGTCACGACCGACGAAGTCGGCAATGCTGCTGCTTTTCTGCTCGGCCCGCTTGCCAGCGGAATCACTGGTGAGATTCTCTATGTGGACGCTGGCTTCAATACCACTGCGCTGGCTTCCATGGACTGAGCGTCACGTCGTTATCGCCGGTGCGACATCACTGAGTCGGCGCCTTCTCCACTTTGGTTGGATCGATCTCGACGTCCGCACCAGCCTTCACCGTCTGCAGGTAGGCGGCGAACTGCTGCTGGGCGAGGATCTGCGACAACTGGACGGCGAGCGCCTTGCGCTGGTCATCGCCCAGGGGCGGACCCTCGATCACCTTGTTGATGCGGTAGATCACGAAGCGACTGTTCGAGACCGGCATGCCCACGTACGCAGGCAGTTTGGAAGGGTCGGCAGTGAACACTTCACGCGCGGCCTCGGGCTGCAGGCCGTTCGTCTTCTGCAGCGACACCATGACGGCCGGAGACCAGGTCACGCCTGCGTCGTTCCCTGCCTTGACGCGCTCGAGGGTAGCGCGCCCTTCTTCCTCCACCAGCTTCGTCGCGCGCTCCAGCATCAACTGTTGACGCACGTCGCTGCGGACCTCATCGAACGGTAGCGTATCTGCCGCCTTGTGCTCTATCACGTGCGCCGCGACGATCGTGTTGGAGCCGACGTCGACGGCATCAGTGTTCCGGTTGTTCTTGATCGAATCTTCCGAGAAGATTTTGTTCAGTAGCTCGGGTTTCACCAAGATGGGTATGCCACCACCGTCACGGGTGATCCAATCGCTCGTCTGGATGGGCAGTTTGAGCGCGTCGGCTGCCGGCTTCAGGCTCTCCGATTGCTCGTAGGCCAGGTTCTGCAGCGACTCGGCCGCATCGGCGAAAGCCTTGCCGGCCTTGCTCTTCTTGATTTCTTGTTCGATGTCGTCACGCACCTTCGCAAGAGGCGTCGTCTCGGCGGCCTTTATGGCATCGAGGCGAATAACGTGAAATCCGTACTGCGTCTCCACGGGACCCACGATGTCGCCGACTTTCATGCCGAAGAGCGCATCGTCGAACGGCTTCACCATGGTGCCGCGTCCGAAGAAACCCAGATCTCCGCCACTCGCAGCTGACCCCGGATCCTGCGAGTTCTTCTTTGCCAGATCGCCGAAGGAACTCGGATTCTTGCGCGCCTCTCCCGCAATGGATTCGGCGCGTGCGCGCGCCGCCTCTTTCGCCTCCGGCTTGGCATCCTTGGCCACCGCGACGAGAATGTGACTCGCCTTTCGCTCCTCGCCGGTTTCGTACTGTGACTTGTGCTTGTCGTACCACTCCGAGATTTCCTGCGGCGTGACTTCGATGTTCTTGGTGATATGGTCGAGAGTCAGCGCGAGGTACTCGACACGCGCCCGCTCGGGGATACGAAACTCTGTCTTGTGAGCATCGTAGAACTGCCTGACGTCCTCGTCGGTAATGTTCACCCGCGCGCGAACCTGATCCGGCGTCAGCAGCCATTGACTCACTTCGCGCTGTTGCTCGCGAATCCTACCAAGACGATCGACTACTGCGGTCGGCACCAACGCGGAGTTCGCCACGCTGTCGCGCACCTGCGACATTCGCAGGTCCTGTCGCACACGCTCCTCGAAGATCATTGGCGTCATGCCCTGGGAGCGCAACAACTGCTCGTAGCGCTCCGGAGCGAACTTACCGGTCGATTCGTCTTTGAAGGCGGCGATGTTGGTCACGATCTGGCGCACTTGATCGTCGGTAACCGTGACGCCAGCGTGCATGGCATGCGCGAGCAAGACGCGTTTGTCGACAAGACCATTGATGACAGCATTGCGCACCTCGTTGCTGTCGAGCATTGCCTGGTCCACCTTGCCCTGCGCCATCTGGCGCATTTGCTCTTGGTGCTCCCGCAGCGCTTCCTCGAATTCGTGCGGCGAGATCTTCGAACCCGCGACCTTGGCGACAGCACCAGAGCGCCCATACTCCTGGAAGTAGTAGTTGATCCCGAGGAATGCAAACGAGGGAACAATCAGAATCAGCAGAATGATCTGAATCCAACGCTTGTGCTTGTCGACCCATTCGAACATGGCGATTCCGTCTTCTCGGTGAGATGGCCTCGGGTTTGACCCGCCATCCGCCGGACTCGGCCAGCGCCGAAGGGGCGACCGTTTCGAATCCAGCGATCGGGAACAACAACAAAAAAGGCGAACAATAGTTCGCCTTTTCGGGTTTGGCGGAGTGGACGGGACTCGAACCCGCGACCCCCGGCGTGACAGGCCGGTATTCTAACCAACTGAACTACCACTCCTAAAACTTCCGCCACTCATCGCTGGTGGGTGCTGAGAGGCTCGAACTCCCGACATTCGCCTTGTAAGGGCGACGCTCTACCAACTGAGCTAAGCACCCGTACGCTAGTTGCTACGACGCTGCAGGAAACTCCGGCAGATCCCTCCCGCACCTTCACGATGGCGCACCATCAAAAAGGCGCGCTAGTTTAATGCATCCTTCAACGCCTTTCCAGCCCGAAACTTCGGAACCTTGGCGGCTCTGATCTTGATGGATGCACCTGTGCGCGGATTGCGACCACTGCGGGCCGCACGCTTGCCGACATAGAAGGTCCCGAATCCGACCAGCGTAACCATCGAGCCCTTGCGCAGTGAGGTCTTGATTGAAGTCACGGTCGCATCAAGCGCGCGACCCGCAGCGGCTTTGGAAATGTCTGCCGACTTGGCGATGGCGTCAATGAGTTCCGACTTGTTCACGTGCATCCCCTTTCGTTGTTCGTTGAAAAAACACCCGGCGCATTTGATATTGTTGTAGTAACGGGCATGCCGAGCGCTTTGGAAGCTCCTGGCGGTTGCCCTGTGCCCCAAGACTGGCGCGGCTTTCCGGGTGTCGAACAACTCGCAGGACTTTATAGCAAGCTGAAAAAGTCGGTGTCAAGGAAAACGCGCCTTCGCGCGCGAGTCGCGACCGTGCGCACCCTGTCACCAACGAACGATTCCGCACGCATCGGCGTGCGGTCGTCGCGAGCTACCCTGCCTTCAGTGCTTGACCGCCGCAGAGGTAGCGTCGGCATCTACCGCGGGTGCGATTGCCACCGGCCCTTGCGCTTTTTCCGGCAGCGGTGAGGGCATACGTTCGAGTGCGAACTCCAGCACCTGGTCTATCCACTTCACCGGATGAATATCGAGACGATTCTTGATGTTGTCGGGAATCTCGGCGAGATCCTTTACATTCTCCTGCGGGATCAGGACATGTTTGATTCCGCCTCGATGCGCCGCTAGCAGCTTCTCCTTCAGTCCGCCGATCGGAAGGACTTCCCCGCGCAGCGTGATCTCGCCAGTCATTGCGACATCGGCTTTGACCGGAATCCCGGTAAGAAGGGAAACCACTGCGGTGCAGATGCCGATCCCGGCGCTTGGACCGTCCTTGGGCGTTGCCCCTTCGGGCAAGTGGATATGGATATCGCTCGTCTGATAGAAGTCCTCTCGGATGCCGAGTTTTTGCGAGCGGCTTCTGACAACAGTGAGGGCAGCCTGAATCGATTCCTGCATGACCTCACCGAGCTTGCCGGTGGTCACCGTCTTGCCTTTGCCAGGCATCGCAGCGCTCTCGATGGTGAGCAGTTCGCCACCAACCTCGGTCCATGCCAGTCCGGTAACCTGCCCCACCTGATTGTCCTTCTCGGCCATACCGAACGAGTACCGGCGAACACCGAGGTACTTGTCCAGATTGCGCGCATTCACCTGTATGGTCGTATCACGTTTCTTGAGAAGCAGCGATTTCACTACCTTGCGGCAAATCTTCGAGATCTCCCGCTCCAAGGCGCGAACGCCCGCCTCGCGCGTGTAGTAGCGGATGATGTCTCGCACCGCGCTCTCGGAGACGTTGGTTTCAGAGTCATTGAGTCCATGATTGGTCATCTGCTTGGGCAGCAGATAACGCATCGCGATATTGACCTTTTCGTCCTCGGTATATCCCGAAAGCCGAATGACTTCCATCCGATCGAGCAGCGCCGGCGGGATACTCATTGTGTTCGCCGTCGCGACGAACATCACATCCGACAGGTCGTAGTCGACCTCCACGTAGTGATCGACGAAGGTATGGTTCTGTTCAGGATCGAGCACCTCCAACAGCGCCGACGCCGGATCGCCCCGAAAATCCATGCCCATCTTGTCCACTTCGTCCAGCAGGAACAGCGGATTTCGAACGCCTACCTTGGTCATGTTCTGAAGGATCTTGCCCGGCATCGATCCGATGTAGGTGCGTCGATGCCCGCGGATCTCCGCTTCGTCCCGCACGCCACCTAGCGACATGCGAACGAACTTGCGGTTGGTCGCACGAGCAATGGACTGGCCGAGTGAAGTCTTGCCCACGCCCGGAGGACCGACGAGGCATAGGATCGGCGCCTTCACCTTCTCGACCCGCTGCTGTACCGCAAGATACTCGAGTATGCGTTCTTTGACCTTCTCCAGACCGTAGTGATCCTGCTCCAGGACTTCCTCGGCAGCGGACAAGTCCTTCGAGATCTTGCTCTTCTTCTTCCAGGGTAGATTGACCAACGCCTCGATGTAATTGCGCACCACCGTCGCTTCCGCCGACATGGGGGACATCATGCGAAGCTTCTTCAGCTCGTTCTCGGCCTTGGTGCGCGCTTCCTTGGGCATGTGCGCGGACTTGATCCGCTTGTCCATCTCGTCGAGGTCGGCACCCTCGTCCAGATCACCGAGCTCCTTCTGAATGGCTTTGACCTGTTCATTGAGGTAGTACTCGCGCTGGCTCTTCTCCATCTGCCGCTTGACTCGCCCGCGAATGCGCTTCTCCACCTGCAATATGTCCAACTCGGCTTCGAGCAGCGACAGCAGATGCTCCAGGCGGCGCTTGACGGCGTACATCTCGAGCACCGCCTGTTTCTGTTCAAGCTTGAGCGGCAAGTGCGCGGCAATGGTATCGGCCAGTCGGCCCGCCTCATCGATGCCGGCGAGCGAGGTGAGGATCTCCGGCGGGATCTTCTTGTTGAGTTTCACATACTGGTCGAACTGCGCGATCATCGCGCGCCGCATCGCCTCGATCTCGTGCGTCTCCTCTGGCGACAGGACTTCCGCCGGAACGGGTATTGCCTCCGCGGTGTAGTGCGTTCGTGCGTCGTCGATGTCTTCGATCGTTGCGCGGCGCACACCTTCCACCAAGACCTTCACGGTGCCGTCGGGTAATTTCAGCATCTGCAGAATGTTGGCGATGCTGCCGACGCGGTACAGATCTTCCGCCGAGGGCTCGTCCTTGGCGGCCGATTTCTGCGCGACCAGCAGGATGCTCTTGCCCGCCTCCATTGCGCTTTCAAGCGCCTTGATGGACTTCGGACGACCCACGAACAAAGGGATCACCATGTGTGGAAATACCACGACGTCGCGCAACGGGAGTAGCGGGAGCGCCACGCGTTCGTCCGACGGATCGAGGGGAGTATTCATGGAGGTCACCTGAAAGTTGAATGGACTACCTGGGCTACTTGGAGCGCACGACTTCAGATTTCAAGGCGCAGGCCCGGGTTCACACCGGGGAGCTCTGCCTGAAACCAAGACCGGGTGGCAAGAGGGCCGCCCGGTCGCTTGATCATGCCGAGCCCGCAATCCTTGGCTGATCGGAATAGATCAGCAACGGTTTGATGTCCCCGGTGATCGAGCCCTCGTCGATCACCACCTTCTGCACATTCTTCATGGAAGGGAGGTCGAACATCGTATCCAGCAGTACGTGTTCGAGTATCGAGCGCAATCCGCGCGCACCGGTCTTGCGCTGCAGCGCCTTGGTAGAGATGGCGTGTAGGGCTTCGTCTCGGATCTCCAACTCGACGCCTTCCATCGCAAACATCTTCTGGTACTGCTTGATGAGCGCATTCTTGGGTTCGGTGAGGATCTGGATCAGTGCCTTCTCGTCCAATTCCTCGAGCGTCGCGACCACGGGTAGGCGTCCGACGAATTCCGGGATGAGACCGTATTTGATCAAGTCTTCCGGCTCGACCTCCCGCAGGACCGCACCGATGTCCTTGCGATTGTCGCGACTTTTCACTTGTGCGCCGAAGCCGATGCCACCCTTTTCGGAGCGCGAGCGGATCACCTTGTCCAGTCCGTCGAACGCGCCGCCGCAGATGAACAGTATGTTGGTCGTGTCGACCTGGACGAATTCCTGATTCGGATGCTTGCGACCGCCCTGCGGAGGCACGGAGGCGATCGTGCCCTCGACCAGTTTCAACAGAGCCTGCTGTACACCTTCGCCCGACACGTCCCGGGTGATGGAAGGGTTGTCGGATTTGCGCGATATCTTGTCGATCTCGTCAATGTAGACGATCCCACGCTGGGCCTTGTCCACATCGTAGTCGCACTTCTGCAGCAGCTTCTGGATGATGTTCTCTACGTCTTCACCCACGTAACCAGCCTCGGTGAGCGTGGTTGCATCCGCCATCACGAAAGGAACGTTCAATAATCGCGCGAGGGTCTGCGCAAGCAACGTCTTTCCCGAACCCGTGGGGCCCACGAGCAGGATGTTGCTCTTGGCAAGCTCGACATCATCCTTTTTCGACATCGTCTTCAACCGTTTGTAGTGGTTGTAGACGGCCACCGATAGAATTTTCTTGGCCTGATCCTGCCCGATCACGTACTGATCGAGGATCAGGCGAATCTCCGACGGTACCGGCAGGTCGGATTTGGCACCCTTTGTTGCCGTGTCGCCGTGAGTTTCCTCGCGAATGATGTCGTTGCAGAGTTCGATGCACTCGTCGCAAATGAAAACCGATGGTCCGGCGATCAGTTTGCGAACCTCATGCTGGCTCTTGCCGCAGAACGAACAGTAGAGGAGTTTTTCTCCAGAGGGCTTTTCGGACATCGTAGGGCTTTCTCCCGCGCGCTCCGGCGCAAGCACTTCGTTACGGCTTCAGAATCTCTGATCGTTCACCGGCGTCAGAGCCGATCTTCAGACCGCTTCCGATCGATTCGCCAGCACCTTGTCCACCAATCCGTACTTCACCGCATCATCGGCGCTCAGGAAATTGTCCCGATCAGTGTCTTTTTCGATAGTCGCCATGTCCTGCCCCGTGTGTTTGGCCATCAGCGCATTCAACCGTTCGCGCAGATATAGAATTTCGCGGGCGTGAATCTCGATATCCGACGCCTGTCCCTGGAATCCGCCCATGGGCTGGTGAATCATCACGCGCGAGTTCGGAAGGACGAAACGCTTTTCCTTCGCACCCGCCGCAAGCAGGAAGGCGCCCATGCTCGCAGCCTGCCCTATGCACAGCGTGGAAACATCGGGCTTGATGAACTGCATGGTGTCGTAAATTGCAAGCCCGGCCGACACCGCGCCGCCCGGCGAGTTGATGTAGAAAAAGACGTCCTTGTCCGGATTCTCCGATTCGAGAAACAGCAGCTGAGCAACGATCAGGTTCGCGGTGACATCGTTCACGGGGCCGACAAGAAATACGACCCGTTCCTTGAGTAGTCGCGAGTAGATGTCGTACGCCCGTTCGCCCCGGCCGCTCTGCTCGATCACCATCGGAACCAGGCCGAGAGATTGCGGGTCCCAGCGGGAATCGGGCCCCGAATCGGCATTCATGCCCTTGCCCCAGTTCATTGCGCACTCCCCATCAGTTCCTCGAACGGGGTGGACTTTTTCACCACCTTGGCATTGCCAAGCACCCACTCGACCACGTTGTTCTCGAGCACCACCGCCTCGACTTCCCGAACACGATCACCGGACTGGTAATACCACCGCACCACTTCCTCCGGATGCTCGTAGCTTTCCGCATACTCCTCGATCATCGCCTTGATCTGATCAGGCTGCGCCTTGATCGCATGCTGTTTGACGAGTTCATTGAGGATCAACCCTATGCTCACGCGGCGCCGCGCCTCTTGCTCGAACATCTCACGCGGCATGTTCATGGTTTCCGGCTTCATTCCGCGCCCACGCAGGTTTTCCTTCATTTGTTCCGAAAGCCGCTCGATTTCCATGTCGATCAGAGACTTCGGAACCTCCAGCGTTGCTGACTCCAGTAACGCCATCAGCGCCTGATCCTTGACCCTCGTCTGGATCCTTCGTTTCACTTCTCGTTCGAGATTGGCACGCACATCCGTGCGCATCTTCTGCAGATCGCCGTCTTCAACTCCCAGGCCCTTGGCGAACTCGGCGTCCACCTCAGGCAGTATCTGTTCCTGGACACTGTGCAGCTTGATCTCGAACTGAGCCTTTTTCCCAGCAACCTCCGTTCCATGATAGTCCGCAGGGAAGGTCAGTTCAAACGACTTGGTCTCGTCCGCGTTCATTCCGATCAGGGCAGCCTCGAAATCAGGCAGGAGACGGCCTTCGCCGAGCACTAGCGATTGATTCTGCGCACTTCCCCCTTCGAACGGTTTACCGTCGATGGACCCAGCGTAATCGATCATGACTGCATCACCGGAGCTTGCCGGGCGGCGCACGTCCGCGTGGCGGACGCGCTGTTTGCGCAGGACTTCGATGGTCTTTTCGACTTCGGCGTCGCCAACCGACACCATCGGGCGCTCGATGGTCGCAGCGGACAACTCGCCGATCTTGACATCTGGGAAGACCTCGAAGGTGGCAGTGAATTCGAACTCTGCTTCAGCATCCGTGCCTGGTTTCGCCTCGATCTTCGGATATCCCGCAACTCGCAGATTCTTCTCGCGAACGGCTTCTCCGAAGGTCTTCTCGACCGTGTCACCGAGAACTTCCTGGCGCACCTTCGGACCGAATTGCTGTACCACGACCTTCATCGGAACCTTGCCAGGTCGGAACCCGTGCAGTTTCACCGTTCGCTGCAGTCGCTTCAGGCGATTTTCCACTTCAGTGTTGATCTGGGTCACGGGAACGGCGACCTTCAGACGGCGCTCAAGCGCGCTCAGGGTTTCCAGACTTGCTTGCATGCGACGAATTCTTTCGGTGGATTGGAGGGGACGCCAGAGACCCTGGCCGGCAAGCCCTACCGGCAGAGCAATCCCCGGCTCGAAATCAAGGTCGAGACGAAGCGTGCGAGGTCGGTTGGAACAGCGGTGGAACAGCGGTGGCCAGGGTCTCTGGTGCGAAAGGGGGGACTCGAACCCCCAAGCCTTGCGGCGCTGGATCCTAAATCCAGTGCGTCTACCAATTCCGCCACTTTCGCGCTGGCTGCATTCTAGTACACTCCACCCGCGCCCGCACCCGCCAGGCCGGGTTGCCAGACCCAACACTTTGATCATTCATCTTTTTTCGGCGGCGAGTGACCATACATGGGCGTCGGCCATTACGAGAACTTTCCGGTCGCCTCCCTCATCCTTCCCGCGGAGATGCGTGCGCCTGTCGGTGCGATTTACAGGTTCGCGCGCGAGGCTGACGACATCGCCGACGAAGGCGACGCACTGCCCGCGGAACGGCTCGCCGCGCTCGCCGAGCGTAATGCAGAGCTTGACCGCATCGAACGCGGACAGGTCCCTCACCTCGAACACTACCGATTGCTGTCGGACACGATTCGCACCCACGAACTGCCGCTCCAGTTGTTTCGCGATCTACTCGACGCCTTCATCCAGGACGTCACGAAAGTACGCTACGCGTCCTTCGTCGAAGTCATGGATTATTGCCGCCGCTCCGCGAATCCGGTGGGGCGCCTGCTGCTCCGCCTCCAAGGTGAACAGTCGGCGCAAAGCCTGATCTGTTCGGACCGGATCTGCTCGAGCCTGCAGATCATCAACTTCCTTCAGGATGTCGCCATCGACCACGCAAAGGGCCGCATCTACCTTCCGCAGGACGAGATGGCCCGCATGAACGTCGACGAGGCCCGCATCGCACGTGGCGACACGAGCGGCCCGTGGCGAGCGTTCATGGACTTCCAGATTGCGCGGGCGCGGCAGATGTTGCTGGAGGGTGCCCCGCTGGGTCGCGTCCTGAAAGGACGATTCGGGCTCGAATTGCGCCTGATCGTCTCTGGCGGGGAGCGGATACTCGACAAGCTCGCTCGCGTTCAAGGCGACGTATTCGACCGCCGCCCGGTCCTCTCGGCACCGGACTGGCCGCTGCTGATGTTCCGGGCACTCATTCGCTGAACCATGACACCCGACGAATACTGCCGGCTGAAGTCCGCGCAGAGCGGCTCGAGTTTCTATTACAGCTTCCTGTTCCTCCCTCTCGAGCAGCGGCGCGCCATCATGGCCGTGTACGCCTTCTGTCGCGAAGTGGACGACACGGTCGACGAAGCCGGCGATCCGTTGGTTGCCCGTACGAGACTCGACTGGTGGCGGCGGGAGGTTGCAGCGATTTTCCACGGCGAACCGCAACACCCGGTCGCACGGGCGCTGCAGTCAATCGTCCGGGAACGCGATCTGCCCCGGGAGCGCTTCATCGACATCATCGACGGGATGCAGATGGACCTCGACTACAACCGCTATCCGGACTTCGCGACTCTCGAGGTCTATTGCCATCGAGTCGCCGGAGTCGTGGGCCTGCTCTCCGCAAAGATCTTCGGATACCAGGATCCGGCGACGCTCGACTACGCACGCAATCTCGGGCTCGCTTTGCAGCTTACGAACATCGTACGCGACGTGGGCGAGGATGCACGTCGCAATCGGGTCTATCTGCCGCTCGACGAGATGGCGCAATTTGGCGTGGCGGTGGATGACGTGATCCTGTTGCGCGAATCGCCCGAACTGGGCCGCCTGCTCGGGCACCAGATCGAGCGTGCACGCGACTACTACGAAAAGGCCTGGGCACTCCTGCCGAAACGGGATCGGAAATCCCAGCGAGCCGGGCTCGTGATGGGCGCGATCTACGCGCGTCTATTGGACGAACTCGCGGTCGAAGGGACGCAGGTGATGAATCGTCGCGTCGCGCTGACGCCGCTTCGGAAGTTCTGGATCGCCTGGAAGACCTGGCTGTCCGCGTGAGGCGAAGAGTTTGACAATTCAGCGCCAGGCGACGCCACACGTCGCCGTCATCGGCGGCGGCTGGGCGGGCCTCGCTGCAGCAGTGGAGCTGGCGGACGCAGACATCCAGGTCACCGTGCTGGAAGCCGCCAAGGTGCTAGGCGGACGGGCGCGCCGAGTGGATTTCGACGACCACGTTGTCGACAACGGTCTGCATATCCTGATCGGGGCTTACCGCGAGTCGCTCGCGATGATGGAACGTGTGGCACCCGGGGCCAGGGCAGTCCATCGCCTCCCGCTCAAGCTGGAAATAGCCGGATGTTTTCGTCTCGCCTGCCCGACGTTGCCGGCCCCGCTCCATCTCCTTGCCGGGCTGGCCACCGCGCAAGGACTCGGCTGGACCGATCGTTTCGGCGCGGCGCGGCTGATGATTTCCGAACGGCTCGACGGATTCAACGCGCGCGCACACGAAACGGTGACGCAACTTCTGTCCAGGCGACGACAATCCGCCAACAACTGTGCCTTTCTCTGGAATCCGCTCTGCGTCGCCGCGCTCAACACGCCGCCCGAGAGCGCCGACGCCCAGGTGTTCCTGAACGTATTGCGCGACGGGCTCGACGGTCCGAAAGGCGCCAGCGACATGGTGCTCCCAGCCACGGACCTCGGGGCCATGTTCCCCGAACCGGCTGCCGCATACGTCCGGGCTCGGGACAACGAAGTGCGCACTGGTTGCGCGGTGAAGGCGGTGCGCCGCGAGGGCCTGCACTTCGTCGTCCAAACGCCGACCGGTGCGGAATCGTTCACCCACATAGTCTGCGCCACCGACCCCACGCGCGCGCGTGCCCTGATCGCCGATCTGCCGAACATGGCGGCCACGGCCTCGGCAATCGACGCGCTGCGCTACCTGCCGATCGTCTCGCTGTATCTCCAGTATCCGGTCACGTTCCGGATGTCCTCACCCATGCTGGGATTCATCGGCGGCCCCGCCCAGTGGGCGTTCGATCGCGGGGCGCTCTGCAGCCAGGCCGGACTCATCGGTGTCGTGGCCAGCGCGGCGACGGATATCGACCGCATGCCCGGCGATGCGCTCGCTGCCGCAGTCGACGCACAATTGCGTCGACATTTCCCCGAATTGCCGGTCCCGCTCTGGCACCGGGTCATCACCGAACGGCGCGCAACCTTCGCTTGCGTCCCTGACATGCAGCGCCCCCGGCAGCGAACCGAGGTACGACGCTTCTATCTCGCCGGCGACTACACCCGCAGCGACTATCCCGCCACACTCGAAGCCGCCGTGCGCAGCGGCCGGATGTGCGCTCAAGCCATCATCGAGGATCCATGATCGAACAAAGAGACTATCAGGCGCCGGCGGACCTGTTGCGGGATCGCGTCGTCCTGGTCACTGGCGCCGGACGCGGCATCGGACGGGCGGCCGCGCTTGCCTTCGCCGCGCATGGCGCGACAGTCATCCTGCACGGTCGCGACTCCGACCGCCTCGCCTCTGTCTACGACGAGATCGAAGCGCGCGGGGGACCGACTCCCGCCGCCGTACCCCTGGACCTCGAGACCGCGACGGCGCGTGAGTTCGCAGGGATGGCCGCCGCCATCGAGCAGGCCGTGGGACGCCTGGACGGAATCCTGCACAGCGCCGTACATCTCGAGCGGCTGGCGCGCGCCGAATCGATCGACGCCGCCGCATGGACGCGCCTGCTTCGGGTCAATTTCACTGCCCCGCTCGGCCTGACGCGCGCCTGCCTGCACCTGCTGGAACAGGCGCCCGACGCCGCAGTGATCTATACCTCCGACAACCACGTGGCGCGACCCACTGCCTACTGGGCAAGCGTCGCGGCGCCGAAGGCCGCGCTCATGGCTGCCATGTCTGCCCAGGCCGACGAATGGACCTCGCGGCCGCACCTGCGGGTCAATGCAGTGATCCCGGGGCCTGTGGCCTCGCCTGCGCGTGCTTTCACGCACCCGGGAGAGTCGGCTGCCGAACTGCCTCGCCCCGAGGCGATCATGCCGGTCTATCTGTGGCTGATCGGCCCCGCGAGCGCAGGCGTGTCGGGCCGCCAGTTCGCTTGTCAGGGTTGAAGCAGGGCCCGGATAGGTGCCGGCAGCGGTCGCGATTTGCCGCTGGCGATGTCGATCCATACCATCACCGCTTCGCCGTCGGCGAACAGGACGCTCGGATCAGAGTCAAGGCGCATGTCATGGCGCAACACGAAACTCGCGTTGCCGACCCGTCCCACATGCAGTTCGATCCTGACATCCGCCGGATAGAGTGCCGGCTTCACGAAGCGCGTTTCGATCTTGCCGAGGATCGGCCCTTCCCCCGCGTCGCCATAGTCGACGCCGATCGCATTGAACCACTTGATGCGCGCCTCTTCGAAGTAGCGGAAGTAGGCGACGTTGTTGAGATGGCGCAACGCATCCATCTCACCCCAGCGCAGGCTCATGCGCTCGACATGGATCGGGCTTGCGCCTTCGGGCTTTCCGTTCGATCGGTTTATCATCTGCGAGTCCTGTCGGAAAGCATGGAATTATAGGGAGAAGATGTTGGCGGAACGCGAATTCATGGAGTACGACGTGGTGATCGTGGGCGCCGGGCCGTCGGGGCTGGCCTGCGCCATCCGTCTGCGGCAATTGTGTGCTCAGCACGGGCACGAGCTCTCGGTCTGCGTCATCGAAAAAGGTTCGGAGGTTGGCGCCCACATCCTGTCGGGCGCAGTCATCGAACCGCGCGCTCTCACCGAACTGCTGCCTGACTGGAAAGCGCTCGGCGCCCCGCTCAATACGCCGGCCACGGAAGATCGATTCCTCTATCTCACCCGCACCGGCGCGTGGCGGCTGCCGACCCCACCTCAGATGCACAACGCGGGCAATTACATCGTGAGCCTCGGCAATGTGTGTCGCTGGCTCGCGCAACAGGCCGAAGGGCTCGGTGTCGAAATCTACCCGGGCTTCGCGGCGGCGGAGATCCTGTACGACGAATCCGGAAAGGTGCTGGGCGTCGCAACCGGTGATCTGGGCATCGGTCGCGACGGTCAGCGTACAGATCGCTACCAGCCGGGCATGGAACTGCGGGCCAGACAGACGATTTTCGCCGAAGGTTGCCGCGGGTCGCTCACCCGCGAACTGTTGGACCGCTTCGACCTTCGCGCCGGCGTGGACCCACAAACCTACGGTATCGGCATCAAGGAACTCTGGGAAGTCGAGCCCGCGCAACACCATCCCGGTCTCGTCGTCCATACCATCGGCTGGCCACTCGCGTCCGACACCTACGGGGGATCGTTCCTGTACCACCTCGAAAATCGTCAGGTGGCGGTGGGTTTCGTGATCGGGCTCGACTATTCCAATCCATACCTTTCCCCATTCGACGAAATGCAGCGCTACAAGACCCATCCGGCGATTCGCCCGACATTCGAAGGCGGACGGCGCATCTCTTACGGTGCGCGGGCGCTGACCGAGGGTGGCCTGCAGTCGATCCCCAAACTGACCTTCCCGGGTGGTCTTCTGATCGGAGATGCCGCGGGCTTCCTGAATGTTCCCAAGATCAAGGGCACCCACACTGCCATGAAGAGCGGCATGACTGCCGCCGAAGCGTGCTTCGACGCGTTGCGGGCGGCCAACCCATCTGCGGAAGTGCGCTCCTATCCCGACAAGCTCAAGGCGACCTGGTTGTGGGATGAGCTCTCGAGCGTACGCAATATTCGACCCGCCTTCCGCTGGGGACTGTATGGCGGCATCGGTTACGCGGCGCTGGATACCTATCTGTTTCGCGGCAAGGCGCCGTGGACGTTTCACAACCATGCCGATCACACCCAGCTGAAGCCGGCTGCCGAATCCCGTCGCATCGAGTATCCGAAGCCCGATGGCCATGT
Source organism: Burkholderiales bacterium (assembly GCA_038324085.1). Taxonomy (GTDB): domain Bacteria; phylum Pseudomonadota; class Gammaproteobacteria; order Burkholderiales. The sequence continues at coordinate 79,294 of JBBQHP010000011.1, forward strand.
GAGCTTCGACAAGCTCTCATCGGTGTTCATCTCGAACACGAATCACGAGGAAGACCAGCGCGTGCACCTGACCCTCGGCGACCCGAGCGTCCCCATCGGCGTCAACCTTGCGCGCTATGACGCGCCGGAACAGCGCTACTGTCCGGCCGGCGTATACGAAATCGTGCGCGATGCGGATGGGTCCAACGCCCGACTGCAGATCAACGCGCAGAACTGCGTGCATTGCAAGACCTGCGACATCAAGGATCCCACGCAGAACATCCGGTGGGTCGTGCCCGAGGGCGGCGGCGGTCCCAATTATCCCAACATGTAGTCGGCGGCCGCCCTGTCAGCATCCATGACCACCGATCGGGCTCCACCCGACCTGGAGGCCGTGCTCGCCGATGTGGCTCGCGCAACCGCTCCGGTCGACACAGGGCTGCTGGCGGCGCTGGTGGATCAATTGCGCCCCGACGACCCCGAGGACACGCGACAGGCGGTCAAGAACCTCCACGCACTTCAGTACCTGCTCGCCACGCGCGAGGAGCTGCGAATCGGCCTGCAAGCCTATCTGCTGAACCTGTTCGGCACTCATCAGCAGGTGACGCTCTACGCCGACCTCGGCATCCTTCCCGACGCGGGCTTCTTCACCGAATTGTGGCGGCGGCTCGCGCAGAAGATCCTGCCAGCCGCCATTGATCCCACGGCGCTCAAGGACGTGCTCGGCACGGTGTTCCACCGCGAGAGCGACCATCGGTGGATCAATGGCGTCGCCGACGAACACTGGCGGGCATTGCTGCAGGCGGTGGGTGCCGATTTCTTCGCCGTTGCGCGTGACAACAGCACGCTCGCCCAATTGCTCGACGCCTTGCACATATTGTCGGCGCGCATCGCCGCCATGGGCGTCCACCCCGATCTGGCGATGGTTCATCCGCCGCTGCGCGAGTACGAATCGCCGTTCCTGATGCAGAGCGTCGAGACGCAACTCTGGGTGGATGAATGCCGGCGCGGCCTGTCGAGCGACCGGGCGCCGGGCGAAGACGAGAAACCGATCCGGGTACTGCTCGACCAGTGCCGCGCCATCATCGTGAAGATCCGACGCAATGCCCGCAACACCGGTATCAGCGTCGATCTCACGTATCTGTTGCAGCGGCTTACGGAGACCATCGCGCGGCTCGACACCCTGCTCGACATCCTCGACCGGTCACTGCACGCAGATCGGATGGCTGCGATCGTGCGCCTGTTCAAGACGTGCGTGCAGGCCCGGAACAAGGACACCAATCTGCGCGAGCACTTTTCCAAGAACACGGAGCTGCTGGCGCGCGAAGTGACGGAGCATTCAGGACGCACCGGCGAGCACTACATCACGACCACACGCGCCGAGTTCAAGGCGATGCTGAGTTCCGCCCTGGGCGCAGGCCTGATCGTGCCGTTCATGGCCCTGATCAAGGTCGGGCTCCACGAACTGCATCCGGCACCACTCATCGGCGGCTTGCTGTACGGGGCCAACTACGCATTGGGTTTCATGCTGATCCACGTGCTGCATTTCACCGTGGCGACCAAGCAGCCCGCGATGACGGCGTCCCGCATCGCCGCCGCGCTCGATCATCCGCCAGACGCCAAGCCCGACGTCGCATTGATGGTCGAACTGATCGTTCGCGTGATCCGCAGTCAGTTGATCGCGGTCGTGGGCAATGTGGCGCTCGCGTTCCCCCTGGCTTACGTGCTCGCATGGAGCCTGTACCTGTCCACCGGCTCCCACGTCGTTTCGCCGGACACCGCACGCGGGATGCTGCATGACCTGCGGCCGTTCGCGAGCCTGGCGCTGCTGCATGCGGCCATCGCCGGCATCTGGCTGTTCGCCTCCGGGCTGATCGCGGGTTATCACGACAACATCGCGGTCTACAACCATATACCGGAGCGCATTCGTCAGCTGAAGTGGCTCGAGCGCGCGATCGGTGCAAAACGACTGGCTCAGCTGTCCAGCTACATCGAGGGCAATCTCGGTGGACTCGCGGGAAACTTCTGGCTGGGCATGTTTCTCGGGCTGACCGCAACCGTGGGATTCAACCTCGGTCTGCCGATCGACATCCGTCACATCACCTTTTCCACCGCTCACCTCGCGACAGCGACCGTCGGACTCGATCAACAACTCCCGTGGCAGACCTTTACCATTTGCGCGATCGGCGTTGCGTTGATCGGCGTCGTCAATCTGACCGTGAGTTTCTCGCTCGCATTGCTGGTGGCGCTCAAGGCCCGTCAGGTCCGTTTCCGCTACGCGCGACCGCTCGCGGCCGCACTCGGGCGGCGCTTCCTCGACACTCCGCTGGATTTCATCCGCCCGCCGCGCCAACCTGTCTCGTGACGAGGCGGGCCTCCGGCCGCGCCTAAAGTTTCCGGATTCGCTGCCGTTACCGGCCAACGAGGAGAATCTCCAGGGTCAGGAACATGTCTGAGTTCGATACCAGCGCACAAGCCGCAGGCCGGGCAGGTCGCGACACCAAATCCGCAAAACCGATCGCGCCGTCCTATGCGCTCATCATTCGCGTCCTCAATCTCGTGCGCAACGAAGCCGAGTTACCGGTCGTGGAAAACGAACTGAAACAGGACATCGCCCTGTCCTATCGATTGATGCGCTATATCAATTCCGCCGGGATGGGCTTCCCGAGCCAGATCACCTCGTATCGGCAGGCGGTCACGATCCTGGGTTATCACGAACTCTATCGCTGGCTGACCCTGCTGCTGCTCACGGCCGACCCGAATCCGGTCCACAACGACATCGTCAAGTCATCGATCGTGCGCGGGCGCTTTCTCGAACTGCTCGGCAAACTCCGCTTCCAGCGTACCCAGGCCGACGACCTGTTCGTGGTGGGCATCTTCTCCCGTCTCGACCAGTTGTTCGGTCAACCGATGGAGACGGTGCTCGAATCGATCCGCATCAGCGATGAAATGCGCGGTGCGCTGATGGGACGCTCCGGGGCCTACGGCGAAATGCTGTCGCTCGCCGAAGCACTGGAAGGAAGCGACGGCGATTCGCGCGACACCATCGAGGGGCGCCTCGGACTGGAACCGCCTACGGTGGACGACGCCTACGAAACGGCTCAGTCCTGGGCCGCGAACGTTCGTCAGTAACTGCTTCGCGACCGCCTGCCGCGCCCTGGCCCTGGCCCCGCCCGAGCGCGGCTCGACTGACCCTCGCCACGCCGCAGCCCGACCAGGGGCGGCTACTATCGGCTAGAATCGGTCGACCATCAGGGAGGAGACCACGCGATGACGACAAAGGACGCGATCCGCCAGGCCCGGATCGATCTCACCGCTGCCCTTCGCTCGGCGGCCCGCATGGGTCTGAACGAGGGCGTCTGCAATCACTTCAGCCTCGAACTGCCGGGCGCGCCGGACAAGTTCCTCATCAACCCCCAGGGATTCCACTGGTCCGAACTGACACCGGATGATCTCATGATCGTGGATGAGCGCGGCGAGGTCGTGGAGGGCAAGCATTCGGTCGAGCCGACCGCGTTCTTCATCCACGGGCGCATCCATCTGGGCAAGCGCAAGAAGTGCGTGCTGCATACCCACATGCCCTACGCAACCGCGCTGTGCCTCCTGGAGGACGGTGAACTCGACTGCGCCGCCAACCAGAATGCCATGCGATTCTGGAACCGGATCGGCTACGACGGCGAATATGGCGGCGTCGCGCTCGACGCAGCCGAAGGTGACCGCATCTGCAATGCGCTGCACGATAACGATATCGTTTTCCTGGCGCACCACGGCGTCGTCGTGTGCGGCGAGAACGTGGCCTACACCTTCGACGATCTCTACTATCTCGAGCGCTCCTGCATGGTCCAGACGCTGGCGCGCAGCACCGGCGGCAGGTTGAAGCGCGCCCGGACCGACCTGGTGGAGCAGGCAGCACGGCAGATCGGCGGCGAGCGCCGGCAATCGCTGCTGCACTTCGACGCGTTGAAACGGTTGCTGGACCGCGATGAACCGGGGTGGTCCAGCATTCACCGCTAGCATTTCGACGCGCACTCGCGACCAACGCGGGGTGCGCAGCGAAACGCTCTGCGGTGCCTGGCCCTACTCCTCGCGCAACCAGGTCTGCGTGCGGCCGATCAGCGAGATGCCGATGTACCCCCGAACGTTGAGCTTCTTCCCGCCCTCGATGACCTCGATCTTGCAGCGATAGGTCTTGCCGTTCTTCGGATCGAGTATCTCGCCACCGCTGTAGACGTCGCCGTCCTGCTTGAGATCCCAGAGAATGGTCATGCCGACGAGCGGCTTGTCCTTGCGCTCGCCCGGGCACTTGCGGCAGATACCCTGGGGATCATCGTCGGGGAGGCGGTTCAGGAGTTCCTCGATCCGGCCCACGTAGATTCCATTGTTGTCCACGATTCGAACGAGCGAACGCGGCATCTTGGTCTTGTCGTCGATCGTCTTCCAGAGACCCGCAGGGTTCATTGGGTCAGCCGCCGCACCGGCGAATGCAACGAGCAAAGCTACCGCACCGAGTATCCACTTCATCCTGGTTCCTCCGCTGGTCACTGTTGCTACAGCGCTTCGAATATGCCGGCGGCACCCATGCCGGTTCCCACGCACATGGTCACCATGCCGTACTTCTGTTTACGCCGACGCAGTCCTTGCACGATCGTCGCCGCGCGGATCGCGCCCGTGGCGCCCAGCGGATGACCGAGGGCGATCGCGCCGCCGAGCGGATTGATCTTTGCGGGATCGAGCCCGAGTTCGCGGATGACCGCCAGCGATTGTGCGGCGAATGCTTCGTTCAGTTCGATCCAATCGAGGCGATCCTGGGTCATTCCCACTTGCTTCAGCACCTTCGGAATCGCAGCGATCGGGCCGATGCCCATGATCTCCGGCGGCACGCCGGCGACTGCGAAGCCGACGAACCGCGCCAGCGGAACCAGCGAGTAACGCTTCAACGCCGCTTCGCTCACCACGATCACGGCACCCGCACCGTCCGACGTCTGGGAACTGTTTCCGGCGGTGACCGATCCGTTCGCCGCAAAGGCCGGCCTCAATTTCGCCAGCCCCTCGAGGCTCGTTCCCGGTCGCGGTCCTTCATCCACCGCGGCCAGCTTGGTATCCACCCGGACTTCGTGCGTCGCAAGATCCGGCACATGCTCGCGGATCGGATAAGCGGCTATCTCATCGCGGAATTCGCCGTTTGCGATCGCCGCGAGCGCTTTTTCGTGGCTGTGCACGGCAAACGCATCCTGCGCCTCGCGGCCCACCTTCCACTGTTGCGCGACCTTTTCGGCGGTGATGCCCATGCCGTAGGCCATGCCGACGTTTTCGCCTTTCTCGAAGATCGCCTCGTTGAACGCGAGCTTGTTCCCGCCCATGGGTATCAGGCTCATGCTCTCGGTGCCGCCCGCGATCATGACATCCGCTTCCCCAAGCCGGATGCGATCGGCAGCGAGCGCCACGGCCTGCAGCCCGGAGGCACAGAACCGATTCACGGTGAGGCCGGCAATCGAATTCGGAAAACCGGCGAGCAGCAGGCCGATGCGGGCGACATTGATGCCCTGTTCTGCCTCCGGAATCGCGCAGCCGACGATGACATCGTCCACGGCCTTCAGTTCGAGCGACGGCACGCGCTGCGCGGCCGCGATCAGGACGTGCGCCAGCAGATCGTCAGGCCGCGTGTTGCGGAACATGCCGCGCGGCGCCTTTCCCACGGGGGTGCGGGCCACGGACACGATGTAGGCTTCCTCGATTTGTCTGGCCATTCAGCGCTCCTGCCGAGGCGGCCTGCGCTGCGCCGACGCGCTTCTGGACCGGAGCGACCGCGGGGTGACTGGCAAAGATTTCATCCTAGTTCCTCAGCGGTTTGCCCGACTTCAGCATGTTCTCGATCCGCGCCTGGGTCTTCTCGGTCGCCAGCAACGACATGAAGGCTTCGCGCTCGAGTTCGAGCAACCAGGCTTCATCCACGAGGCTGCCGGGGTCCACGTCGCCGCCACACATCACGGTCGCCAGTTTCGCTCCGATCAGATAGTCGTGTTCGGAGATGTGGTTGCCCGCCAGCAGATTGGTCAGGTGCGCCTTGATGGTGGCGATGGCGCTGCGGCCGGCCGCTGGTACCCGCCGACCGTGCAACGGCGGGCGGTAAGCGGCTTCGTGCAAGGCCGTCAGTTCCGACTTCGCCACGTGCAGCAGTTCGAAACGATTGAGGATGATGCGGTCGGTCGGTCGAAGAAAACCGATCTCGCGCGCTTCGACCGCGCTCCGGGCCACCTGCGCCGTGCCGGCGGCTTCGAAATACCGGCGTAGAAACGGGAAGATGTCGCCGCCCTTGGCTTCCGCCGCGGCACGCATGGCGAATTCCTTGCAGCCGCCGCCCGCCGGGATCAGGCCCACGCCCACTTCCACCAGACCGATGTAGCTCTCGAGGCTCGCCACGGCGCGGTCGCAATGCATGACGAATTCGCAACCGCCGCCGAGCGCCATGCCGTCCACCGCCGCCACGGTCGGCACCGAGCAGTAGCGCAATGCCATCGATGTCGCCTGGAACTGCTGCACGACGGCTTCGACCTTTTCCAACCGCCCCGCCATCAATGCATCGGCGACATTGAGCTTGTACGCCGCTTTCAGCACTGCGGACTCCGCACCGCGCCGCACTTTCTTCATCATGGAGGCAAAGCCCGAAGGCTTCGAACCTTCCTTGCGCGGCGCCGATGGGCCCGCGAGATTCGCCCCGATGGAAAACGGCGGCTCCGTCTGCCAGATGATCAGGCCCTTGAATCCGGATTCGGCCGTCTCGATGGCGTGCATGACGCCGTCGAGGACATCCTCGCCGATCGCGTGCATCTTGCTCTTGAAACTCACGATGGCAATGTCGTCGCCCGTGGTCCAGGTCCGCACCGCGTCGGTCTCGAACACCGTCGTGCCGTAGCCGGCGTCTTCCCCCAACACGCGATCGGGAAATGGTTGGCGCCGATACACGGGCAGTGTCGAACGCGGCTCATATTCCCTTCGCGCCGGACTCCATGCACCCTTCGCGCTGTGCACGCCGATTCTCCCGGGCTCGGTAACCCAGGCCGGAAGCGGCACTCCGGTCATCGTCGAACCGGCGGCGATCTCCTCGGCTATCCAGCCGGCCACCTGTTGCCAGCCGGCTGCCTGCCACAGTTCGAACGGACCTTCACGCCAGCCGAAGCCCCATCGGATCGCAAGATCGAGGTCACGCGCGTTGTCGGCGATGGCTTCCAGGTGCACGGCGCAGTAGTGCAGCATATCGCGGGTGACGGACCACATGAACTTCGCCTGCGGGTGCGCGCTGGCACGCAATTGTGCGAGGCGCGCACCCGCGTCGCGATTCTTGAGAATCGCAACCACCTCATCCGCCGCAGTCTTGCTCGAAGGGCCATACGCGCCGGTCGCCGGGTCGAGAACCTGGATCTCCGAGCCCTGCTTGCGATAGATCCCGGCCCGGGTTTTCTGGCCGAGAGCACCGCGTTCGATCAGACCCTTGGACCAGGCGGGAGCTTGGTAGTACCGATGCCAGGGATCGTCGGGCAGTCCGTTGTTCATCGTGTCGATCACATGGCCCAGCGTATCGAGGCCGACCACATCGGCCGTTCGATATGTCGCGCTCTTCGGACGACCGATGAGCGGCCCGGTCAGCGCATCCACCTCGTCGAACCCGAGACCGAAAGCCTGCGTGTGATGGAACGCGGCCAGGATCGAGAACACCCCCACGCGATTGGCGATGAAGTTGGGCGTGTCCTTGGCGCGGATCACGCCCTTGCCCAGCGTCGTGGTCAGAAAAGTCTCGAGACGCTCCAGGATCGCGGCGGCGCTTGCCACGGCGGGAATGATCTCCACCAGATGCATGTAGCGTGGCGGATTGAAGAAATGGATGCCGCAGAAACGCGGCCGCATCGCCACGGGCAATGCCTGTGAGAGTTCGTTGATCGAGAGACCCGAAGTGTTGCTCGCGATGATCGCGTCATCGCCCAGGTGCGCAGCGATGCGCTCGTACAACTGGCGTTTCCAGTCCATGCGCTCGGCGATCGCCTCGATCACGAGATCGCATCCGTCGAGCAGTTCGAGATGCTGATCGTAATTCGCCGCGACGATCGCATCGGCCACCGCGCCAACGGCGAGCGGACTCGGCTCCAGTTTGCGCAACCCGTCGATGGCCTTGTTGACGATTCCATTCGGATCGCCGTCCTTCGCGGGCAGATCGAACAATACGACCTCCACACCCGCGTTGACGAGGTGCGCAGCGATCTGCGCCCCCATCACTCCGGCGCCGAGCACGGCTGCGCGCCGAACGAAATATCTGGCTTGCGATGCCATGACGGCATGCTCCGATAGAGGGTGGCCGGCCGGCGCGCGCCGGCCGGTGGCGCGATGTCTAGAACGAGAAAGTGTATTGCGCGCTCAGGATGTTCGCGGAACTGCTGTATCCGCCGGTCAGGGTCATTGCGGATGCCGTTCCGGTCGTGCTGCGGTTGATGTCCGAATCCTTGATGATCACGCGAGCGTACGCAACATCCAGCCGATGCGCCGGCGCGATATCCCAGCGCGCACCGATAGATACCCAGATGCGGTCGCTGTCCGGAAGACTGGTGGGACGTTCCCCTGCGCCCTTGACCGGTGACTGGTCGTAGGCAACGCCACTCCGCAACAGCCAGCCGTCATTGACGCGGTAGTTGACGGCCACCGATCCGCGCCATGCATCCTTGAACTGAAATGCCAGGCGGTCCGAGACGCCACCGGTGGACTGCCGCCTGACCACCAGTTCGTTGACCTCGCTCCACTGGGTGAACATGATGTCGCCGAGTAGCGACCAGTTGTCGTTCAGTTCATGCACGACACTCAGCTGTGCTATGGCGGGAACGGTCAGATCGGCTTCGATCGTGAAGTTCTGCCCGGGTACCGCTGCGCCGCCTGCGGTGAGCACCTGCCGATTGCCGGACAGCTCGAAGTCCATCTTCGATCGATAGCTGAAACCGAGGCGGGTTTCGTCCGTGGCCTGCCACAGGAGCCCGGCATTGAGCCCCCAGGCAGTGCTGTCGCCAGTCAACGTCGCACTGCCTTCGGTATTCACGCCCAGCACGGCAGCCTGATGAAACTCTGCTTCCATCTTGGCGTAGTTGATGCCGAATCCCAATGCAAAAGTCGGCGTGGCCTGGTAGGACACCGAAGGATTGACGTTGATCATCGTGAGCTCGGATTCCGTCGACTGGAAGCGGCCGCGCCAGGACGGCTCGTATTCCGTCTTGTTACCGAATGGCGCAGAAACCCCGATGCCCACGGCCCAGGCACCGAACGGCAGTACCGCAAACACATTGGGGATGACCTTCGCGGTTCCGGCGTCACCCCCGTTTCCGCCCGTTGCGGGGACGATTGCCGCCGGTCCGGTGGAGCCCTTGTCGGTGAAGTCGATGCTGGGATCGGAGTAGTGTCCGGCTACCGATATCTGCCGGGTCGGTATTCGTGACATGCCGGCCGGATTCCAGAATACGGTGCTCGCATCTTCGCCGAGCGCTGCCGTACCGGCGAGCGAATTGCCGATTGCGGCAGCCCCCTGGTAGGGCAGAAAGAATCCAGCCGCGTCGACCGAGGTGGCACCACTGCCCAGCGCTGCCGTCACCGCCCCTGCAAGGGTGCTGTACCGCCAGTTGCTCTTCATGTCTTGGCTCCTCTCCTGGATGCGGGCTGCGAAGCCCTGGAATGGTCGTGAATTGCGTCACCCTTGCTCCGACTGCACCGGCCGCGGCTTGCGATCGCCCCCGACTGCGACGTACGTGAGCGTCGCTTCCGTCACCTTCACTACATCACGCTCGAGTCCCCGTTCGGCAAAAACCTCCACGTCGACTGTGATCGAGGTGCGCCCGACACGAACCACCTCCGCGTAGAAGCTGACCAGGTCACCGATCAGCACGGGCTGCTTGAATACGAAAGAATTTACCGCAACCGTGGCCACGCGGCCACGCGCCAGACGGATCGCCGGAATGGCGCCGGCGATGTCCACCTGCGACATGATCCAGCCGCCGAAGATGTCGCCAGAGGAATTCACGTCGTACGGCATCGGAACTACCCGGAGAATCGGTTCACGCCCCTCCGGCAGGCGCGCCTTCGAATCGCTGCTGATCTCTGGCATGGTGCGCTCAATCAACGAATATGTCCGTGGCCAGTGGGGCACCCAGGGTCATGGCGTAGTGTTCGAAGTCGACCACGCCGCCGTCCCGCAATACCCCCTCGTCGATGAAGAACCGGCCGGTTTGCGCCCGACTCGGGCGGGTGATGATCGCATACGCGGCGTCTGCCATGATCTCGGGCCTGCGACTCGCCGCCATCATCTGCGGCAGGAATGTCGCCACGGCCGCCGTCGCGATGGTCGTCCGGGGCCACAGGGAATTGACGGCGATGCCGGCGTCCGCGAACTCGGCGGCCAGCCCCAGCGTGCACATGCTCATGCCGAACTTGGACAGCGAGTAGGCAAGGTGGTCCTTGAACCAGCGGGGCTCGAGATCGAGCGGTGGCGACAGCGTGAGGATGTGCGGATTCTCGGCGCGCCCGAGAAACGGAATGCACGCCCGCGAACCCAGGTAAGTACCGCGCGTGTTGACCTGGTGCATCAGGTCGAAGCGCTTCGCCGGCGTCGCCTGGGTATCGGTCAGGCTGATGGCACTCGCGTTGTTGATCAGTACATCGATGCCGCCGAACGTCTCCGCCGCCAGCTTGGCGGCCGCTTCCACCGCTACCTCGTCGCGGATATCGAGCCGGATCGGCAAGGCCTTGCCACCGGCGCTTTCGACTTCGGCGGCTACGCTGAATATCGTGCCCTCGAGCTTCGGGTGGGGCTCGGTGGTCTTCGCGGCGATGACCACGTTGGCTCCGTCACGCGCGAATCGCAATGCCATGGCGCGCCCGATGCCGCGCGATGCCCCGGTGATGAAGATCGTCTTGCGCTCGAGCAGGGCCATGACTGTCGATTGCTCCGGTCGGCCTCAATGGCCCTTGAACGACGGCTTGCGCCTCTCCACGAATGCAGTGACCCCCTCGCGCAGGTCGGCGGTGCCGGCACAGCGGCCGAAGGCGATCAATTCGTCTTCCATCTGCGTCTCCATGCTCCGGTCGAAACTCGCATTCATCAGCCGCTTCGCCTCGCCATGCGCGATGGTCGGCCCGGTGGCGAGGCGCCGCGCTATACGCTGCGCCTCCTCGGCGAGGGCGGCGGCCGGGACAGTCCAGTTCACGAGGCCGAGATCGCGCGCCGTCGCTGCATCGAACAGCTCGGGCAGGAGTGCGACCTGCATGGCGCGTTTGTACCCCACGAGCCGGGGCAGAAAATGGCTGCTGCCGCCGTCGGGGCTCGCACCGATGTTCGCGTAGGCCAGCGTGAAGCGGGTGTCGTCTGCCGCGATCGCCAGATCGGCCGCGCACAGCAGACTGAACCCCGCGCCGGCGACGGTCCCGTGCACCACGGCCAGCACCGGCTTGGGAGCGCGGCGCAACGCCCACAGGCCGAAATGCATCTCGCGCCCCAGTTGCACGATCATCCGCGGAAGCTCGTCGAGGTGCTGGTGAAACAAGGCGACATCGCCACCGGCGCAGAATGCCGGACCTTCCCCGCGCAGCACCACGACCCGCACAGCGGGATCGTTGCCCACCAGCTCGGCGGCAGCGCGCAGCTCGATCATCATCGCGCCGTCCATGGCGTTCATGACATCGGGCCGGTTCAGGGACAGTGTCGCGATCCCGTCCTGCACGTTCAGTGCTATGCGTTGACTCATCGCAGCGCCCCCCCGGTCCGCGCACTGCAATGGCGCCGGATCACGCCGCTTCCCTCGCTTTCGCGACCACGGCGGCGGCGCTGCCGGTCTCGCTGGGGAGAGTCGCATTCCGGCCGATGTCGTGCGGAAAATCATCCACCATGATGCAGTCGCGCTGGACCCGCTTGAACCGATCGAGCAGCTTGCCTTCCTCCGGCGTGACGACACCCTGGGTCAGCGCGCTGGCACGGCGTTCGTCGTCGCTGCGACCGTGCAGGACCCCGGCCTTGGCCGCCGCCCGCAGCTTCGCCTCGACCGCCTCGGCCGAAGCCACCAGCTCCAGGGCAACTTCGAGACGACCGACCGGATCGGCCTCGTCGGGGTACAAGTACATCCCGTCGGTCAGGCGGTCGCGCGCCGCGGAAGGCTCGAGCAGCAATTGCGCCACCTGGCCGCCGAGGCGATCATCCGGCGCGCGCAAGCGGCGACCGAGGGGCAACGCGGCCAGACGCAACAGCCACGCCATCGGCCGACTCGTGAAATTCTGGATCAGCCCGACGAACGCTTCCTCGGCGCGGTTCAAGGCGTCCTGCAAGCCCCAGTGCACGAATGGCAGATCCGCTTCGGGCCGGCCGTCGTCCTCGTAGCGCTTGAGCACCGCCGAGGCAAGATAGAGTTGCGACAGCACGTCGCCCAGACGGCCCGACAGTTTCTCGCGCCGCTTGAGCGAACCGCCGAGCACCAGCATCGCGACGTCGGCCGAGAACGCGAGCGCCGCCGACAGGCGCGACAATTCACGGTAGTAGCGCGCCGTGTGGACGTCGCCGGCGCCCCGCGCGAACCGGGCGCCGGTCACGCCGTGGAACACGGCCCGCGCCAGATTGGCCATCACGAAACGCACGTGACCCCAGAGCGCCAGATCGAAATCGCTCGAAGCCTTCGCGGCGTCGGGTTCGCGCACCGCGGCGATCTCGCGCAACACGTACGGATGACACCGCAGCGCACCCTGGCCGAAGATGATCATGCTGCGTGTCAGGATGTTCGCGCCCTCGACGGTGATCCCGATGGGGATCTGCTGATACGCACGCCCCAGGTAGTTGTTGGGTCCGAGGCAGATGCCCTTGCCGCCGTGGACATCCATCGCGTCGTTCATCGCGATGCGACCGCGTTCGGTGGCGTGGTATTTCATGATCGCCGAGACGACCGAGGGCTTCTCGCCCAGGTCGATGGCGCCCGCCGTCATCATGCGCGCGGCGTCGACCACGTAGGCATGACCGCCGATGCGCGCCAGTGCTTCCTCGACGCCCTCGAATCGACCCACCGGTGTCTTGAACTGGGTGCGGATCCGGCCATACGCGCCCGTGGTACGGGCCGCGAGCTTGAGCATGCCCGTGCTCGAGGACGGCAGCGAGATCGAACGACCGGTCGCCAGACATTCCATCAACATGCGCCAGCCCTGCCCCACGCGCTCGCGCCCACCGATGACCCAGTCCATCGGGATGAAGACGTCCTTGCCGGAATTCGGGCCGTTCATGAACGACCCGTTCAACGGGACGTGCCGGCGTCCGATGTTGACGCCCGGATGTTGCGTGGGAATCAACGCGAGGGTGATGCCCACGTCCGGTTCAGGGCCGAGCAGATGTTCGGGATCGTGCAGCTTGAACGCCAGACCGAGCAAGGTCGCGATCGGTCCCAGCGTGATGTAGCGCTTCTCCCACGTGACGCGAATGCCGAGCACTTCGCGTCCGTCGTGCAGCCCGTGACACACGATGCCGAAATCGGGGATGGAACCGGCATCGGAACCCGCATCGGGCCCGGTGAGCGCGAAGCACGGCATCTCGAGTCCCTGGGCGAGGCGCGGCAGGTAGTGGTTCTTCTGCTCCTCGGTACCGTAGTGCAGCAGCAATTCCGCGGGACCGAGCGAATTGGGCACCATCACCGACACCGCGCCGGTGGCACTGCGCGTCGCGAGCTTGGTCACCACGGCGCTATGCGCCAGCGCGGAGAATCCGAGTCCGCCGTACTGCTTCGGGATGATCATCCCGAGAAAACCCTGCGACTTGATGAACTGCCAGGCCCTGGGCGGCAGGTCGTTCAATTCGTGCGTGACCTCCCAGTCGTGCAGCATCGCGCACAGTGCCTCGACCGGTCCATCGAGGAACGCCCGTTCTTCAGCGGAAAGGGTGGGCTTGGGAAACGCGAGCAAACGACCCCAGTCCGGACGCCCGCTGAACAGTTCCCCATCCCACCAGACGGTGCCCGCGTCGAGCGCCTCCTGTTCGGTCTGCGATACCTGCGGCAGGACCTTCCGGAACCAGTTGAACACCGGATCGCTCACCAACCGACGCCGCAGCGGCGCCACGCCCAGCACGATCGCAGCCGCTGCCAACAGGCCTATCAGGAATGTGATCATCATCGCCTCCGCTCGGATTCTCCGGCCGCCTCAGGCAGCCTGACGGTTGGTGTTGGTATCGGGGGAATGGCTGGCATGAGGCCGTGCGAGCGTCGGCAGCGGCGCCTCCAGCCCCGCCGCCAGAAACGGGACGAGCCGGCGAATGATGGCCTCCGGGTCGCTCGCCCCTTCGGCATCGCAGGTCGCGATGAGTTGCAGGGCATCGTTGCCCGCCATCGCATAGGCCATGGCGCCGAAGGTGAAGTGCATGCGCCAGATCAGCTCCTGCTCGGGTACATGCGGCAGCGCCCGCACGAACGCTTCCTTGAAGCGCAGCACCACTTCCCGATAGTGGTTCGGGAGCACATCCTTCATGGTCTCGGCCGGCTCCGATAGCGCGCGGCCTAGCAGGCGCAGGAACGCCGCCCCCTGCTGCAATGGATCGCGGGACAGTTGTAACGCCGGCGCGATCATCGCCTCGAGGACCGCTTCCGGCGCCAGCGGCTGCCCGTCCGCTTCGCGTTCCAGCCGCCGCAGATGGTCGAGGCGAGCCTGGTTGAGCGGCCCGAGCCGCCGATCGAAGACCGCGCGGATCAGCGACCCCTTCGAGCCGAAGTGGTAATTCACCGCGGCCAGATTGACCTTGGCCTTCGCGGTGATCGCCCGCAGCGACGTCGAGCCGTAGCCCTGCTCCATGAACAATGCTTCGGCAGCGGCCAGGATGCGGTCCTTGGTCTCCGGGCTGCCACGCGAGGGCGCGCGGTCGAGGGTCGGCATGGATCGGTTCCAAACAGGCGATTCAAACGATTGTTTGAATCATGCCCGCCGCCGCCGCGATGTGTCAACGACGAGGCACGCTGCTCCGCTCGAACGCCCGCCTGCGGGGGGCGGGGATCGAGCGCTGCCGGTACCGCTACTTCAGCGTGGAACCGGTGGCGCCAACCGCAGCCGTTCGAGCTCCGCCAGGCGCGTCCGCATCGCATCCTGCGCGAACGCACAGCCTTCCGGGTGGGCAGGCTCGCGCATTCGTTCGCGCAGGCCGTCGAGAAACCGCTGGCGTGCCTCGGCCACGACCACCGCGTCCTTGCCCGAACCGGCGATGAGCAGCAGCACGGTGGCGCGCAACCGCTCCGCCTGCGGCTCCTCGTTGCAGGCGTAGGACTCGGCGAAGAGCTTCACGTCCGCCGCGAGCGCGGTGGTTTCCGCTGCCGACAGGCCTCCGGCTGCCACCGCGTCGAGACCCAGGGCCCCCGCGATCAGCAGCGCGCCGATCTCAGAACTGCGCTTCTTCCAGCGCGAGGACACTGGTCGCTCCGTTCACCACGGCACCACGGTAAGCGTGGGCAAGCGGCATGACGTGCTCGGCGTAGAAGCGTGCCGTGCCGATCTTGGCACGGTAGAAATCGTAGTCGCCGTCACCGTCGTCGAGCCTGCTCTTCGCTATCAATGCGGCGCGCGCCATCTGCCAGCCTCCGGCGACCGTGCCCCAGAGCTTGAGGTAGGGAACGGCGCCAGCGGAGGCGCTCTTCGGATCCGTGGCGAACGTCTGCAGCAACCAGTTGGTCGCGGCAACGAGATCGTCCACGCCTGCGCGCAGGGATTCCCGCAACACGGAAAGCGCGGGGTGGCTCGCATGCTCTGCCAGCGCCGCATCCAGCGCGCGCATCTCCGCGATCACCGCGTGCGCGGTCGCGCCCTTTTCGAAAGCGAGTTTGCGACCGATCAGGTCGTTCGCCTGGATTCCCGTGGTGCCTTCGTAGATGGAAGTGATGCGCGCATCGCGCAGGTGCTGCGCAGCACCGGTTTCCTCGACGAAGCCCATGCCGCCGTGCACCTGCACGCCGAGCGATGCGATCTCGGTGCTCATCTCGGTGCACCAGCCCTTCACCACGGGCGTCAGCAGGTCGAACTTCGCCTGCCCTCGGCGCTTCACTTCCGGATCGGGATTCGCAAGCGCGTGATCGAGCGCCTCCGCGGCCGCTGCTGCGAGCGCGCGCATGGCCTCGCTGTAGGCCTTCATGGTCATGAGCATCCGACGCACGTCGGGATGGCGGATGATCGCGACCCGCTCGCCTGCCTTGACCCCGATCTCCCGGCCCTGCACCCGCTGCTTTGCGAAATCGAGCGCGCGCTGATAGGCCCGCTCGGCGAGCGCCATGCCTTCGACGCCGACTTCGAGCCGCGCGAAGTTCATCATCGTGAACATGTAGGCGAGCCCCTGATTGGCCTCGCCCACCAGATAGCCGATCGCGCCGGCACCATCGCCGTAGGCCATGACGGCGGTCGGACTGCCGTGGATGCCCAGCTTGTGCTCGATCGAGACGCACTTCACGTCATTGCGCTCGCCGATGCTGCCATCGTCGTTCACCACGAACTTCGGCACGATGAACAGCGAGATGCCTTTCACCCCCTCCGGGGCATCCGGCAGACGCGCGAGGACGAGGTGGACGATGTTGTCCGCCATGTCGTGCTCGCCCCAGGTGATGAAGATCTTGGTCCCGTGGATGCGGTATTGGTCGCCGTCCGGAATCGCCCGGGTGCGCACGGCGGACAGATCCGACCCCGCCTGGGGCTCGGTCAGGTTCATGGTGCCGGTCCACTCGCCGCTCACCAGCCGGGGCAGAAATTTCTTCTGCAGCGCCGGCGCGCCATGCCGCGCGATCGCAAGCGTCGCGCCGTTGGTCAACATCGGACACAGGCAGAACGCCATGTTCGCCGAATTCCACATCTCCGAGAGCTGCTGGGACAGCACGTGCGGCAGCCCCTGCCCGCCGAATTCAGGCAATCCCCCCACCGCGGCCCAGCCGGCATCGACGAACTGCCGGTAGGCATCCTTGAACCCCGGCACGGTCGTGACTTCGTGATCCTTCCACTGCGCGCCGGTCTGGTCACCGGGCCGATTGAGCGGGTCGAGCACCCCTGCCGCGAACTTGCCGGCCTCCTCGAGCACTGCGTCCACCAGGTCGGGCGAGACTTCCTCGCAACCCGGCAATGCCGCGATCGCGTCGAGGTCGATCATCTCCTTCAGGATGAACTTCATGTCCCGGATCGGGGCGGCATAGCTCGACATGGCGTTTCTCCGTGGAACCCGTTCGGTATGCGTCGATCAGTCGAGCGCGTCGGTCAGCTCGGGCACCGCCTGGAACAGATCGGCCACGAGCCAGTAGTTCGCCACTTGCGTGATCGGTGCCTCGGCGTCCTTGTTGATCGCGACGATCACCTTGCTGTCCTTCATGCCCGCGAGATGCTGGATGGCGCCGGAGATGCCGACCGCGAAGTACAGCTCCGGCGCGACGATCTTGCCGGTCTGGCCCACCTGGTAGTCGTTGGGCACGAAGCCCGCGTCGACGGCCGCACGCGACGCGCCGACCGCTGCACCGAGCTTGTCGGCGAGCTTCTCCAGGATCGCGAAATTCTCGCCGTTGCCCATGCCGCGACCGCCCGAGACGATCACGCGCGCAGCGGTCAGTTCCGGGCGAGCCGATTTCGTGAGCTCCTGCCCGACGAGCCTCGAGAGCCCCGAATCCGCGTCGGCCTCGACCGGCTCGATGGTCCCGCTGCCGCCGCTCGCGGCGGCGGCATCGAAACCGGTGCTGCGCACCGTGATCACCTTGATCGGATCGGCCGAGCGCACGGTGGCCAACGCGTTGCCCGCGTAGATCGGGCGCACGAAAGTGTCGGCCGACTCGACGCTCACGATGTCCGACAGTTGCGCGACATCGAGCAGGGCGGCCACGCGCGGCAGCACGTTCTTGCCGAATGCGGTGGCCGGGGCGAGCACGTGCCCGTAGCCCGGCGCCAGCTTGACCACCAGTGCCGCCAGATTCTCGGCCAGCTGATCACGATAGACCTCGTTGTCCGCGACCAGGACCTTGCTCACGCCCGCGATCGCCGCTGCCGCCTTGGCCACCTCTGCGCACTGGCTGCCGGCCACGAGCACATGGATCTCGCCACCGATCTTCGTGGCGGCCGTGACGGTATTGAGCACCGCGGGTTTGAGTTTGCCGTTGTCGTGCTCGCCGACGACGAGAATGGTCATGATCAGATCACCTTCGCTTCGTTCTTGAGTTTGTCGACGAGCTCGGCCACGCTGCCCACCTGCCGCCCGGCGCCGCGCTTCGGCGGCTCGACCACCTTGAGGGTCGTGAGCCGCGGCGCGAAGTCCACGCCGAGCGAGTCGGGTGTGACCGTGTCGAGCGTCTTCTTCTTCGCCTTCATGATGTTCGGCAGCGTCACGTAGCGCGGTTCGTTGAGGCGCAGGTCGGTGGTGATGACCGCGGGCAATTTGACCGCGATGGTCTCGAGCCCGCCGTCGATCTCGCGCGTGACCTCGGCGGCGTCGCCCTCGATCTTCACCTTCGAGGCGAAGGTGGCCTGCGGCCATCCCAGCAGCGCGGCGAGCATCTGGCCCGTCTGGTTGGCGTCGTCGTCGATCGCCTGCTTGCCGAGGATCACCAGGCGCGGCTGTTCCTTCTCGACCAGCGCCTTCAGCACCTTGGCCACGCCGAGCGGCTGGGTCTCGAGTGCCGTCTCGACCAGGATCGCGCGATCCGCCCCGATCGCGAGCGCCGTGCGCAAGGTCTCCTGACATTGGGTGGCGCCGATCGACACGGCGACGATTTCCGTCACCACGCCGGCTTCCTTCAGCCGGACTGCCTCCTCGACCGCGATCTCGTCGAACGGGTTCATCGACATCTTGACGTTGGCCGTCTCGACACCACTGCCATCGGCCTTGACACGGACCTTGACGTTGTAGTCCACCACCCGTTTCACGGGTACGAGAATCTTCATGGAAGCGGGCTCACTCGAAGTTGCGTGAAGAGGCGCGATTCTAGCTCAGCCGACCCCGCAAGAGGTTCTTCTGGATCTTGCCGGTCGAGGTCTTGGGCAACGGACCGAAGACGATGCGCTTCGGCGACTTGTACCCGGCGAGGCGCGCGCGGCAGAACGCTACGATGTCGGCTTCGGTCGCCTGCACCCCGTCGCGCAGGGTGACGAACGCGCACGGTGTCTCGCCCCATTTCTCGTCCGGCTGCGCGACCACCGCGGCTTCCAGCACGGCCGGATGGCGATAGAGCACGTCCTCGACCTCGATCGACGAGATGTTCTCGCCGCCGGAGATGATGACGTCCTTGGAGCGGTCCTTGATCTTCACGTACCCGTCCGGATACATGACGGCGAGATCGCCGGTGTGATACCAGCCGCCGGCAAACGCCTCCGCCGTGGCCTCGGGATTCCCGAGGTAGCCCTTCATCACGATGTTGCCGCGAAAGAAGATCTCGCCGATGGTCTCGCCGTCGCACGGCACCGGCTGGAGCGTCAGCGGATCGAACACGGCCATGCCCTCCTGCAACGGATAGCGCACGCCCTGGCGCGCGTTCAGCTGCACGCGTTGCTCGAGGGAAAGCGCGTCCCATTCCGGGTGCTTCGCGCAGACCGAGGCCGGCCCGTACACTTCGGTCAGCCCGTAGACATGCGTGATGTCGAACCCCATGTGCTCCATGCCCTCGATCATCGCGGCCGGCGGCGACGCAGCCGCGACGAGGCCGCAGACCTTGTGGTCGATGCCTTCCTTCCACGCCGCGGGCGCATTGATCAGCATGTTGTGCACGATCGGCGCCCCGCAGTAATGGGTCACCCGATGCTCGCGCATCGCATCGAGGATCGCCTTGGCCTCCACGCGTCGCAGGCAGACATTGGTCCCCGCCATCAGCGCCAATGTCCACGGGAAGCACCAGCCGTTGCAGTGGAACATCGGCAGGGTCCAGAGGTACACCGGAAAGTGCGGCATCGCCCAGGTCACGGCATTGCCGACGGCGTTGAGATAGGCGCCGCGGTGGTGGGTCAACACGCCTTTCGGATTGCCCGTGGTTCCCGAGGTGTAGGACAGCGCGATGGCATCCCACTCGTCCCGGGGCGCGAGCGACCGATAATCCGGGTCGCCCGTCGCGATGAAGGCCTCGTAGTCCATCTCGCCGATCGCGCGCCCGGGGGGCGCCAGCGGATCGTCGATGTCGATGACCACCGGTCGCGAACGAACCTGCTCGAGGGCAGCGGCGATCGATTCCGCGAACTCGCGATCCACCAGCAACACCTTCGCTGCGCCATGCTCGAGCTGGAACGCCAGCGCCGTCGGGTCGAGCCGCGTGTTGAGCGTGTTCAGCACCGCGCCGGTCATGGGCACGCCGAAATGCGCCTCGACCATGTGCGGGGTATTCGCCGCCATGACCGCGACCGTATCGCCGGCGCCGATCCCGCGTCGGGCCAGAGCCGAAGCGAGCAGCCGGCTGCGCTCGGCAACCTGGCGCCAGGTCAGACGCCAGCCGCCGTGGATCACGGCGATGCGTTCGGGAAACACTTCCGCTGCCCGGCCGAGGAACGAGATCGGCGTCAGGGGCACATAATTTGCTGCATTCTTCGGAAGGTCGTCGCGACCTTGGTAATTGTCCGGCATGATGTTCCTAATGCCCTGATTTGGAGAGGTTACCCGTGCGAGTCCCGACGGCCTGCAGAGGATGGGATGACGGCGCGCGTAAGCGAGCGCCGTGAGTCGGCGGTCATGATAGAACAGCCGGCTCTGGCGACCCCGCACGGGGAGCGCGGCTGCAACCCGGCTCCGGTTCGATAATCGGTTCGGAAACATCCCTTGATCGCTGAGCGCACCACTTCCCCGGAAATCCGATGTCCCGCATGACCGATACGGCCCCCCCGGCGCCCCAGAACGGCGCGACCATGCTGGACCGCACGAACCGGACGTTCATCTGCAGCGTCCTGTTCCTCGACATCGTCGAGTACTCGCGCAAGCCGGTGTCCGAGCAGATCCTGCTGAAAGAGCGCTTCAATGCGCTCATAGCAGACGCGATCCGCGACATCGCCCCCAACGACCGGATCATCCTGGACACCGGTGACGGCGTGGCGATCAACTTCCTCGGCGACCCCGAGGATGCGCTCTTCGTCGCGATGAATCTGCGCGAAGCGTTCAAGCGCCCGTTGGCCGGCGGCCTCACGCTCGAAGCCCGGGTCGGTATCAATCTCGGGCCGGTGCGCCTCGTCAAGGACCTGAACGGCCAGCCCAACATCATCGGCGACGGCATCAATGTCGCACAGCGGGTGATGAGTTTCTCCGACCGCGGCCAGGTGCTGGTGTCGCGCTCGTACTTCGAGGTCGTGTCCCACATTTCGGACGGCTATGCCCAGTTGTTCGCGTATCGCGGCTCGCGCACCGACAAGCATGTCCGCGAGCACGAGATCTACGAAGTCGGCGCGCGACCGCCTGGCGCCGCCGCCGAACAATCCGGCCAGTTCAGGACGCTCAACGAAGGCACCTCGATCCCCGCGCCACCGGCACCACCTGCACCACCAGCGCCGGCGTCCGAAGCACCGACGGCCGGCCCCGTTCCCTGGTGGCGCAATGCCAGGGCGGCATACGTGGCAACGCTCATTTCGGTGATGGCCCTCGCGTGCGCGGTGGTATTGTCGGAACGGCGCCACGAATCGCCACCCGCCGCGACCCTGGCCGCACCCGCGCCGGCACCCGCGCCCACGAAACTCGCCGTGGCGGCGCCGGACAAGCCGGTCGCGCGGAAAATGGTCGACCTGGACGAATTGCTGATCCTGCCGCCTGCCGATCAGCATGCCGGTAGCTACAAGGACCCGCACCCCGGCCGCAAGAGAGTGGCCGTGGCCAACATGGGGGACGGGCGGCTCGGCACCCTACCGGAGCCGGCACTCGCCGCCCCGGCGCCGTCGGCGTCGGGTTCCGCTCAAGGCAATCCGGCGATTGCCGAAAAAGCAGTCATCGCGTTCGCGGTATCACCCTGGGGCGAGATCTACGTCAACGGGGCGAAGCTCGGCGTGAGCCCGCCCGTGAACGTGGTCGAAGTCGGCCCCGGCAAGATCGAAGTCGAGATCCGCAACCCGGGATTTCCTACGTACACTGAGACCGTCGATGTGGCGTCCGGGCAGCACGTCCGGATCAAGCACAAGTTCTGAACCCGCCCCGAATCCATGAACTGCAGTCGTCTGTCGAGCCTCTGCCTCGCCGCCCTGCTCGTTGCCGGCTGCGAGAGCGGCCCGTTGAAGGACGTGCAGAACCCCTTCGTGAAGACCAAGGGCGAAACCATGCTGAAGGACGGGCTGAGCAGCTACGAAGACGGTAACTACCGCCAGGCCGGCCGCCAGATCAAGGCTGCGCTGGACGAAGGCCTGCGCATGAAGTCTGACCGGGTCACGGCGCACAAGTACCTCGCCTTCATCAATTGCGTCTCTGCGCGCGAGGTTCAGTGCCGGGCCGAATTCAGGCAGGCACTCACCATCGACCCGAACTTCACGTTGACGGCCGCAGAGGCCGGCCATCCCACCTGGGGACCGGTGTTCCGCATCGTGCGGGACCGCGCGCCGTGAGCACTGTCCGCGCACTGCAGGAAGCGACCACGCACCTCGGGCGCTACGAGATCCTCATGCGTCTCGGCGAGGGCGCGATGGGGACGGTATACAAGGCCCACGATCCGTTGCTCGACCGCCTCGTCGCGATCAAGACCGTCAATCTCAATCTCCCGAAGGAAGACCTGGCCGAGTACGAAGCGCGCTTCAACCAGGAAGCCAGGGCCGCCGGCGGGCTGTCCCACCCCAACATCGTCGTCATCTACGACATCGGCAGGACCGATCGTCTCGCCTACATGGCGATGGAGTATCTCGAGGGGCGCGAGCTGCGCTCGATCCTCTCCGAGCGCGGCTGCGTCTCGATCGAAGAGGCCGTCAGCATCGCCGCCCAGGTCGCCGAAGGGCTCGCCTATGCACACGCCCGCGGCGTCGTCCATCGCGACGTCAAGCCGACCAACATCATGCTCAACAAGGACGGCCTCGCGAAGATCACCGACTTCGGCATCGCGCGCCTGAGCACCTCGGAGCTGACCATGACCGGGATGATCCTGGGCTCGCCGCGCTACATGTCGCCGGAACAGATCGCCGGCAAACGCGCCGATCAGCGCAGCGACATCTTCTCGCTCGGTGTCGTGCTCTACGAACTGCTCACGGGCCAGGCACCGTTCCAGGCCGACACGGTGCACGGGGTCATGTACCAGACCATGAACGCGAAGGCCCCGATACCCAGCGCGGCCCGGGTCGGGATTCCGAAGATCCTCGATTTCATTGTCGCGAAGGCGCTGGCCAAGGCGCCGGAGACGCGCTACCAGAGCGCCCGGGAATTCGCGGACGACCTGCGCATCAGCCTTCAGCCCGGCCGGTCGGGGGAAGCCGAACAGCAGATGCTGGCCCGCCTGCGATCCGCCTCGGAAAACGCTGCCGCCGCACCCAGGGGGACCGCCGGCGCCGCCGACGATTCAACGACCATCTCCACGAGCCCGGACGAGCCGACCGAGGAAATGCCGATCAAGGTGGCCATTCCCCCGCAGACATTCACGCTGTCGAACGTGTTCGATTCGACCGAGGCGACCATGCGGCTGGCGGCCCTTTCCGGTCCGGCGGCGGAACTCGACATGGACGGTCGCCCACTGTCGGACCTGCAAGACACCGACATCACGCGGACCTCATCGGGTGCGCGCCCCAGCGTCAGCACCCGGGTGGCCCCCTGGCTCTGGGTGGTCGCCGCGGGCTCCGCCGCCGTCGCGGGCTATCTCCTGCTGCGCTGAGCGCGTCCGCGCTTGCGGCGACCAGGCGCGCCAGCTCGCTCGCGGCGATCCGGATCAGCCGCGCAACGCTGCGATCGCGTCTTCGACCCGATCCACCGCGGTGATCTCCATGCCCTCGATGGGCGTGCGCGGCAGATTGGCGCGCGGCACGATCGCGCGTGTGAACCCGAGCTTCGCGGCCTCCTTCAGCCGCTCCTGCCCGCGCTGAACGGGTCGCACTTCGCCGGCCAGGCCGACCTCGCCGAACGCCACCAGCTTGCCGGGCAGAGGCTTGCCGCGCAGCGAGGAGACGATGGCGAGCAGCACCGGGAGGTCGGCGGCCGGCTCGTCGATCTTCACGCCGCCGACGGCGTTCACGAACACGTCCTGATCGAAGGCGGCGATGCCGGCGTGCCGGTGCAACACGGCCAGCAGCATCGCGAGCCGGTTCTGTTCCAGACCGACCGATAGCCGGCGCGGATTGGGGGCATGCGCCTCGTCCACCAGTGCCTGCACTTCCACCAGCAGCGGCCGCGTGCCCTCCTGGGTGACCATGACGCACGAGCCGGGCACCTCACCGCCGTGCTGCGACAGAAACAAGGCCGAAGGATTCGACACCCCGCGCAGCCCGCGCTCGGTCATGGCGAACACGCCCAGTTCGTTGACCGCGCCGAAGCGGTTCTTGATCGCCCGCACCAGCCGGAAGCTCGAGTGCGTGTCGCCCTCGAAATACAGCACGCAGTCGACCATGTGCTCAAGCACCCGCGGACCCGCGAGCGCGCCTTCCTTGGTCACGTGGCCCACGAGGATCAGCGCCGTGCCACTCGCCTTCGCGAAGCGGGTCAACTGCGCCGCGCACTCGCGCACCTGAGCCACGCTGCCGGGCGCGGATTGCAGGTTCTCGGAGTAGACGGTCTGGATCGAATCGATCACCGCGACCACCGGTTTGCGCGCTTCGAGCGTGCCCAGGATGCGCTCGAGCTGGATCTCCGCCAGCATCTCGAGCGCGGTCGGGTCGAGCGCCAGGCGCCGCATCCGCAGCGCCACCTGCTGCGCGGATTCCTCGCCGCTCACGTACAGCGCGGGACAATCCCGCGCCATGGTCGCGAGCGCCTGCAGCAGGAGCGTCGACTTGCCGATGCCCGGATCGCCGCCCAACAGCACGACCGCACCGTGGACCAGTCCGCCGCCCAGCACTCGGTCGAGCTCCGCGATGCCGGTGGCGCGGCGGGGCGTCTCCTCGGCATCCACGTCGGAGAGGCGCGCGACCCGGCTCACCTGTGCCAGGCCCTGGTAGCGCGCGGGCGCCTTGTCGGCGACGCTTTCGACCAGCGTATTCCAGGCGTTGCAATGGGCGCACTGGCCCTGCCATTTGAGGGCTTCGCCGCCGCACTCGGTGCAGGTGTAGACGATCTTGGGCTTGGCCACGGGAGAGGCACCGATGATCGAACGCCCGATTATCGCATCGCGATGCGCGCCGCCCCCGCTTCACACGGAGCAATGGCCGCGGCACACTGGCGTTCATCGAAATCGATGGAGCGCCCGGTGCCGTTTGCCTACTACGATCGTCTGCCCACCAGGCGCAGGCGCGTCTACGACCGCAGCGACGCAATCGTCGAGCTGCCATTGCCCCCGGGTGCGGACCTCGCCCCCGGCGTTCGGGCCATCGCCGCCGGTCTCGCCGCGGACCGCGAATCCGAAGTCCAGCGTGCTTGCCAGCGGTTGCTCGACGACCTCACGACGCGCTTTGCCGTGCCGCCGTTGCGCGCGAAGGTCTACGCCACGCGGCCGAGCGGCGATTGGGGCGAACTCCACGGCATGTACCTGCCGGAAGACGCGGGCCGGCGCGCGATCGTGGAATTGTGGATGCGCACCGCGCAGCGCCGGAAGGTCGTCGCCCCGCGCACCTTCCTGCGCACGCTGCTGCATGAACTCTGCCATCACCTCGACTACGAACTGTTCGAACTGGCCGAGACCTTCCACACGGAAGGCTTCTACAAGCGCGAATCGCACCTGCTCATCCAGCTCGCGGGAGCGCCCGATCCGAATCGGAATCAGGCCTCTGCGGCCGCCCGTACGCGCACCGGCACCCGCGGCGCAAGGGCGCAGAGCAGCTCGTAGCCCACGGTACCCGACGACGTGGCGACCTCGTCGACCGGCACTGCCCGGCCCCACAGCTCGACCTCGGCGCCGACATCTGCCGCCGGCACCGGTGTCAGATCCACGCACAGCATGTCCATCGACACGCGCCCGACCGTACCGGTGCGCTGCCCCGCCACCATCACCGGCGTGCCACTGGGCGCATGACGCGGGTAGCCGTCGGCGTAGCCGCAGGCGACCACGCCGATGCGCATCGGCCGCGCCGCCGTGAAGCTCGCGCCGTAGCCCACCGATTCACCCGGCGCGAGCGTCTGCACCGCGATCACGCTCGATGCAAGACTCATGACCGGCACGAGACCCAGCTCCGCCGCGCTCTGGTCCGCGAACGGCGTGGCACCGTAGAGCATGATGCCGGGCCGCACCCACTGGCGCTGCGTCTGCGGATAGCGCAGCAGCGCGGCGGAATTGGCGAGCGACACCGGCTGCGTGCTGCCCGCGATCGCTGCGTCGAACACGGCCAGCTGATGTGCCACGCCGTGCTGATCGTCGGCGTTTGCGAAATGGGACATCAGGATCACGTCGCGCACCTGCGTCATGTGCTCGACCTGCGCGAGCGCGGTGCGAAACTGCGCAGTCCGCAGGCCGAGACGGTTCATGCCGCTGTTGAGCTTGAGCATCACACCGATGGGACGCTCGATCGCCGCCCGCGCCAGCGCATCGATCTGCCCGGCGCTGTGCAGCACCGGCGTCAGGTCGAGGCGCACCGCCTGCTCCAGGTCGCGCTCGTCAAAACAGCCTTCGAGCAGCACGATGCGCCCGACGAAACCGGCTTCGCGGGCGCGCACCGCAGCCTCGATCTCGAGCACCGCGAGTCCGTCCGCGCGATTCGCGGCAGGCAACACCCGCAGCAGCCCGTGTCCGTAGGCATCGGCCTTCACCACCGCCAGCACGCGAGCCGATCTGGCGCACCGCCGCGCCAACGCCAGGTTGTGCGCAAACGCAGCGAGGTCGATGGTCGCGCAGATCGGACGGGGCATGAAAGGTCGAAGCGGAAAACGGCGTTCTCGGTCGACGCGATTCTAATGCGCGCCGCGCACTTGCGAGCGCCGCGCGACGGATTTTCCGCAGCGCATTCATGGTATAACTCTCGGCGCCCGCGCTGCGCCGCGATGTGCCACGACACAATGCTGAACACCGTCACGACGGACGAATGACCCGCGGCTTCTACATCATCCTCGCGGCACAGTTTTTTTCCGCACTCGCCGACAACGCACTTCTGTTCGCGGCCATTGCGCTCCTGAAGGCGCTGCACGAGCCCGACTGGCACACGCCGGTCCTGCAACAGTTCTTCGTGTTCGCATACATCGTCCTGGCGCCGTTCGTCGGCCCGTTCGCCGATTCGTTCCCGAAGGGGCGCGTGATGTTCGTCAGTAACGCGGTCAAGGTCATCGGCTGCGGCGCCATGCTTGCCGGGCTGCAGCCGCTCTACGCTTACGGGATCGTCGGCATCGGTGCCGCGATGTATTCGCCCGCCAAATACGGCATCCTCACGGAGCTTCTGCCGCGCGAGAAACTCGTGATGGCCAACGGCTGGATGGAAGGGCTCACCGTCGCGTCGATCATTCTCGGCGCCATCGTCGGGGGCATCATGGTCGGCGACGGATTCTCCCAGTGGATGTTCGGCCGCTTCACCGTGCTGAGCGCATTTCCGCGGCTCGACAGCGCACCCGATGTCGCGATATTCGCCATCCTGGCGCTCTACCTGATTGCGGCCCTGATCAACCTCTACATCCCCGCCGTCGCGTTCGACCACAAGCTGCCGCGCCGCGATCCACTGTTCCTGCTGCAGGACTTCTGGCACAGCTTCAAGCTGCTGTGGCGCGACCCGCTGGGCCAGGTATCGCTCGCGGTCACGACGCTGTTCTGGGGTGCGGGGGCCACCCTGCGCCTGATCGTCCTCGCCTGGGCCGGGCTCGCGCTCGAGTTCGATCTCGAACGTGCGACGCAACTCACTGCCGTGGTTGCGGTCGGCATCGCCGCGGGATCGATCCTCGCAGCGAAGTCGGTCTCGCTCGACCGCGCCGTGCGCGTTTTGCCGGTCGGCATCGCCATGGGACTGCTGGTGATCGGGATGGTCTTCGTGACCGACTGGCGACTCGCGGTGGTGCTGCTGACCGCGTCGGGCGCCATGGGCGGCTACTTCGTGGTACCGATGAACG
Source organism: Burkholderiales bacterium (assembly GCA_038324085.1). Lineage (GTDB taxonomy): Bacteria > Pseudomonadota > Gammaproteobacteria > Burkholderiales. The sequence goes on from JBBQHP010000011.1 coordinate 107,360, forward strand.
CGCTGCTCCAGCATCGCGGCCATCTGCTCATGGGCGCCGGCCATTCGATCGCGGTGCAGAACTTCAACGAGAACCTGAGCATTCTCGCGCTGCTCGGGTGCTACGCGCTGATGCTGAAGGCCGAGCTGTCGATCAACACCATCGTCGTGGCATTCGGGCTGTTCCTCGCCGGAAGCATGGCGATCATCTGGCGCATCCATGGCCACGACCAGGATCCGCCACCGCCGGCGGCGCCCGACCGCTGATCGCGTGAGCGGCGGCAGGCCCGGCGCACTGTGCCGGCCGCCGCGACGAACCTACTTGCACTTGTAGTTGGGGAACCCCGAACACTGCCCCGACCTGCACTTGTGGTCGTTGCCCAGCGACCCCGCCTTGCCGCAAACGGCACCCTTGCCGAGCTTCGCCCGGCACGAATTGATTTTCGCGTCGATCCCGGCATCGCACCATTTGCCCGCGCCGCAATCGCTGTCGGCCCGACACACGCAGACCCCCTGCGCACCATCCACCGCGCTGCATTTGCCCGCCTTGCAGGCATCGTCGTTGTAGCAGACGCCGCCCATGGCCACGGACTCGGGCGTGTAGCAGCGGGCGAACCGGCACTGCCCGCTCTTGCACTGATGCCCGCCGCCGACCACGTCGCAGGTGGCGTTGTCGCGCTTCAACGGCACGCAGCTGTTCTTCGTGAAATCGGCCCCGGCATTGCAGTAGCTCCCGGAGTCACAATCCGGATCATCCTTGCAGACGCAGGTCCCCTTCGTCCCGTCGACGGCGCTGCATTTTCCGCCCTTGCACGCAACATCGACGTAACAGGTGCCGCCCATGGCCACCGAATCCGGCGTGAAACAGCGGCTCAGGTTGCACCTCCCCGACCGGCACTGGTGCGCACCGCCCGCGAGGTCGCACGTTGCGTTGTCGGCCTTCTTCGCAACGCACTGATTGCGGCCGATCGTGATGACGCCCTTGTCGCAGTACTCGGCACTCGCGCAATCCTGGTCGTCGTCGCATTCGCTCTGCTTCGTGACGTAGCGGGATACCGCGATGTAGTCGTAGATCGATTTCGTCGAAGGCGCCCCGGCTTCGCACATCTGGTAGTCGGTCGGCGAGTAGTCCCGGTAGATCTCGCTCTCGCAGCCGCTGTCCTTGTAGTCGGTGTCGCCGGTCTTGTCGTCGTACTTGCTCTTGCCGTATTCGTCGTCCAGTCCGAAAGCGTGGCCGACTTCGTGCCAGTAGGTACCATCGGACGTCATGGTCGAGAAATTGTTGAACTGGATGACGTTCGACTTGTACATCTGATTGAAGTCGTACGGCAGGAACTTGGTCGCGAAGCGCACGGTGAGATGGTCGTCGTCCTGCAGCAGGTCCAGCGTCGATTTCGGGAACGACGCGTCGTTCCGACCCTGCATCAGGAGCTTCAACCGGAACACGCCGGGAATCGTCCAGTGCGATTCCGCGGTGCGCACGAAATTGTCCAGGATCCAGTCCCCCGGCTTGACCTTGACCACCTGGTTGCCGTTCGGATCCCAGCGCCAATAGAGCTCACGGCTCGCGTCCACCCGACAGCCCTCGTGCACGGCGCCGAGGTTCTTGTCGTAGCGGTACTGGATCCGGCCGAGGCTGATGAACCTGTTCTCCTTGTCGCGCCGGTAGCTGTCCGCGTCGTTCTTGCCGTCGTACTTGTCGTCCTTGCCGGGGAAGTACGTGGTACTCGTACACAACGTGCGATCGATGGATTGCGCTCCTGCCTTGAGCGTCCGGATCTGTGCGCTGCTCTCCGGGTCGGTCACCTGGGCCTCGTCGTACAGCACGCCGGCATGGCCATTGCCGGTATCGAGGTTCGCGACCGCTCCGGTATCGGGATCCACGCGTCGGCTGCCGACATAGAAGTCGATGCGTCCGGGCACCACGTCGTTGATGATCGGCCGATAGGGAATGATCATGGTCCAGACGCCGTCCTGCCTGCTCAGCACGTAGACGTACTTGAGCTGCGTGACGATGTTGCCGAAGAAGTTGTAGTGGCCGCGAATCACCCTCGGTTCGAGATTGCGCGATCTGAGCAACCGCTTGTCGGGATTGTCTCCGCTCGCGGCGGTCACCCGGGCGACCTCGTTTCCCTTGGTGTCGCGCTGGCGGTTGCACTCGAGGATCAGCTCGTTCCAGTGACGGTTGCCCTGATACGCGGCATCCGGAAACATCTCTTCGTAGAGATCGAAATCTCTCCGGGTGTCAGCGGACGTCTGGTTGTCCTTGACGCTGTCGCACACATTCGCGTGCGCGACCGAGGCAAGCAGCAAGGAAGTGGCGGCGAACAGTCGTCGATATCGATTCATGGCGAGGCCTCTGCACATTGCCAAGTGCCGGGGAACGCGGTCCGATTGCATCCACGCGCATCCGGGGCTACCTGCATTCGTATTTCGGGAATCCGGAACATTTGGCCGATTCGCATTTGTGGTCGTTGCCGAACGAACCGGCCTTGCCGCATTGCTGGCCGGCATGGAGCTTCGCGTGGCAGGCGTTGAGCTTCGCGTCCAGGCCGGCGTCGCACCATCGGCCGGCGCCGCAATCCGCGTCGTGCTTGCACACGCAGGTGCCTTTCGCCCCGTCGACGGCGCTGCACTTGCCCACGGCGCAGGCCTTGTCGCGATAGCAGGTGCCGCCCATCGCCACGGAGTTCTCCGTGTAGCAGTGCCCGGCATAGCACTCGCCCGACAGGCATTGGCGACCTCCACCCACCGCGGCGCAACTGCCGTTGTCCGCCTGCTTTGCGACGCACCGGTTCTTGCCGACGCTGAGCGTGCCCTCGTCGCAGTACGCGGTCCCGCCGCAGTCTGCGTCTTTCCGGCACTGGCAGACGCCGTCGCCATTGCAGGCTCCGGTCTCGCACTGGACGTCCCTGCTGCAGGCGCCTCCCACGGCGACCGAGCCCTCGTAGGCGCAGTCCGGCGCCGGCGCGGCAAAATAGATCTCGCCATCCTGGAAAGGCTTGCCGCCGAGACCGCAGATCACCGGATTGCGCGCGCTGTCCCGCGTGTACCCGGTGAGCATTCCGCTCGGATCGGCGATCGCCGGATGCGCGCCGGCGGGCACGACGATCTCGAAGTGGAGATGCTGCGGCCACGCGCACCCGACCTTGCCCTCGTCGCCGAGGTAGGTACCTTCGGCGACGCGATCACCGACGTTCAGGCCCGCCTTGCCGGTCGTCGTGCCCTGCTGCATGTGCGAGTACTTCGACCATTCGCCATTGTCGTGTTCGATCCAGACGTAGTTGTTGTTGCAGTCGTCCGTATGCCTCAGCCATCGCATCGGATGCTGCTGCTTCGAGTGGCTGTCCTCGATGAATCGGACGATTCCCGCGGCGGCCGCGACGATGCGATGGGTACCACCGCCGCGTGCGGCCATGTCGATCTTGCCCGGCGGGTTGTGATCGTGGAAATCGCGGTTGATGTGGACCTTCGTGCCGTTCTCGTAGGGAATGCGGTAGGTTCCCCGCGACAGCTCCGAGGCGGTCCCGCCTGTGGTCGCCTCTGCGGACGGAGGATTCGCACATCTGCCGTACGCCATGTCGTATTCGCGGATGCACTGCGCCATGTCGGCGCCCGGGCTCGCCATGCACAAGTCGTAGAGCCGGCGGCCCACCGTCTCGCAAGGGTCCGCGGCGCCGGATCCGGTCTGCGTCGTGGCCGCCGCCTGCCGCTTCGAACCCGCGGCGGCTTGAACGACGCTCGGAACGACATCGGCGCCGGCCGGTCGCGGCTTTGCTCCGGCTACCGGATCGGCGGTCGTTTGCTGCGCCCGAGCGGACGACGCCGCCAGCAGACACAGCGCGATGACCATCCACATGCGCCGATGACGCGGCGTCGCTTGCATTTGAGTGCCTCTCGCCAAAGCCTCCGCAACGCGGCTTCGGTGCAGACCGGTGCGGCCCGCACCACCGCTGCGTGACGACACGCAGCGAAGAACGCGGTGCTAGGCGGACCCGGAGCCTTGCTTGCGGCGCTTCGCGTACATGCCCACGCCCAGCAACCCCACCCCGAGCAGTGCCCACGTCTGCGGTTCCGGTACCGGTCCTGCGAGGAACAGGCCCGACTGCGAAGTGAACGTATAGCTCTGGGGCAGGATGATCGTGAATTTCGCGGTATTGCCGAAATCCGAGATCGCATCGGAGCCGATCGGGCCGCGCATGCCGACGATCGCACGCAGTTCCGATTCGAAGTCGAACGGCGTTCCGGGAACAATGTCCGCATCGTATTGCAGCAGCAGATCGAAGTGATTCGTGGTCCCCGCGACGGGCGCCGCACCCAGCCAGTCGCCCAGGCCCGTCAGCGAATCGGTCACGACGGCGCCACCCGCGTCGTAGGCGCGACGCCATTGCAGGGTCGCGAACTCGCTCGCGCCGACGATGCCGAGCACGCCTTGGACCAATGCAACCGCCTGACCCGTGCCGTTCGCCGCGGCCGGCACGAACAGATCGCCGTCCACGGCCATCTGGAACGACACCGGAATCGCATCGGTGCCGGGGCCGTCGATGGTGAGGGTGTCCATCGCGCGCGCCACGGCGCGGGCCGCAATCTCCGATTCGCCGGACAGGAACTTCTGGCCCGTGGCCCTCGCCTTGAGCTCGCCGGTGCCGATGTCGGCCGCGGCTTCGGCGGTCGCCCGTGCTATCGCATCATCGCGCGACTTGCTGTCGCTCACGATGCGCGGATCGTTCTTCTCGTACGTCAGGTCCGGCTGGACGGAGCCGAAGAATTGCAGTGTGGTGGACACATCGGCGTAAACCGGCGCTGCGAGGCAGCACGCCCCTGACAACGCCAGCGTCATGATGACGCGGTGGACGACTCGGTGAGCACGCATTCCGGCACCTCCTGGAGTTCGCGATGGCGCAGCACGATTGCGCGCACGGTCGTCCCGAGACTAGCGAGGTCGGCAGGGTGCGTCTATTGTCCGAAAGGCCATGTCGTCCATCGGCAACGGCGCGAAATCGCCGCGCACGAGAGCCAAACGCCGGCCCGTGAACGGCGGTCCGGGGCTACGACGCCGGGGCTACAACACGACCGGACGATCCGGCATCTCGTTGCCTTGCGCCCCGCGCCCCGGGAAATGTCGCGTGAGGTGGTCGCCGACCGCGCGCACCCCGGCCAGCGCCCCGGCTTCGAATGTTCCGGCACGGAAGTGCTGCTCCATCTCGCGGCACACCGCCTCCCATGCCTCGGCGCCGCATTTCGCGTGAATGCCCCGGTCCGCGATGATCTCCACGTCGCGGTCCGCCATCAGCAGGTAGATCAGGACCCCGTTGTTGTGCTCGGTGTCCCACACCCGCATCAGCGAGAACACTTCGACGGCGCGCTCGCGTGCGGTTTCGTCGGCCCACAGGCGCGGTCCGTCGAGGGACGCTTCGATGACGACGCGAATCTGGCCCGAATGCGCCGCCTCGGTTTCCCGGATCGTGCGTTCGATGGCATCGAGCGTCGCATCGGGAAACGCGCGCCGCACCGCGCCATGACCGGTGAACAGGTGGCGCAACCAGCGTCCCGGATTCATGTCACCACCGCCCGGACGCCCCGCCGCCGCCACCCATGCCGCCCCCACCCCCACCCCAACCGCCGCCGCCGCTGCTCCAGCCGCCGCCACCACCGGGGAATCCGCCGCCCCAGCCGCCGCGGCCGCCTCGCATGCCGCTGTTGCCCGCCACGAGCGAAAAGACAAACGCGATGATCGCCGAGATCGCACCGACGGTGATTGCGCCGACGATCAGCCAGGCGATCACGCCCGCGGCGCTGCCGACCAGCGCGGCGGCAGGCACGCGCCCGATGATGCGCCGCAGGATGCCGCCCACCACGACCACGAGGATGAATCCGATCACGAACAGCGACTGGAACTTGCCGGCGTCCTGCGGCACCTGCGGCCTCGCCACCGGAGCGGGTAGCGCTTCGCCGTCGATCAGCTTGATCATCCAGTCCACGCCGGCATCGATGCCGCCGGCGAAATCGCCGGCCTTGAAACGCGGCACGATGATGTCGGCGACGATGCGCTTGGACATCGCATCGTTCAAGACGCCCTCGAGGCCATAGCGGGTGTCGATGCGCAATGCGTGATCGTCCTTCGCGACCAGCAGGAGCGCGCCGTCGTCGATACCCTTGCGGCCAGGCTTCCAGGCGTCGGCCACGCGGATGGCGTACTGCTCGATCGCCTCCGGCTGGGTGGTCGGCACGATCAGCACGAAGATCTGACTGCCCTTGCGCTTCTCGAAAGCGAGCAGCTTCTGCTCGAGCGCGCCCTGCTCGGCCGCGCTCAACGTCCCGGTGAGGTCCGTCACCGGCGACTTGAGCGGCGGCACCGGCACCTCGGCCCGCAGGCCGAGCGCCAGACCGAGCAGCAACAGCAGCACGCCGAAGCGTGCCCATGCGTGCGCCATCGACTACTTCGCCGGTTCCGGCGCGGGTGCCGCAGCAGGTGCCGGGGGCGCCGGCTTGCTGAAGTCCACCGTCGGCGGCTTGGCGATCACGGCCTCGTTCTCGACCGTGAAATTGGCCTTCTCCTTGTAGCCGAACACCATCGCGGTGAGATTGGCCGGGAACTGGCGGACCGTCGTGTTGTATTGCTGCACCGACTGGATGTAGCGATTGCGCGCGACCGTGATGCGGTTCTCGGTGCCTTCCAGCTGCGCCTGCAGATCGCGGAAGTTCTGGTCGGACTTCAATTGCGGATAGTTCTCCGCCACGACCAGCAGTCGCGACAGCGCCGAGGTCATCTGGCCCTGCGCCGCGATGAACTTGTCGAGCGCCGCCGGATCGTTGACCAGTTCGGGCGTGGCCTGGATGCTGCCCACCCTGGCCCGCGCTTCGGTAACACCGAGCAGGATGTCCTTTTCCTGCTGCGCGAAGCCCTTCACCGTATTGACCAGGTTCGGCACCAGATCGGCGCGGCGCTGGTACTGGTTCACCACTTCGCTCCACGCGGCCTTCACCTCCTCGTCCTGGGACTGGATGGTGTTGTAGCCGCAACCCGACAGCAGGGCTGCAACGGCGAGCACGGCGAATAGTGCGATACGACTCAACATGGATTGTCTCCTCGAGACATGGATCGAGACCTCGTACAGCGTTGTGGGGTCGGACGAGGGAAATTCAAGCGCCGGCCTTGAGCCGCGCCATCGTGTCACGGGCGAAACACAGGTCTTCCCACGCTTTGGCCTTGTCGGGCAGGTTGCGCAGGAGATAGGCCGGGTGGTAGGTGATGATGAGGGGGATGCCGCGGTAATCGTGCAACTGCCCGCGCAGCGAAGCGATGGTGGCGTCGCGCCCGAGCAGGCTGGTTGCGGGAATCTTGCCCAGCGCGACGATCAGCTTCGGCCGGATCAGATCCACCTGGCGCTGCAGGAACGGACGGCACCGTTCGGCTTCGAGCGGCTCCGGATTGCGATTGCCCGGCGGACGGCATTTGACCACGTTGGCGATGTACACGTCCGATCCGCGTTGCAGACCGATCGCGGCCAGCATGTTGTCCAGCAGGCGGCCCGCCTGGCCGACGAAGGGCTCGCCGCGCTGGTCTTCCTCCGCGCCCGGGCCCTCGCCCACGAACAGCCAGTCCGCGGCCTCGTCGCCGACGCCGAACACCGTCTGCGTGCGCGTCGGGGCCAACGGGCATGCCGTGCATGCGGCGACGCAGGCCTCGAGCGCGGGCCACTCGAGATTCAGGATCTCGTTCGCGCGGACATCGGGGTCGGTCGCAGGCGCCGGCATCGACGACTGTGCAGCATCCGGCGACGGCGCGGCGACATCCGCCTCGGCGCTCGCCGGCGCTTGCGGGCGTTCGCGGCGCACCCATTCGGGCCCGAGTCCGAGCTCCTCGAGAACCTGCGCGCGCGTTCTCATAGATCGAGACCCATCAGGATCGCGTCCTCGCGGCCGGTCGCGGCGGGGTAGTAGTTGCGGCGTCGCGCGATTTCACGAAACCCGGCGCGTTGATACAGCGAGCGTCCGGCGAGATTCGACGGCCGCACTTCCAGGAACAGCGCGCGCGCACCCATGTCGCGCGCGCGCTGCAAGTAGAAATCGAGCAATTGCGCGCCGAGACCTTCGCGCTGGCGCTCGCGCGCGATGCTCAGGTTGAGCAGATGCGCTTCGTCGATGCCCATCATCAGCACGCCGTAACCGGAGAGAGCGCCCTCGATTTCCAGTACCCAGCAGGAATAGCCGGCATCGAGCGAGTCGCGAAAATTGCCCAGCGTCCACGGGTGCGTGTAGATGTCGGATTCGATGGTGGCCACGTGCTCCAGGTCGAGCGGTCGCATCGGCCGGAAGCGCGGCAGACTGCGCGGCAGCGCGCTCATCGCTCGGCGGTGGAGAGGGCCACCTTGTCGCGCACGTAGAGCGGCACCAGGGCTTCCGGCGGGTGCCGCTCGCCGGCCAGGAACCGGGCCGCAGCGAGCGCGGCCACGTGCCGCGCTTCGGGATGACGATCGTGGACGATGCGGACCTGCGGCCAGCACGCGGCCATCCGATCGCCGAAGCGGTCGAAGCCGTTGCCGCAACCGACCCACTGACCGGACGGGAGATCCGGCAAGGCGTCGGGATGCGCCAGCGCCGGCGCCAGCACCGCATCGACTCCCTGCGCCCCGCGCCGGAACGCGGCGATGTAGACCTCGTTCATGCGCGCGTCGATGCAGGCGACCATGTCGTTCGCGCCGCCGCCTTCGGCCAGCGCATCGAGTGTCCCGACCGGAACCACGGGCAGGTCTGCACCGAACGCGAGACCCTGGCCGACAGCGGTCGCGATGCGCAGGCCGGTGAACGATCCGGGTCCGACCGCGGCAGCGAGCGCATCGAGCCGGCCGAGCACGAGCCCGGCTTCGACCAGCAGCGCATCGACCATCGGCAACAGCAGTTGCGAATGACGCTGCCCCGCGTGTTCGAGCCGCTGGCATACGTGTCCGTCGAGCCAGAGCGCAGCGGAGCAGTATTCGGTGGACGTATCGAGCGCCAGGATTTTCAAGCGGGAGGGGGCGGTCAACGCGCGCTGCAACGAGCCCGTTCAGTCAATGGCCCGGATTGTATCGGAACCGCGTTCGCATCAGCCCCTATAATCGAGGACAAACGATGCGGCGACGGGATCGGGCAGCATCGTGAAAAAACTCGAAACCATTGAGGAGCCACCCATGAATCGCATCCTGCTTGCATTCGTCACATTGCTGGCGGCAGTCGCCGGCGTGCTGCCCGCCACCGCCTCGGCCCAGGACAAGCCGCTCAAGATCGGCGTGATCACGTTCCTGTCGGGCCCCGCCGCGGGCCCGTTCGGCGTCCCGGCGAAGAACGCTTCGGACCTCCTGGTCGAAGCCTTCAACAAGGGTGGACAGGTGCCGGGCTTCGAACAGAAGGGCTTCGGCGGACGCCCGATCGAAGTGGTCTACGTGGACGAGGCCGGCGGCCCGACCAAGGTGGTGACCGAGTTCCGCAATCTCGTGAGCCGGCAGGAAGTCGACCTCGTGATCGGCGTCATCTCGAGCGGCGACTGCCTCGCCGTGGCGCCGGTGGCCGAGGAGATGAAACAGCTCACGGTGCTGTTCGATTGCGCGACCAATCGCATCTTCGAGGAAAACAACTACAAGTACGTGTTCCGCACCACGACGATGGCCACGCAGGAGAACGTGGCCGCGGCGCGCTACGTTGCCGAGATGTTCCCGAACCTCAAGAAGTTCTCGGGCATGAACCCGAACTACGCCTGGGGCCAGGACGCATGGTCCGACTTCACCGAAGCGATGAAGCAGCTGAAGCCGGAGGCCCAGATCGCGACTAACGTGACGCCGAAACTCGGCGCCGGCCAGTACGGCACCGAGATCTCGGCGCTGAGCAGCAGCGACGCGGAGATGATCGAGAATTCCCTGTGGGGTGGCGACCTCGAGGCCTACCTGCTGCAGGCGGTGCCGCGCGGGCTGCTGAAGAAATCGCCCAACATGATCATCTGCGGCGAGACCGTGCTCGAGCGGCTCGGCGCGCAATTGCCCGACGGCACGATGATCGGCGCGCGTGGACCCAACGGCCCGTTCGCGCCCGCGACCAAGCTGAACCAGTGGTTCCGCAAGAACTACGAGGACCAGTTCAAGGCGATGCCGGTCTACTCGTCGTACCACATGGCCACCGCGTTCTTCGGAGCCAAGGCGGCGTACGAGAAGGCGATGAAGTCGAACGGCGGCAAGGCGGCTTCGCTCGACGATGTCATCAAGGCCTTCGAGTACCTGAAGTTCGAATCCGTCGCCGGCACGGTCGACATGTCGCTCGGCAAGGGCCACCAGGCCGTGCAGAGCGTCCCGATCGGCAAGGTGCTCGTGGTCGACGGCAAGGCGACGCTCACGGACGTCAAGTTCTATCCGCCCGCGCAGATCAGCCCGCCGGACGGCATGAAGAGCATCGACTGGATCCGCAGCGGCTTCAAGCAGAAGTAACAGCTGACGTCGCGAGGGCCCGGAGCGATCCGGGTCCTCCGTCGCCGCACGCGTTGTCGATGGCGCCCGCGGCATGGTCTAATTCTTTTGCCACTCACTTGCGTGTTCCCGATCCCATGGCCGTGAACTTTCGCGTCGTCGCCGAAGAGCTGATCCGGAACACCGCAGCTCGCGTCACCAATGCCCGCATCGAGATCCTGGCGACATTGCTCAAGGCCGAAGGCGCGCTGTCGCACGGCGAGATCGAGGGCCGCCTGAGCCAGGCCTCGGGCATCGATCGCGTCACGGTCTATCGCGTGCTCGACTGGCTCACCACGCAGTCGCTCGCGCACAAGATCAGTGGCGACGACCGCGTCTGGCGCTTCAACGCGGCGCCCGCAACGAACGAACACAATCACGCGCACTTCAAGTGCACGTGCTGCCAGAACGTGATCTGCCTCGACGACCTGGGCTCGGGCTATACCCCGGTCCTTCCGGCCGGCTTCACTCCGCAGTCCGTCGATCTCACCATCAAGGGGCTGTGCGCCGAATGTTCGCCCGGCAACAAGGGGCATGACCCGCGCAAGCACGCGCGGCTGAACGGGGGCAGGCGCGGTTCGGTGCGGGCCTGATACCCCACTGACCGGTCCGCCGCACGGCCCGGCGGTACACCCGCGCAATCCCATCGACGCGCCGACACCTGCGCCGGTCGTAACATGTCGTTGCCATGCCGGGCAGCGTCGTTCCCATACGAGTCCGGTGCGGCGGCAGATCACTGGATGAACGGTCCAGGGCGACATGGGTCCCAGTTAGAATCGGACCACCCCGCACGCCCGACCATGCAAAGCGAAGCCCCCCTCGATCGCTGGCGCCAGGACCGCACACCGCCGCCCGCCGGACACCGCACTTCCGAACGCCGCGCGAAGGTCGTGCTGGCGCTGACCCTCGTGACCATGGTCGCGGAACTCATCGTCGGCTGGATGACGGGGTCGATGGCGCTGACGGCCGACGGCTGGCACATGGGTTCGCATGCCGCGGCGCTCGGCATCGCGGCCTTCGCCTATGCATTCGCCCGGCGCCACGCCACCAGCGAGCGCTTCTCGTTCGGCACCGGCAAGGTGAGCGCGCTGGCCGGCTTCTCGAGCGCGCTGCTGCTGGCGGTGGTCGCAGTGCTGATGGCATTCGAGTCGGTGGCTCGCCTGGCCGCGCCGGTGCTGGTGCAGTTCGACGAAGCGATCGTCGTCGCCGTGTTAGGGCTCATCGTGAACATCGCGAGCGCGCTGCTGCTCTCGGGTGGCAGCGCCGATGCGGGCCACGGACATGACCATGGGCATGGGCATGGCCACGACCATGGGCACGATCACAGCCGCAGCCCGGGAAACGACGCTGCACCTGCCCACCAGGACCAGAACCTGCGCGCGGCATATCTGCACGTGGTCGCGGATGCGCTCACGTCGATCCTGGCCATCGCGGCGCTCATGGCCGGCAAATGGCTCGGCTGGGTCTGGCTCGATCCGACGGTGGGCATCGCGGCCTCGGTCCTGATCGGGTGGTGGGCGTGGGGCTTGCTGCTCGGCACCGGCCGGGTCCTGCTGGACGCCGAAGAAAACAGCGCGCTCAAGTCCGAGATCGTGCGCCGCATCGAGTCCGACGCCGACAATCGCGTGGCCGATCTGCGGCTCTGGAGCATCGGCGGGGTCGAGCGCGCGCTGGTCTTGTCGGTGGTGACGCACCACCCCCGCTCCGCCGAACACTACAAGCACCTGCTGGCCGATCTCGAAGGACTCGGTCACGTCACGATCGAGGTCTTCACCTGCCAGGACGATCCGTGCCAGACCCATCGCGCCCTCTGAGACCGGCCCCGGTTGTTCTAGAATCAGGGGTTCGACAGCGGACAAAACCATAACATCAACACAGGGGAGACCGGTTCATGAAACCCGACCTCACGCTCGCGGGCAAGCGCGTGCTCGTCACGGCGGGCGCAGGCGGCATCGGCCGCGCCATCACGGAAACATTCATCGACATGGGCGCCCGGGTCCACATCTGCGACGTCGACCTCAAGGCGCTCGATGCCGTTCGCGCCGCGCGTCCCGCAGTGACGAGCTCGGTCTGCGATGTATCCGACCTCAAGCAGGTCGATGCACTGTTTGCGGACGTCAAACGCCATCTGGGCGGGCTCGACGTGCTGGTCAACAACGCCGGCATCGCCGGCCCCACCGGCAAGGTGGAAGACATCCCGGTATCCGACTGGGACCGCTGCATCGCCATCGACCTGAACGGCATGTTCTATTGCACGCGCCTGGGCATGCCGATGATCAAGGCGGCGGGCGGGGGCAGCATCATCAACCTGTCGTCCACGGCGGGGCGGCTCGGCTTCCCGCTACGCTCGCCCTACGCGGCGGCGAAATGGGGCGTGGTCGGCTTCACCGCGAGCCTCGCGATGGAAGCCGGGCCGGACAACGTGCGAGTCAACTGCATCATGCCCGGCATCGTCGAAGGCGATCGCATCGACCGGGTCGTCGCTGCCAAGGCGGCGGCCTTCGGCATCTCGCCCGACGAGCAGAAGCAACGCATGGTGGCCGACGTTTCTATGCGCACGATGGTGAGCGCCCAGGACATCGCGAACATGGCGCTGTTCCTGGCATCCGATGCCGGCCGCCACGTGAGCGGCCAATCCATGCCGGTCTGCGGCAACGTCGAGGTACTTCGCTGATATGGAAAACATCGCAATTGTCGGAGTCGGGCTGATCGGCCGTGCCTGGGCCATGGTGTTCGCGCGGGCGGGCCACCCGGTGAAACTGTGGGACAGCGCGCCCGGCGCGGTCGACCAGGCGCTCGGCCTGATCGAAGAAGGCCTGGTCGAACTGCGGTCGTACGGACTGATCGACGAAGCGCCCGCCACCGTGGCGGCGCGGGTGTCGGCGGCGCCGACCCTGGCGGCCGCGCTCGAGGGCACCGACTACGTGCAGGAGAACACATCCGAGCGCGAAGACGTGAAGCGCCAGGTATTCAGCGACCTCGACGCGGCGGCGGCGCCCGACTGCATCCTCGCTTCCTCCACCTCGACCATCCAGACCTCGCGCTTCGCCGGTCACGTGCCGGGCAAGCATCGCTGCCTGGTCGCGCACCCGGTCAATCCGCCGCACGTGATTCCGGTCGTGGAGCTGTCGCCTGCGCCGTTCACCGACCCTGCCGTGGTCGAGCGCACACGCGCGTTGCACGAACGCGCCGGCCAGGTGCCGATCCTCGTCAACAAGGAAATCGAAGGCTTCGTCCTGAACCGGCTCCAGGCGGCACTGCTGCTGGAATCGTGGCGCCTGGTCGACGAGGGCTACGTCAGCGTCGAGGATCTCGACAAGAGCATCCGCGACGGGCTCGGCCTGCGCTGGGCGTTCATGGGCCCGTTCGAAACCATCGACCTGAACGCACCCGGCGGCGTCACCGACTACGCCAAGCGCTACGGCCCGAAGATGCACGGCATGATGGAGGGCAGCGCCTATGGGCCGTGGGACGACGAGCTCGCCGGCCGCGTCGAGGCGGAACGCCGCAAGCTCATGCCCCACAGCGAACATGCCGCGCGCGAAGCGTGGCGCGACCGGCGCCTGATGGCGCTGATGGCCCACAAACGCGACCAGAACAAGAAGCATCGATAGCCCATTTTTCCGGAGGAAACCATGGCAGCCCCACGCAAAGTCATCATCACCTGCGCCGTGACCGGCGCGATCCACACGCCGTCGATGTCCCCGCACCTCCCGATCACGCCGGACGAGATCGCCGAAGCCGCGATCGGCGCGGCCAAGGCCGGCGCCGCGATCGTGCACCTGCATGCCCGCATGCCCGAGGACGGCCGCCCCACGCAGGACCCGGAGATGTTCCGGCGCTTCCTGCCCAAGATCAAGGCGGCGTCGAACGTGGTCATCAACCTCACCACCGGCGGCGCGCCGACCATGGCGATCGAGGAGCGGCTGCAACCCGCGCTGCAGCTCAAGCCCGAGGTCGCCTCGCTCAACATGGGTTCGATGAACTTCGGCCTGTACGAGATGCTAAACCGCTACAAGGAGTTCAAGTACGACTGGGAGAAACCCTACCTGGCCGGTTCGGACGATCGCATCTTCAAGAACACCTTCAAGGACATCGCCCACATCCTCGAATCGTGCAGCGCGAACAACACGCGCTTCGAGATCGAGTGCTATGACATCGGCCACCTGTACACGGCATCGCACTTCCTCGATCGCGGGATCGTCAAGCCGCCGCTCTTCATCCAGTCGGTGTTCGGGCTGCGCGGAGGCATCGGGCCGCACGCGGAAGACGTGATGCACATGAAGCGCACCGCCGACCGCCTGTTCGGGGACCAGTACCAGTGGTCCGTGCTCGGCGCGGGCGCCAACCAGATGTACATCGCTTCCATGTCGGCCGTCATGGGCGGCAACGTGCGCGTCGGACTGGAGGACAGCCTGTGGATCGGCCGGGGCCAGCTCGCGAAGACGAATGCGGACCAGGTCGGAAAGATCCGGCGCATCCTGGAAGAACTGGGGCTGGAGATCGCGACGCCGGACGACGCGCGGGCGATCCTCAAGTTGAAAGGCGGGAACAACGTCAATTTCTAG